>NZ_CP049107.1:0-323750 GCF_011044255.1 Rhizorhabdus phycosphaerae
GTGTCTGACGGTTTAGGTTTGGGGATGGGCGATGCAGCGTCGGCGAGCGCCGGCGTGGACGTTGCGCTTGCCCAGGCTTGGGAAACGATTCGGTCCGGATTGCGCCGGAGCATCGGCGTGCGGACCTTCGACGGCTGGCTCAAGCCGCTGACGCTTGGCGATTGCGATCTCGCCGCCGGTGAGCTGAGGCTGGTCGCGCCGAGCGAGTTCATGGCCAATTGGGCGAACACCCATTTCGCCGATCATCTTCTGCACGCATGGCGCGCCCTGCTGCCGCAGATCCGGCAGGTGTCGATCGTTGCCGGAATGGCGGCGGAGCGTCCGGTGCTGTTCTCGGCCGACGCCGCCCCCGCTGGCGATCCGGCGCCCGAGGCGGTGCCTGCCAGTGTGCCCGAGACCGAGCTTCGCTGCGGAACCCCGCTCGAGGCCCGCTACACCTTCGAGAGTTTCGTCGTCGGCAAGGCGAACGAGGTGGCCTATAATGCGGCGCGGACCCTGGCCGAGGGCGGCAAGCTCGCCTTCAATCCGCTGTTCCTTCATGGGGGCACGGGTCTCGGCAAGACCCACCTGATGCACGCCATCGGCCACGACTATCTGGCGCGCCACCCCGGCGCGAAGGTCGTCTACATGTCGGCCGAGAAGTTCATGTTCGAGTTCGTCTCCGCGATGCGGGCGAAGGACACGTTCAGCTTCAAGCAGAAGCTGCGCGCCGCCGACGTTCTCATGATCGACGACGTCCAGTTCATCGCGGGTAAGGAATCGACCCAGGAAGAGTTCTTCCACACGATGAACGAGCTGATCTCGGCGGGGCGTCGCCTCGTGATCAGCGCCGATCGCAGCCCGCAGGACCTCGACGGGATCGAAAGCCGGATCCTGTCGCGCCTGTCCTGGGGTCTCGTCGCCGACGTGAACCCGGCCGACTTCGAACTGCGGCTCAACATCCTGATGCGCAAGCTGCAGGGCATGCCGCAGGCGCAGGTTCCGCAGGATGTGGTGATGTTCCTCGCCCGCCGAATCAGCGCCAATGTGCGCGAGCTGGAGGGGGCGCTCAACCGGGTGGTCGCCTATGCGGCTCTGTCGGGCAAGCCGGTCGACATCGACTTCACCCAGGCGACTCTCGCCGATATCTTGAGGGCCAACCAGCGCCGCGTGACGATCGACGAGATCCAGCGGAAGGTGTCCGACCATTACCGCATCCGGCAGGCCGAGATGTCGAGCGCGCGCCGCGCCCGCGAAGTCGCACGTCCGCGCCAGGTCGCCATGTATCTCGCCAAGCAGTTGACCCCGCGGTCGCTGCCCGAGATCGGCCGCCGCTTCGGCGGACGCGACCACACTACCGTGATCCACGCGGTCAAGCAGATCGAGAAGCTGCGCCAGACCGACGCGGAACTGGACGCCGACGTCCGGCTGCTCATTCGCCAGCTCGAAGGCTGAGGCGCGGCACCGAACAGGGGCGGACGGCTTCGGCCGTCTGCCTTCCGGTGCAGGCGGCGGATGACGGGGCGGCGATATCGTCCTAAAGGGACGGCATGTCGGCCACGCTTTACAATGCGCAGATATTGCGGCTCGCGACCGCCATTCCCCATCAGCAGCGGCTGGAGCAGCCGCAGGCGACGGTGTCGCGCCGTTCGCCCATCTGCGGCAGCCGCGTAACCGTGGACGTTGCGCTCGACCCTGACGGTCGAGTCGCGGCGCTGGGGCAGGAAGTTCGTGCTTGCGCGCTCGGCCAGGCTGCGGCGGCGCTTATGGGCGAACATGCGATCGGGCGGAGTCCGGGCGATCTAGCCGAAGCGCGCGACGCGCTGGCCGCCTTTCTCGCCGGCGAGCGCGACGATCCGGGCGACTGGCCCGGGTTGGAGATATTTCTTCCGGCGCGGCCTCACGCGGCCCGCCATCCCTCGATTCGCCTCGCGTTCGAGGCGGTCGCCGAGGCTGCCGCTGCCGCACGAGACGCCACCCATTCCGTTACTCAGGAAAGCCAGACGCGATGACCGAACCATCCCAGGCTTTCCTGATCCGCGACGGCGTCGTCATGCTGGGCGCGGCCATAGGCTCGGTGCTTGTATTCCGACGGCTGGGGCTCGGTGCCACGCTCGGCTATCTGGTCGCAGGCGCGGTGATCGGTCCGCAGGGGCTGGGTCTGATTGGCGGGGCAGAGGCCAAGCTCGGCATCGCCGAACTCGGTATCGTCCTGCTGCTGTTTCTCGTCGGGCTAGAACTTCATCCCAACCGGCTGTGGCGGCTTCGGCGCGACATCTTCGGGCTGGGCCTCGTCCAGGTGGTAACCTGTGGCCTGGCCATTGCGGGCGTGATCTTTGCCACGACGGGCTTCTCGCTCGCTGCCTCGCTGGCGCTCGGCCTGCCGCTGGCACTGTCGTCGACCGCGCAGGTGCTGCCGATGCTGCAGTCTGCCGGGCGCCTCAACACGCCGGCCGGGGAACGGGCCTTCTCGGTCCTGCTCTTCCAGGACCTGTCGCTGATCCCGCTGATCACGATCATCGCCACCCTGTCGCGGACGCCGCCGGTGCCCGGTGCGCCGCCGGGATGGCTGCTCGGCCTCTATACGGTTGGTGCGATCGTCGGTCTGGTCCTCGCCGGCCGCTTCATCCTCAATCCGCTGTTCCGCCTGGTCGGCAATATGGGCGAGCGCGAGCTGTTCGTGGCGGCCGGGCTCTTCACCGTCCTGGCGGCGGCGGCCGTGATGGAGATGCTCCATCTGTCCACCGCGCTGGGAGCCTTCGTCGCCGGCGTGATGCTCGCCGATTCGCCCTATCGGCATGAACTCGAAGCCGATGTGGAGCCGTTCCGCACGATCCTGCTGGGTCTCTTCTTTCTCGCCGTCGGGATGTTGCTGGATCTGGGCGTCATCATGGAACGGCCGCTGTTCGTGATCGCCATGGCCGCTGCAGTCGTCGCCACCAAGACCGTCGTCATGTTCGGCATCGCGCGGATGTTCGGGGTGCCGACACGGCCGGCACTCAGCTTCGGCCTGTTGCTGAGCCAGGGCGGCGAGTTCGCCTTCGTGCTGTTCGCCCAGGCTTCAGGTGCTTTGCTGATCGCCCCCGAGGCGGCGAGCCTGTTCGGCGCGATCGTGACCCTCTCGATGGCGACCACGCCCTTCCTGATGATGTTCTCCCGCCGTTTCCTGACACCGCCGCCCAGCCAGGAGGATCGCCCCGGACCCGATGGCTCGATCAGCCCGGCGGCGATCATCGTCGGCTATGGCCGCTTCGGACAGACGGTCGCGCAGATGCTGCTCGCGGCCGGGGTCAGGGTCAGCCTGATCGACCGGCGGGTCGAGCAGATCGACGTCGCCCAGAAGTTCGACGTCAAGGTCTTCTATGGCGACGGCACGCGCATCGACCTGCTGCGCAATGCAGGAGCGGCGGACGCGCAGGCGATCCTCTTCTGCGTCGACGGCAACGGCCTCGACAAGGCGCAGTTGCAGCCCATTCTCGAAGCCTTTCCCAAGGCCGCTATCCTGGTGCGCGCCTATGATCGGCTGCACATGATGTCGCTGAGCAAGCTCGATCTGGCCGGCGCGGTTCGCGAACTTTTCGAATCCGCCGTGCTGCTGGGGCGCGAGACGCTAGACCGGCTGGGGTTCAGTCCGGAGAATATCGAGATGATCGAGACCGAATATCGCCGCCGCGACGGGCTGCGCCTGGAGGCGCAGATCGCCTCGGGCGACGTCACCGTGAAGCGCGAGATGATGTTCAGTGCTGATCGCAGCCTCGACCTGTCCACCGAGCCCGAAGCGGAGCAGAACCATGGCACGCGCTAGAAGCTCGGGCGATGCCCTGGCGGCGCTGCTCGCTTTGTCGGGCGCGGTCGCGGTGATCGCCGGCGCCTATGGGACACACGGCGCATCGGGCAAGGCAGCCGAATGGCTGTCGACGGGCTCGCTCTACCAGATCGTCCACGCGGTCGCCGGCCTGGCGATCCTCGCGCGCAGCCGCGGGACGGCCGCGCTGTTCCTGTTGGGAATGACGGTCTTCGCCGGAACGCTCTATGCAATGGCGTTTGGAGCGCCCCGGTGGCTCGGTGCGATCACGCCGATAGGCGGGCTGTCGCTCATCCTGGGCTGGATGTGGCTCGCTATGGGTTATCTCAAAGGCAAGTGACGAAGGGCGACCAGCGTGCCGGTCGCCCTTTATCCTTCAGTCCCTCTTCGCCTTCGCGCCGTCATCCTTCGCGATGCCAGCGCTCGATGTCGCGCTGGATACGAGCGTATCGAGGCTCGACCCGTCAAGGCCGAGCTCCTTCATCAGCCCGTCGACCACGGGGGCCTGTGCGCGATAACGGAGCGCTGCCGCGACCGCTGACTGGGCGAGGTTTCCATCGCCGCCGGCCGAGCCTTCACCCGCCGACGCGCCTCCGCCGGTCAATCCGTCGACCTGGACGATCTTGATCGAATCGATTGCTTCCATCGGCTTGGCGGCCTCGCGCACGATGTCGGGCAGGACGCGCAGCAGCTCGAGCTTGGCTTGCAGCGAAATGTTCTCGGAAGACAGCAGGTTGGCAGCCTCGTTGACCGCGCGCTTGCCTGCGGCCTCGACCTCGAAGCGGACACGCGAAGCCTCCGCACGCAGCTTCTCCGCTTCAGCCTCGCCCTCGGCGGCGGCGCGCACGGCTGCGGCGCGGTCGGCGGCGGCCTGCTTCTCGGCCTCGGCCTCGACCTTGATGCCCAGCGCCTGGCGCTCGGCTTCCTTCGCCGCCTGAATCAGCTCGATCCGCTTGGCGCGCTCGGCGATCTCGGTTTCGCGGGCAGTCGCGACCTGTTCCTCGGCGGCGACGGCGGCCGCCCGCGCCTTGTCGGCTTCGGCTTTAGCCTGACTTTCCTCGCGGCTCTTGTTCTGGACGGCGATCTGCTGCTCCTGCCGTGCGATTTCCAGTGCCTGCGTCTGGGCGATCTTCGCCTCCTGCACGGCCCGGTCCGCTTCGATCTGGGCGGCATCGGTCAATTGCTTGGCCTCGATCCGTGCCTGCTCGGCCTCGCGCTGGCGCTCGGACTGCTGGCGGGCGATTTCGGACATCTGCTCGGCGCGGCGCATCTCGATCTCGCGCTCCTGCTCGAGCCGCGCGAATTCATTGTCGCGCGAGATCAGATAGGACTGGCGCTGCGCCTCGAGATTCTTCGCCTCGATCTGGACGCGCGTGTCCTGCTCGATGTCGTTGCGCGCTTTCTTGCGCAGCTCGATCTGTTCGGTCAGCCGGGTGAGACCTTCGGCGTCGAACGCATTGTTCGCGTTGAAATGCTCGATCGAGGTCTGGTCGAGCCCGGTCAGCGAGACCGATTCGAGCTCGAGACCGTTCATCGCCAGATCGGCTGACGAGACCTGCTGCACCTTCTGGACGAAGTCCGAGCGCTGTTCGTGCAGCTGATTCATCGTCATGCCGGCCGCGACCGAGCGCAGCGCATCGACGAACTTGCCCTCGACCAGCTCCTTCAGATTTTCCGAGTGCATGGTGCGCATGCCCAGTGTCTGCGCAGCCATGGCGATCGCCTCGCGATCGGGGCGGACGCGAACATAGAATTCGGCTTTCACGTCGATCCGCAGCCGGTCGAGCGTGATCAGCGCGTCGGCATTCTTGCGCTCGACGGCAAGACGGACGGTGTTCATGTTGACCGGCATCGTCTCATGGAAGACGGGCAGCACGATCGCGCCGCCGTTCATCACGACCTTTTCCCCGCCAAAGCCGGTCCGGACGAAGGCGATTTCCTTCGATGCCCGCCGATAGAGCCGCGCCAGTATGAAGCCGAGCACGAGCAGCGTGAGGACGACAACCGCCGGTGCGATAAGGTAGATGCTCCGGCCGCCTTCGATCAGGCTGTCGGAGGCGGGTATGGGCAAATTGCTCATCTTTCTATCCACTGTGAGAAGGGAGGAGAGCCGCTGCTGATCGCGCGGAATATCTGGCCCTCGCGGCGGACGAGGAGGATCTCGTCGCCTTCGGTAAAGCGGGCGTCGGGCATGTCGGGTTCGGCCATCACATAATGGTCCTGACCATGGAAATCGCGGACGCGGGTCCGCGCGGGATGGCCTCGGCTGGCGGTGCCGACCACGATATGGCCGTGCAGGCCGACCAGCTGATCCTGCAGGATCGCCGTCGTCTCGTCGCGCGGCATGATCCGGGCGAAGCCGCGCGCGAACAGTCCGGTCAGGGGCAGGGCAAGGAAAGCGGCGCCTGGCACCGCTACCCATCCCGGCAGAAGCGATCCGACCAGGTCGTGGGCGATCTGCTGACCGATCAGGCCGATCAGCCCGAAACAGGCGAGGAACAGCACGATCAGCATCAGCAGCGGCAAGCGCCCGAAGCCCAGCCAGCCGAGCCAGTTGCCGTCGGCATCGAGATCCAGATCGGATCCGAGGGCGCCGGCGCCGATGCCCGCGACTTCGACGATACCGACGAGGAGCATGATCGCCAGCGCGATCACGAAGGCCAGATTTTCCCCTGCGGCAAGAAAGCTAAGCACCGAATCCCCCCGATGTGGGGGAGCCTATCCCAGCGCTCCGTCCTGGCCAACCGACGAAGGGTCGGAAACGGAGGAGACGCGCTCAGCCGCGATCGGCGTCGAGGAAGCGCGCGACGGCGGCCAGATCGACCTGCTTTTCGAGGAAGGTCTCGCCGATGCCGCGCGCGAGCAGGAAGGGGAGGCGGCCGCCCTCCATCTTCTTGTCGTGCAGCATATGCGCGACCAGCGCATCGCCGCGCGCATCGACGCCGGCGGTTTCGAGAGTCGTCGGCAGGCCGGCGGCGGCGAGGTGGTCGGTCACGCGGCGCGCGTCGTCCGCACTGCACAGCCCCTGGGCGGCGGAGAAACGGAAGGCGAGCGCCATGCCCGCCGCGACCGCCTCACCGTGAAGGAGGCGATCGGAAAAGCCGGTTTCCGCTTCGAGGGCATGACCGAAGGTGTGGCCGAGGTTGAGCAGTGCGCGCCGCCCGCTCGTCTCCCGCTCGTCTTCGCCCACGATGCGCGCCTTGGCCGCGACGCTTTTGCCGATCGCTTCCAGTCGCGCGCTGGAATCGCCGCCAAGCAGCTGTCGGACATTGGCCTCACACCAGGCGAAGAAGGCGGGATCGTCGATCAGGCCATATTTGACCACCTCGGCATAGCCGGCGCGGACTTCGCGGACCGGCAGCGTGTCGAGCGTGGTCGGATCGATCAGGACGTGGACCGGCTGGTAGAAGGCGCCGATCAGATTCTTGCCTGCGCGGCTGTTGATCGCGGTCTTGCCGCCGACCGACGAGTCCACTTGCGACAGCAGCGTGGTCGGCACCTGGACGAAGCGGCAGCCCCGCTTGACGATCGAGGCGGCGAAGCCGACCAGGTCGCCGATCACGCCACCGCCGAGCGCGATCAGCGTGTCGTTCCGCTCGACGCCATAGGCCAGCATCGCGTCGGTCAGCTTTTCGAGCATTGCCCAGCTCTTGGTCGATTCCCCCGGCGGAAGAACCTCGATCGCACAGGCGATACCTGCTGCGGTGAGCGAGCTTTCCAGTCTATAAAGCTGATTAGGAACGATATTTCGATCCGTGACGATGATGAATCGGCCACGCGCGGCATAGGGAGCGAGCAGCTCTCCCGCGCGGTCGAGCGCGCCATTCTCGATCATGATGTCATAGCTGCGCTCACCGAGCGCCACGCGGATCGTCATGCGGACAGGGCTTTCATGATGGCGTCGACCGTGGCGTCGTGCGGCAGCGGCTGGCTGCGGACATGGACGGGGGCGAGCGCATAGATCGGGTTGCGGATGGCGGCCAGCTCGGTCAACGCCTCGCGCGGGTCACGATTCTTGAGCAGGGGGCGGGTGCCGTCCCGCCGCGACACGCGCTCGGCCAGCACCTCGATATCCGCGTCCAGCCAGATGGCGAGCGCCTTTTCGAGGATCAGGTTGCGCGTCTCTTCCTGCATGAACGCGCCGCCGCCGGTGGCGATGATCTTGGGCTTGCCGTCGATCAGCCGCCCGATCACGCGCCGCTCGCCGTCGCGGAACTCCTTTTCGCCGAAGCGCGCGAATATTTCGCTGATCGTCAGGCCGGCTGCGCGCTCGATCTCGTGGTCGGCGTCCACGAACGGCAGGTGCAGACGCCCCGCGAGCCTCTTGCCGATGGTCGACTTGCCCACGCCCATCAAGCCGATCAGGACCAGCGGACGATCGAAACGCGGGGTCGTGGGAGGCAGGCTTTGCGACATGTCATCGAGGGCTATACACATGGGCGCCCCCTCGGGCAAAAGCCCGTCGATTGCAACCTGCCCGTCCACCCAAGGGAATTCCATGTCGCGGTTCAGTTTCATTCTTCTTTCGATCGTCCTGGTCATCGTCCTGGCGCTGGTCGGGTTGAGCTTCGTCGACACCGAGCAGCCTCCCGTGACCGTCGAAAAGGCGATGCTGAATGAAGCTGCCGCGCAATAAGCGGTTCGGCGGGCTGCTGCCGCGCCTGCTGCTCGTCGGAACCGGTCTGACCGCGCTGGGCGCTGCCGCCGCGATTGCCCAAGAGTCGCTGCTGCCGCCCGGCTTCGGCCAGGCGCCGCCGGCCGCTCGGCCGCAGCCGACCCCGGCTCCGTCACAGGCGCCCAACGCGCAGACGGGAGCCACCCCGCCGCAGAACGCTTCTGCGCCCCCCGCCGGCGCCACCCCGTCGCTTGTGCTCGATCCCGGCATCTTCGCCTCGGTCGCGCCGCCGCAGCCGGTGTCGCGGCAGGCTGAGCTTCCCGATTCGGCGCGGCGGCCGATCGACGTCGTTGGCCTCGGTTCCGGCTATGGCCGGAACAGCTGGGGCGAGCGCGATGGCCGGTTCCTGTCGACGATGATGCGCCGGCTCGATGCGCCGCTCGCGTCGCGCTGGGCGTCGATCGCCCTGCGGCGCGCGCTCGTCACCAAGGTGCCCACGCCTGCCAACGTCTCCGCTCCAGATTGGGTGGCCGAACGCGCCTGGCTGCTGCTGCGGATGGGTGAGGCGGACGGCGCGGCGATGCTCGTGCAAAGCGTCGACGTCGATCGCTTCAACGCGAAGCTCTACGCCGTGGCGGGGCAGGCGGCTCTGGCGACGGCCGATGTCGCCGGCCTGTGTCCGCTCGCCGACGGCGGCGCCATTCGCAGCCGCGAGCCGATCTGGCCGATGGCGCGGGCGGTCTGTTCGGCACTGTCGGGCGACACGGCGATCGCCGACGTGCTGATGGACCAGGCGCGGCGCAGGACGCGCGACCCGCGCGGCATCGACGTCCAGCTGGCCGAACGGATGATGGCGGTGAACGGAGCGGGCCGCCGCAGTGTCGCGGTCGAATGGACCGGCGTGAATCAGCTGACCAGCTGGCGCTTCGGCCTGGCCAATGCGCTCGGCCTGACCGTGCCGGCCGATCTCTATCGTACGGTCGGCCCCCAGACGATCGCCTGGTCCGCGCGCGCACCCATGGTCCCCGCCGCCGAACGGCTGAGCGCGGCGCTTACCGCCGCGCGCCTCGGCGTCTTCTCCAATTCCGCGCTGGTCGATCTTTTCTCGCAGGCGGCCGATGATAGCGGAGAGTTTACCGGGGACAGCCCCGCCGCCCGGCTGCGGCAATGCTATGTCGCCGACAGCGACGACGCGCGCCTGTCGGCGATGAAGGCTTTCTGGAACGGCGAGGCCTGGGGCGAGGAGGGCAAGGCGGACCGCTATGCGGCCCTCATCCTCACCGCGCGAGCGGCGGCACGGATCGTGCCGGATTCGGACCATGCGGGCGACGCTGCCGAACTGATCGGCGCGATGATGGCGGCGGGGCTCGACCGAAAGGCCTCCGGCTGGGCGCCCGTCGTCGCGGGCATGTCGGGAGAGAAGGGCGATCCCGCCTGGGCGATATTGGCCGTGGGCACGCCCAACATCTCGGTCGACCTGTCGGCGGATCGGCTGTCGGCGGTCGCCGGCCGCTGGGCGGACTCGAACCCGCACAAGCTGCGTCTCCTGCTCGCGGCACTCGCCGGACTCGACCGTTTGCAAACCGAGGATCAGTTGAAACTGCTGTCCGATCAGGGCGTCGGATTCGACAATCGCAGCAACTGGGCCCGCATTTTGCTGCAGGCCGCCGATCGGGGCGAGCAGGGCACGGTACTGCTGATGGTGGCGGCGGGCATGCAGCGGACCGGCTGGGGCGGCATATCGTCGCCGATGTTCGCGACGATGATCCGCGCGCTTCATAATGTCGGTCTGGACGGCGAAGCACGGATGATCGCGGCCGAAGCGATGACCCGGCTCTGACCCTGTCGCCGTCGCGGCTTACCGGGCTCGACTTCCCGGGCTGGCGGCGGCACTAGTCGGCGGATGACGGACGCCCAGGCGATAGTCCAGTTCCTGGAGATGCTCGCGGCCGAGGGCGGTGCCGCGCGCAACACTCTGCTCGCTTATGGATCGGACCTTCGCGGGGCGTCGGCCTTGCTGGACGGTGGGCTGGTGGCGGCAGATGCCGAAGCGCTCCAGCGCCTGGGCAGCGAATGGATGGCGCTCAGCACGACCAGCGTCGCCCGCAAGTCCTCCGTGCTTCGCCGCTTCTTCTCTTTTCTCGAGGAGGAAGGCGTGCGGACCGACGATCCCTCCGACGCGCTTCCGCGACCGGGCGTCCGCCGTGCCCTGCCGCGTACGCTGGGCCATGGCGACATCGATCGCCTGTTCGAAGCCCTGGAGGAGCGTCGGCGCGATCGCCATGGCGATCCGCTGACCCTGCGCCTGATCGCCCTGTTCGAGCTGCTTTACGGTTCGGGCCTGCGCGCTACCGAGCTGGTCTCGCTGCCGCGCCATGCGCTGCGCGGAGACAGGCCCTTCCTGATCCTGCGCGGTAAGGGCGGTCGCGAGCGGCTGGTCCCGATCTCCGACCGCGCCCGCGCCGCGGTGGCCGACTGGACCGCGCATGTGCCCGCCGACCAGCCCTGGCTTTTCCCATCGGGACATGCCCATCTCAGCAGGGTTCGCCTGTTCCAACTGGTCCGCGAGCTTGCCGCCGAGGCGGGGATTCCGCCGGAGCGGATCAGTCCGCATGTGCTGCGGCACGCCTTCGCCACCCATTTGCTCGAAGGTGGCGCCGATCTGCGTGCGTTGCAGACCATGCTGGGGCATGCCGATATCGGCACCACCCAGATATACACCCATGTGAACAGCGCGCATCTGGTCGAACTGGTGAATGCGAAGCACCCGCTAATGGATGCGGCGCGGCCCGCAGCGGCGCCGGCCGCGCCGCCCGAGCCGTGCTGATCGCAGGGAGCGCGTTCGCGCCCTTGTCGCGGATGCGGCTCTGCCATACTCCCTGCAGGATAACAGGCGGCGGGGAGAGCGGCATTGGGGGCAGGCACGATTGATGCGAAGCGGGACCGTCTGGTCATCCTCGCCTCCACCTTGGGTACCGTGTTCGAATGGTATGATTTCTTCATCTACGGCACCCTCGCCAACATCGTCGCCGGCCATTTCTTCCCGTCCGACAATCCGGCGGTCAGCTTCCTGATCTTCCTCGCCAGCTTCGGCGTGGGCTTCGGCATGCGGCCGCTGGGCGCCCTGTTCTTCGGGGTTCTCGGCGACCGGCTGGGCCGGAAATACACCTTCCTCGTCACCATCGCGCTGATGGGTGTCGCCACCGCGGCCGTTGGCGTGCTGCCGACCTATGAATCGATCGGCGTCGCCGCCCCGATTCTCCTGGTCCTCTGCCGGGTGCTGCAGGGGCTGGCGCTGGGCGGGGAATATGGCGGCGCGGCGATCTACGTCGCGGAACATGCCCCGTCCCACCGACGGGGTCTCTACACCAGCTTCATCCAGTCGGGTGTGGTGGGCGGCTTTCTTCTCAGCCTCATCGTCGTCCTCGGTGCCGGGCTCGTCGTCAGCGACACGGACTTCCGCGCCTGGGGCTGGCGCATTCCCTTCCTCTTCTCGCTGATCCTGCTCGGAATTTCGCTCTGGATCAGGCTCAAGCTCAAGGAAAGCCCGGTCTTCAAGGCGATGAAGGAGGCTGGGACGGTCGCGCGCAACCCGCTGCGCGAAAGCTTCGACAGCTGGCCGAAGATCAGGATGGTTCTCGTCGCCCTGTTCGGCGTCGCAGCGGGCCTGACCGTGGTCTGGTATACGGCCCAGTTCCAGGCGCTCTATTTTCTCCAGAACAGCCTGCGGCTGGAGGACGATGCGGCGCGCCTGGTCATCGGCGTGGGCGCGCTGTTCAGTCTCGGCTGGTTCATCCTGTTCGGCTGGCTTTCGGACAAGCTCGGCCGGCGGCCGATCATCCTGGCCGGCTATGTTCTGACGATCGCCCTGATGTTCCCGATCTTCCACTGGATGGGGGCGGCCGCCAATCCCGATCTGGCCGCCGCCATGGAGCGCGCTCCGGTGGTCGTACGTGGCAGCGACTGCAGCTACGATCCCTTTGCCAAGGATCAGGCCACGGCCTGCGGCCGCATCCTCGACGCACTGTCGCGAAAGGGCGTAGCTTATCAAACGGCCAAGTCGGCGGAAGGCAGCGCGCCGGTCGTGACGATCGGCGGAACGCGGGTGAATGTCGACGATTCGGCGCTACTGGACGCCGCGCTGACCGAGGCAGGCTATCGTCTGGAAAAGATCACGCCGACCTTCGGCGCCGCCCTGCGGATCGCGCTCGGGATCATCGCCATCGGCTGCCTTTCGGGCATGACCTATGGCCCGGCTGCGGCGCTGCTGGTGGAGATGTTTCCTGCCCGCGTGCGCTACACCTCCATGTCGGTCCCCTATCACATCGGTACCGGCTATTTCGGCGGCTTCCTGCCCTTCATCAGCCAGTATATGGTCGCCCGGTCGGGCGATCCCTTCGCAGGACTCTGGTATACGGTGGGGGTGGCGGCGATGGCGCTGGTGGTGACGTTCCTGTGGTTGCCCGAGACTGCAGGCAAAGAACTGGAATAGCGCCGCGCGGGCGGCTATCGCGCTCGGGTGAGCCCCAAGGATCTGCCCCTCCGCCTTACCCTCGATTCCGCCGCGCTGGTCGCGAACTGGCGCTGGCTGGCCGGGCAGGGCGGTGCCCCCGCCGGTGCCGCCGTCAAGGCTGACGGCTATGGCCTTGGCGCGCGCGAGGTCGTTCGCCATCTGGCGGGTGCCGGCTGCCGCGATTTCTTCGTCGCGACCTGGGCCGAGGCCGATCAGCTCGCGCTTCCCCAGAGTGTCTCGCTTTCCGTGCTTCATGGCGCGCGCGCCGAGGATATGGACGCCGCGCTCGCCTCGTCGGCGCGCCCGGTCCTCAACAGCGCGGCCATGGTTGCGCGGTGGAAGCAGGTCGCCGCAGGCCGTCCCTGCGATGTCATGGTCGACACCGGCATGAACCGCCTGGGTCTGACGGTTGAGGAGGCCTGCTCGGGCCTGCTCGACGGGCTCAACATCGATCTGCTGCTGAGCCACCTCGCCTGCGCGGACGAGCCGGGTCACCCGTTGACCGAGAGGCAGCGGGCGCAGTTCGTCGAAGTCGCGGGCGCGGTTCCGGCGCGCCGCTACAGTCTCGCCAATTCGGCGGGTGCCTGTCTCGGTCCGGCCTATGGCTTCGACCTGACCCGCCCGGGCCTCGCGCTCTATGGCGGAGTCCCCCATCCTGCGGCGCAGGGGCATATTCGTCCGGTCGCCGCCATCGAAGCGCAGGTGCTGCAGGTCCGCGACGTCCTCCCGGGCCAGAGCGTCGGCTATGGCGCGACCTTCGTCGCCCAGCAGCCGACGCGTATCGCCATTCTCAATCTCGGCTATGCCGATGGCTATCTCCGGGCCTTCGCCGGTCGAGGCTCGGCGCGCCTCGGCGAGGCTGGCTGCCCGCTGGTCGGACGCGTTTCGATGGATCTTATTGCGGTCGATATGGGTTCGGCCGAAGTCGGAGAGGGCGACTGGCTGGCCATCGATTACCGGCTCGACGAGGCATCCCGCCTTACCGGCTTGTCGCAATATGAGTTGCTGACGGGGCTCGGCTCCCGCTATCAGCGGCTCTGGACAGAGTAGGACCTACGCGATTTTGCAGCAGATCATCGCTTTCTTCGCGTCGATCGGGAGAGTCCTGATCACCGCGCTCGGCGCCATAGGGCGCGTCGCGGCTTTCGCAGCAACGACGCTGTCGCGTGCGATCCGGCCCCCTTATTATCCCGCGCGGCTGTTCGAGCAGCTGATGCAGATCGGCTGGTTCTCGCTGCCGGTGGTGGGCATGACCGCGATCTTCTCGGGCGCCGCGCTGGCGCAGCAGACCTTCACCGCCGGCTCCCGCTTCAACGCGACCTCGACCGTCCCGGCGATCGTCGTCCTTGGCATCGTCCGCGAACTCGGCCCCGTGCTGGTCGGCCTGATGGTCGCAGGCCGCGTGTCTTCGGCGATGGCGGCCGAACTCGGCACGATGCGCGTCACGGAGCAGCTCGATGCGCTCACCACGTTGCGCACCGATCCCTATCGCTATCTGATCGCGCCGCGGCTGATCGCCGCGCTGATCGCGATCCCGCTGATGGTGCTGATCGCCAATGCGATCGGGATTTTCGGCGGCTATTTCGTCGCGGTCTACAAGCTCGACTTCAACGCGATCGGTTATCTGCAGACCACCCGCCAGTTCCTGACCGCGACCGACCTGCAGATGGCGATCGTCAAATCCGCCTTCTTCGGCTTCTTCATTGCGCTGATGGGCTGCTATCACGGCTTCAAGGCGCAGGGTGGTGCCGCAGGTGTAGGACGCGCGACCACCGATGCGGTGGTTTCGGCCTTCATCCTGATCCTGCTGAGCAACATGATCATCACGCTGGTGGCGTTCGGCTGATGGCGAGCGAACCCAAGATCATCCTTCAGGGCGTCGGCAAGGCGTTCGGTTCGAACCGCGTCCTCGATGGTGTCGATCTTTCCATCGAGCGCGGCGAATCGATGGTCATTATCGGCCAGTCGGGCAGCGGCAAGTCGGTGATGCTGAAGTGCATCCTCGGCCTGATCCGTCCCGACCGTGGAGAAATCCGCGTCGATGGCGAGGATCTCGCCTCCATGTCGACCCGCGAACTGGAACGGGCGCGCGCCAAGTTCGGGATGCTGTTTCAGGGTTCTGCCCTGTTCGATTCGCTTCCCATCTGGCGGAACGTGACCTTTGCGCTGACCCAGGGCCGGCTGCGCGATGCGACCAACATGCGGCGCATCGCGACGGAAAACCTGGAGCGCGTCGGTCTCGACGCCAAGGTGCTCGACCTGCGCCCCAGCGAATTGTCCGGGGGCATGCAGAAGCGCGTTGCCCTCGCGCGGGCGATCGCGCCGCGCCCCGAGATCATCTTCTTCGACGAACCGACGACCGGTCTTGATCCGATCCGCGCCGACGTGATCAACGATCTGATCGTCGAACTGGTCGAGGAGCTTGGCGTGACCGCACTCACGATCACGCACGACATGGCGTCGGCGCGCAAGATCGCCCACCGTGTCGCGATGCTCTACCAGGGGCGGATCGTCTGGACCGGGCCGCGCGACCGGCTCTATGACAGCGGCAATCCCTATGTGGATCAGTTCGTCCAGGGCCGCGCCGAGGGGCCGATCCGTTAATCGAGCTGTGGCCCCGGATGCGGGGCACTGACCTCCCTGTCCCGCGTTACAGGTTCGTCGGCCCATGCCCAACGCAGATTTGATCGTAAAATCGATCACTGAGACCGCATAATCCAATTGGATCGATCAGAACATTCCGGGCATCTGGCGTTCGACCGTATCAAGGAGATTATCGATGCTGGGCCGTACCGTTCCCGACGTTACCCTGAAGACCCGTGTCCGCGACGAGAGCGTCGGCGGGCCCAATCCGTTTCGCTGGCAGGACATCCACACGGGCGAGCTGTTCAAGGGCCGCCGCGTGGTGGTGTTCGCGCTGCCGGGCGCCTTCACGCCGACCTGCAGCACCGAGCAGTGCCCGGCCTATGAGCGCTCCTACGAAGACCTCCGCGCGGCAGGCGCCGACGACGTCTATTGCCTGTCGGTCAACGACGCCTTCGTGATGTACCAGTGGGGCAAGCATCTGGGCGTCGACAAGGTCAAGATGCTGCCGGACGGCTCGGGCGATTTCACCCGCCGCATGGGCATGCTGATCAAGAAGGATCATCTCGGCTTCGGCGATCGCTCGTGGCGCTATTCGATGGTGGTCGAGGACGGCCGAGTCGTCGCCTGGTTCGAGGAGCCGGGGATCAATGACGACGGCTCGGACGAGGATCCTTATGGCGTCAGTTCGCCGGATAATGTCCTTGCCTGGCTGCGCGAGAATGGCTCGGCTGACCAGAAGGTCGCCTGATCGGGTTCGGACGCCGTCCCGGTTGCTCCCGGGACGGCTGCCCGATCAGATGCCGAGGGCAGTCTCGACCCGCCCGATCCAGCGCTGCAGCGCCGGATAGGCGTCGAGGTCGAAACCCCCTTCGTCAGCGACCCGGCTATAGGCCACGAGTGCGATGTCGGCGAGGGTAAGGCCCTGGCCGACCAGCCAGTCGCTGGTGGAAAGATGTCTGTCGAGCAGCGCGAGCGCTGCATGGCCGCGCTCGACGATCTTCGGTTCCAGCTCGCTTCGCGCCCTGCCCAGATAGTGGAGCTGGAAGCGGGCGACCGCGACATAGGGCTCGTGGCTATACTGCTCCCAGAACAGCCATTCGAACATCTTGGCCCGCAGCACCGGATCGGCGGGGATGAGTGGGCTGCCCTCGGCCAGGTGTAGGATGATCGCATTCGACTGGGCGAGGCTGCTGCCGTCGTCGCGGACGAGGATCGGCACCTGTCCGGCTGGATTCATCGCGAGAAAGGCCGGCGTTCGGGTCGAACCGTCGAGGACGCTCGTCTCGACCCAGTCGATTGCGATGCCGAGAATCGCCGCCGTCCATTTCACCTTCAGGCAGTTGCCCGAGATCGAATCGCCATAGACCTGCATCTTTTTCGGCTCCTTCATGCTTCGGCGCCCCATAACCGCAGCGGGCCGATGTGGAAAACCGACTTCGCCCTGCCTGGCATCTTTCTCCGCTATCTTGTTGAAGCGCGCGGCTTAGCGCCGGGACATCCGAGAAAATGGATGAACATCTGTCATAAAGGCGTAAGCGAAACCCCAAGGCGCCTGTAACAAAGTTGAATCATAGGCTTCGCACGTCATCCAGCCAGGAGACGAGCGATGAATGCCATCACCCGGATCGCCGATTTTCAGGACCTTCGGCCGACGATCCCCGAAGCGAAGCGGAAGCGGAAGCGCTATCGCACGATCTGGATCTCCGACGTCCACCTGGGCACGCGCGGCTGCAATGCGCAGATGTTGATCGACTTTCTCGATTCCACCGACAGCGAGACGATGTACCTCGTCGGCGACATCATCGACGGCTGGAAGTTGCGCCGCAGCTGGTATTGGCCCTCGGCGCACAACGACATCGTCTGGCGCGTGATGAAGCGCGCCAAGCGCGGTACCCGGGTCGTCTATATCCCTGGCAATCACGACGAGATGTTCCGGCAGTTTTCGGGGCTGACCTTCGGCGGCATAGAGATCCGCCGTCACGCCATTCACGACACCGCCGACGGACGCCGGCTGATGGTCACCCATGGCGACGAATATGACGCGGTCGTGATGTGCCACCGCTGGCTCGCCTTCCTCGGCGACGCCGCCTATTCGGGGCTGATGCGGCTGAACATCGTGATCAACGCGGTGCGGCAGCGGCTCGATCTGCCCTATTGGTCGCTGTCGAAGCACGCCAAGCACAAGGTCAAGAACGCGGTCGAGTTCATTTCGCGCTTCGAGGAAGCGGTGGCGCACGATGCGCGCGACAGGGGTGTCGATGGGGTCGTCTGCGGCCACATCCACACCGCCGAGATCCGCGATTTCGGTGGGATCGTCTATTATAATGACGGCGACTGGGTCGAGGGCTGCACCGCACTCGTCGAGCATTTCGACGGCCGGCTGGAAGTGCTCCACTGGGCCGACGAGATCGCCGCGCGCCGCGAAGCCGCGCCGGCCATGGCGGCCTGAGGAGCGACCGAGGATGAGGATCGCGATCGCCACCGATGCCTGGGCGCCGCAGGTCAACGGCGTAGTCCGGACGTTGCAGGCGGTGACGGCCGAGCTCGTCGCGATGGGGCATGAGGTGTGCGTCGTCGCGCCGGACCAGTTTCGCACGCTGCCCTGTCCGAGCTATCCCGAAATCCGGCTGGCGCTGACGACCCATGCCGGTGTCGGGCGGCGGATCGCCGAATTCGGTGCCGATGCGATCCACATCGCGACCGAGGGGCCGATCGGCCTCGCCGCGCGCCGCTACTGCCTGTCGCGCCGGCTGGCTTTCACCAGCGCCTATCATACCCAGTTTCCCGACTATGTCGCGGAGCGGACGGGCATGCCCGCCGACTGGTTCTGGCGCTATATCCGCTGGTTCCACGGGCCGTCCGCCGCGATCCTGGCTTCGACCCCGTCGATCGAAGCGGTCCTCGATGCGCGGGGCATCGGACCGGTGCGGCGCTGGGGCAGGGGCGTGGATCTCGCGCTGTTTCGCCCCGACCGGGCTGCGCATCCCGCGCTGGCGGCCATGGCCCGCCCGATCCAGCTCTATGTCGGTCGCGTCGCGGTCGAGAAGAATGTCGAGGCCTTCCTTGCGGCGGACGTCGCCGGGACCAAGGTCGTGGTCGGCGACGGGCCGGCCCGAGCGTCCCTCGAACGCCGCTATCCCGACGTACATTTCCTGGGGGCCCTGCATGGCGAGGAACTCGCATCGGCCTATGCCGGGGCCGACGTCTTCGTCTTCCCGAGCCGCACCGACACGTTCGGGCTGGTGATGATCGAGGCGCTCGCCTGCGGTACGCCGGTGGCGGCCTTCCCGGTCACAGGGCCGATCGACGTTCTCGACCCGGCCTCGTCGGCGATGGACGAAGATCTCGCCGCCGCCATAGCCGCTGCGCTGGAACGCGACCGGGCTGCTGCGGCGGCCTACGGCGCGACCTTCGGCTGGCGGCGGAGCGCGGAGCAGTTTCTGGGCGCGCTCGTGCCGCAGGGCGTTGGCCGTCTGCGCCGGGCAGCCTGAGCCGGCATAAGGGGAATCGGGCTACCGCACGTCCAGCCTTGTGCTTCCCGCGCGGCTTCAGTACATCATGGCGACGCTCAGGCCGCTCCGTGAAGGGGCGGCCCTTTTATTTGGAGGACCGCCATGGCCCAGCCGCTCATGCCCCACGCCACCGCTTCGTGGCTGGTCGACAACACTGCGCTCAGCTTCCAGCAGATCGCCGAGTTCTGCGGTCTGCACATCCTCGAGATTCAGGCCATCGCCGATGACATGGCGGCGACGAAGCTCACGGGCCGCGACCCGGTTCGCGCCGGCGAGCTGACCATGAGCGAGATCGAAAAGGGCCAGAAGGACGCCAATTACCGCCTGGTGATGCAGAAGGGCCCCGACCAGCTCCGCCGCACCAAGGGTCCGCGTTATACCCCCGTGTCCAAGCGCCAGGACAAGCCCGACGGCATCGCCTGGATCATCCGCAATCATCCGGAAGTATCGGACGGTCAGATCTCAAAGCTGATCGGCACGACGCGCACGACCATTGCAGCGATCCGCGACCGCACCCACTGGAACATCTCGAACATCGTTCCCAAGGATCCGGTGACGCTGGGCCTCTGCTCGCAGCGCGAGCTCGACGCGATCGTCGCCAAGGCCGCGAAGGCGGCAGGCATCGAAGCCGTGCCCGATACCCGTCTCGAAGGCGACCGCGAGGCGCTCATCGAGGAACTGCGCGCTCAGCGCGATGCCGCGGCGCGCCGCGCGGACGACGTCCATGCGGAAGAGACCTCCACCTTTGGTGGTGCGACCTTCCAGGATCCGTTCAAGAAGAACTGACCCCGGCCGGCCGCCATCATGGCGGCATGGTCCGGTCCGTGCGGTCGCCCGGCGATGCTTCTTTGTGCATCGCCCGGGCGATCGGCCCGCCAGGCCGGACCTTTCGGCTGTCCTCGGCGGCGGGCCGCCGGTCTCTGCCGCCAGTCGCGACTTGACCCCCGCCACGCCCCAGCCCAAAAGCCTCGCCCATGGATGACAGCGCAGCCATCGCCGACCTCTCCTTCGAGGACGCCCTGAAACAGCTCGAGACGATCGTCCGTCAGCTTGAGTCGGGCGAGGTTCCGCTCGACCAGTCGATCTCGCTCTATGCGAAGGGCGATGCGCTGAAGCGGCTGTGCGAACAGCGGCTCAACGCGGCCAAGGCCCGGATCGAGAAAATCAGTCTCGGAGCGGACGGCGTCCCCCGGGGAACCGAGCCCTTCGACGCGGGCTGAGCGGATGAGCGACCGCCTCGCCACCGAAATCGCCGCGCTGGCACGCGAGATCGACTCCCGTTTCGACCTGTTGCTGACGCTACCGGAAGACAGCCGGCGCCCGCTCTACGAAGCGATGCGTCATGCCGCCATCGGCGGCGGCAAGCGCCTGCGCCCGCTGCTGGTCTCGGCTTCGGCCCGGCTCTTCGCGGTCGATCCCGAATGCGCCCTGCGTGTCGGTCTCGCGATCGAGGCGATCCACGTCTACAGCCTCGTCCACGATGATCTGCCGGCGATGGACGACGACGACATGCGCCGCGGCAAGCCTACGGTCCACAAGGCTTTCGACGAGGCGACGGCAATTCTCGTCGGCGACGGGCTGCAGGCGCTGGCGTTCGAGATCATCGGCAGCGAGGCGACCCATCCCGATCCGTTCGTCCGCTGCGAGCTGGTCACCGCGCTTGCCGTCGCTTCGGGTCCGGCCGGGATGGTCGGGGGGCAGGCCATGGACATGGCGGCCCCCGCGCTCGACCAGGACCTGGGCATCGTGACGCGGCTTCAGCAGCTCAAGACCGGCGCACTGATCGGTTTTGCGGTCGAGGCCGGGGCCATTTTGGGTCGCGTGCCGCCGGAAGGGCGTACGCGCCTGCGCAACTATGCGCATGATCTGGGCCTGGCCTTCCAGATCGCCGACGATCTTCTCGACGTCGAGGGCGATGCCGCCACGACCGGCAAGGCGGTCGGCAAGGACGAGGCCGCCGGCAAGGCCACCTTCGTCTCCCTGCTCGGGGTCGAGCGGGCGCGTGCGCAGGCGACCCTGCTGAGCGAGCAGGCGATCGCCCATCTCTCCGCATTCGGGGCGGAGGCCGATCTGCTGCGGGATATTGCCGCCTACACGGTCCGGCGCGACCGCTGACACAAGAGGAAAAGCACATGCGCATCGGCGTCTATCCGGGCACGTTCGACCCGATTACTCTGGGCCATATGGACATCATCCGTCGCGGCGCAAAGCTGGTCGACCGGTTGGTGGTCGGAGTGACGACCAATCCGTCCAAGTCGCCGATGTTCACCCTCGACGAGCGGCTGGCTATGGTGCGCCGGGAGACGGCAGACCTCAGCGATCGCCTCGAGATCGTCGCCTTCGATTCGCTGTTGATGGATTTCGCCGAGCGGATGGGCGCTTCGATCATCGTCCGCGGTCTGCGCGCCGTCGCCGACTTCGAATATGAATATCAGATGGCGGGCATGAACCAGCAGCTCAACAACCGCGTCGAAACGGTGTTCCTGATGGCCGATGTCGCCCTGCAGCCGATCGCATCCCGGCTCGTGAAGGAAATCGCGCTCTATGGCGGCGCGATCGATCGTTTCGTTCCCGCGCGGGTCGTGCAGGAAGTCGTCGCGCGCGTCGAAAAGATCGGTAAGAAGGGTAGTTGAAGGGCCGGTCGGTTCAGCCGACCGCAAGCCCGCTGCGAGTAAGGAACCCGCGCCCTGCGCGGTTGGAGAATGGATCTGATGCGTTCGAAGTTGATTGTCGCGGCCCTTGCCGGCCTGTTCATGGCCGGGACCAGTGTCGCACAGGTCGCGGGAGACGTGCCGCCCCCTCAGGACCCGCAGAACATCCTGAACCTCGATCTTTCCACCGGCGGTCGGGTGCAGATCCAGCTTCGTCCCGACAAGGCGCCCTATTCGGTCGACCGGATCAAGACGCTGACGCGGCGCCACTTCTATGACGGCCTGGTCTTCCACCGCGTCATCGAGGGCTTCATGGCGCAGGGCGGCGATCCGCAGGGCACCGGCGAGGGCGGATCGGACCTTCCCGACCTGAAGGCGGAGTTCAACGATCTGCCGCACGTCCGCGGTGCGATGGCGATGGCGCGCGCGCAATCGCCGGACAGCGCCAACAGCCAGTTCTACATCATGCTTCAGCCGAACCTGACGCTCGACCGCAACTATACGGTGATCGGCCGCGTCGTCGCGGGCATGCAATATGTCGATGCGCTCGAGCGCGGCGAGCCGCCGGCGAACCCTTCGAAGATCGTGCATGCGTCGATCCAGTCCGATGACCAGGGGCAGCCGCCGGTGGCTTTCGTGCCGCCGCCGGAAAAACCCGCGGATGCCGCGCCCGCGCTGACCGGAAAGGCCGCGAAGCAGGCGCGCAAGGAGGCCGAGGAGAAGGCGGAGGCCGACGCCAAGGCGAAGAAGGAGCAGGAAAAGGCCGCGCGCAAGGCCGCCAAGGAGCAGGAGAAGGCTGCACGCGAGGAAAGCGGGCGTCCCGCTTCCGGCGGGACTGCGGCTGCCGTCGATGCGATCAGCCCGTCGCCGACGGCCGCCGCCGTCGACCATGTCGCCACCGAAGAGGCTCCGGCCCAGCCGAACTGATATGCGCGTCGATCTTTTCGACTTCGACCTTCCTGCGGAAAATATCGCCCTCCGCCCCGCGGACCCCCGGGACAGCGCGCGCCTCCTGAACATAAGGGGGGCGAGCGACCCCTTCGGGGATCATCGGGTCAGCGACCTTCCGGGCCTGCTCCGGGCGGGAGACTGCCTCGTCTTCAACGATACACGCGTGATCCCGGCCCAACTCGAAGGCCGGCGTGGAGATGCACGGATCGGCGCGACGCTCCACAAGCGCGAGGGTCTGCGCAGCTGGCGCGCCTTCGTCCGTAACGCGAAGCGCGTCAGGATCGGCGACCGGATCGATTTCGGGCAGGAGGTTTTTGCCGTCGCGCGCGAGCGGGGCGACGATGGCGCGATCCTGCTCGAGTTCGAGGGTGACGAACCCGTCGAGCTTTTGCTGGAGCGGGCCGGTACCATGCCGCTTCCGCCCTATATCGCGGGAAAGCGCGCGGCCGACGAGCGTGACCTCGACGATTATCAGACGATGTTCGCGCGCGAGAAGGGCGCGGTGGCCGCACCCACGGCCGCGCTGCATTTTACTCCGCGCCTGATGGACGCCCTGGCGACGGCGGGGATCGTGAGCGAGACGCTTACGCTGCATGTCGGCGCAGCGACTTTCCTGCCGGTCAAGGCGGACGATACCGACGACCATCGGATGCATGCCGAATGGGGGCGCATTGAGCCGCATGTCGCCGACCGCCTCAACGCGGTCAGAGCAGCAGGGGGACGTGTGATCTCCGTCGGTACCACCAGCCTGAGGCTGCTCGAGAGTGCGACCGGCGAAGACGGCATCATCCGCCCCTTTGCCGGGGACACGTCGATCTTCATCACCCCCGGCTACCGTTTTCGCGCGATCGACGGGCTGATGACCAATTTCCACCTGCCCAAGTCGACCCTGTTCATGCTGGTCAGCGCCCTGATGGGCCGCGAGCGGATGCAGGCGGCCTATGCTCACGCGATCGCACAGGGCTATCGCTTCTACAGCTATGGCGACTCGTCGCTACTTCTGCCGGACAGATAATCACGGCCCCGTTCTGAATCCGCTTCTGTCGGCGTCTTCGAGGTGAGATAATCGGGTAGATAGCCGGGTAAGGGGGCAAGGTGCAGAAGATCGAGACGGGCAGCCCGTTCATCCACCGGTTCGACGATGCTCTCGATCCGCTTCTCTGTCGCGGGCTGAGCGACATGCTCCGGGAGCGAACCGATAAGCCGGCGATCCTGGGACAGGATCAGGCCTTGCCCTGGCATGCAGGCGACACATTTTCCTTCGACCATTGGCAGGATGCCGAACTGCGCAGGGCGATCGGCGCCTATCGCATCCTCGTTGCCCAGCTGATCTGCCTGTGCCAGCGCGAGGCGGTCTATCCCCATTTCACCGATCTCGTGCGATGGCGCCCGGGCAAGGCGATGGCCGAGCATAAGGATGACGGCTATCCGGGTGACGATCCGCTGCTCGGGTGTCGGCATTATTCGGCGGTGACCTATTGCAACGACGACTTCGAGGGCGGTGAGACCTTCATCCGCAACGGCCACGGCGGCCACTATGTGTCCCGTCCCAAAATGGGCAGCCTCGTCTTCTACCCGAGCGATGAGCGGGCGGCCCACGGGGTGAGACCCGTGGTCGGCAAGGATCGGGTCACGCTGAGCACCTGGTTCACGCGCGATCCGTCGCATTACAGGCCGTGAAGCGGGCGTTTTACCGCCGTCGATGATTGGGCGCCTCGACCGTTGATGTGCCGGGATATGCGCAGCGTTTTCGGGTGGACGCCGGGCGAATCCGGCAGTGCGTAATCTCCTGCTGTAGTTGGCGTCGCCCGACTGCCGATCGCTCGGGCCGCCATCGTCACGTCCAATGTTTTGCTATGCCTCTCTCCGCAAAACTTATCGCATAGTTTAGAAGAAAAATTTAATTCGCCCCACACACGAATAATATCGGTATTATATTTACCGTCGCTAAGAAGGTTCCAGTCGAAAATCAGAGATATAATTATAATAATATTGAACAATAAGTGACCCAAGTCATTCTGTTCAACAGTGTTTCTCTTGTAATGGTGGCTTATGAAATTCAGGGTCTTATTTCTCGCGAGCGGCGCTCTGTGCCTCGTGAACATCGCTGGTGTGACCTATGCGACCACTGGCCATCCGACGACTCCGCCCACTGTCGAAACGCCCGTGCCGTCGGCAGTCGCGCCGGGCCAATCGGTCGCGATCGGGGATACGGACGTTTCGGCTTCGGCGGCGGCCGCGGCAGCAGCCGGCGCTCAGAGCCTGGCCGCCGGGGGGGAGAGCGCCGCAACCACCAATACGGCGATCGACGCTTCCAATCGGAGCAGCTATCGATCGAGAGCGATCCTGATACCCCCCGTGGTTCCCGGAACGCCGTCGTCGCAGCTTGCCACCGGCGACATCATCAAGGAGACCTCCGCCTGTGGGCCGCTCCAGCACATCGTCCGGCAGCCGGTCGATGGCACCTTCATCGGCCTGTTCCGCAGCGTTTCCGTGCCGCAGGGATGGTCCGACGATCTGGAACCGTTCCGTGACCCGGATGGCCGCCTGATCGATTACCGCAGCGAGCGGCAAGACGACGGAGACGTCCGGCTCTTCGGGCATCAGGTGGTCATGTTCACGACGGTCGTCGGCGTGGCGAGCAATCGCAACTTCGCGCTTGGCGGTGGTGGTGGCAGTGGCTGGGGGCAAGGCGGCATGGGGTCGTCCAGCTCGAACCAGAGAATGGTAACCACCATCCAACTGCGCGACTGCGAGATCGGCACGATGCGCACCGTTCAGGTCGAGGTCCCGCCGAAGACCATCCGCCGTTGACGGTCGTCGTCAGCCTCGGTCTGGCGTCGATCTGCTTTCTTGGCCAATGCCATCCCGCGCTGGTCGGCGCGGCTACGCCGGCGGGCCATTACCGGCTTCGACAGCGGATTGTCGTGTCGCCGGGCTATGGTGGAGATGTGCTGAGCTTCGAAGAGGGCGACTCCACCATCTTCGCGATCCATCGGATATGGCTGGGGAGCCCTCGGGAGCAGCGGCCCGAGAGGCTCGCTTCGCCCCAGGCAGCGCGGCGGCGGGACGTCACGGACGGCTGTATAAATGTCGCTGCAGACGTCTATGATAAGCTCGTCGATTGCTGCGCCGATGCGCAACTGGTCATCGAGTGAGGAAGCGCCGGAAAGCGCCTGCTCAAGCCAGCCTGATAACTGGCCGTTCAATATGAGCCGATCGCGGGCGACCTCTCAGTTATATGTCGTCGTGACGGTAAGGGTGCCCGAGTATTGGCCCCGTGCCGTGGTCGACAGCACGCTGATCGTGCCGCCGACGCCAAGCGTCAGCGTGCCGCTAGCCGGCATGGTCTGATTGCCCGTGGCCGTTTTGGAAGTGGTGACGCTCAGCGTGCTGGCACCGTTAGACATGATGATGTTGCCTGTCGGCGAATAGCTGATCGCGAAGGTTGTGCTGGGTTCGCCGGTGATCGTGAACTGCGCGCGGCTGGGTGACGGGCTGGGCAGGGCGATCAGATTGGCATTGCCCGTCTGGGTGCGAATGCCGGTGCTGTTGTTGATCACCACCGACGCCGAAGCCCCCGATGGCTGCCGGACCAGCGTGCCGAAGTTGAGATCGGAGTTCTTCACCATCTGCAGCGGGCGACGGATGGTGATGGTCGCGGCTACCGTGGACCCGGTGGTGGGGATCGTCGGATCCTTGGCCACATAGACATAATAGGTGCTGGTCTGTGCCCCGGTCGCACCGCCCGTATCGTCTCCCGCAACGGGGAGTTTCGTGTCGAGGAAAAAGGTGAGATTGCCGGTGCCGGTCCAGCCCGTCATCGTGAAATCGAGCAGAGAGCCTGTGGTCGTTCCGGAGATCGTCCCGGTACCACCGGTCGCGATGAATTCCTGGAATGTCCCTGCTCGACCCGTGCTGCTCAGGGCGCCGACGCGGATCCTGGCCCGGTTCCCCGCCACCGTGCATGTATTGGGCGACCCGCTTCCGGCGCAGCGTATGGTGACGGTCGCCCGGCGGACGGTGCCCTTGATCCGGGCGCCTCCGCCGGACTGCACGGTTACGGTGGTATTGTTCTGGGCGAAGACGGTATTGCCAGAGACGGCGGCAGCGACCTCGCCATAGGCCGTGATCGGGCTGACGCCGTTGACGGTGTAGGTCTGCGACAGCCCCGGCTGGGCTGTGGCGGCAAGAATGGCAGGCGGGGCCAGCCGGAGAAAGACGCGGATCATTCGAACACCACCATCGCCTGCACATCCGGCGCGGGGCCGCCCTGGGCGCCGATCGTGAAGCTGACCGGCTCGGCCAGCCGCATGTTCAGGCGGCGCGCCTGGTCTTCCTCGATCTCGAGCCGGTAGCTGCCCGGGCGGAGTGCGTCGAACAGCGCACTGCCGTCGAACTCGGTCCTGGCCTCATAGGCCTCCCCATTCTCGTTCACCGCACGCAAATTCACAGCCGAAAGCCCCACCTTCCGATCCCCGCGCCGGACGGTGATGGTGATCATCACCTCGCCCTTCGCCTGGATGGGATAGGCTATTACAGCAACCGTGCCCGCGCGAGGTGTGAATTCCAACACTGGCGGCGGCCCTGCGACATTGTCGAGCTGGACATTGTCGAGGCTGGTGCGGACCTGAGCCACGGTGCCGTAGCCGAGGCCCGTGACCAGCGCGCGTCCCTTGTCGTCGGTGACGATCTCTTCGCCGCCCGATCCCGCCATGACCACGCCGGGAACCGGCTCCTCGCTGCGGTCGAAGCGGCCATTGCCATTGTCGTCCAGAAAAGCCTGTATCGCCGCGCTGCCTCCCGAAGCCGCGCCCGGCCGGCGCGGCAGATATCCGCCGCCGAGCGGATCGTGGACGAGGCTGAACGCGAGCTGGAGGCCGAGACGCCAGTCGTTCCGGGGGCGGCTATATTGGGCATCGAGCGACAGATCGGCAAAGGAGAGGCGCCGGATTGCGGACAGCTGGACGGTGCTCTCCTTGCTGTCCTGAAAGCTCTGACCCAGCCCGATGCGCACCGCAGTGCTCTCGCCGACGTCGCGATCGGCGATCAGCGAGAGCGCACCGAGGCGAAGGTCGGGCAGCAGCTGATAATCGACCGCCGCGCGCAGCTGCCACTGGAACAAGGCAAAGGACGACAGGCTGATCAGCCCAGACAGCCTGTTGCTGGCACCACCCAGGATCGGATCGGTGCGCTCGAAATCGAAGCCGGTGGACACATACAGGCCCCCGACCGGCGCCGAGGCCCGCAAGAGTCCCGCCCAGTTCCGGTCGCCATTGGCATATTGATCGCGGGTCATGCGGAAGGAAAAGGGAATGGCGAAACCTTTCGACGGGCGCAGCTGCCAATCCAGATTGAGTTCGCTCGACCGGCGCAGTGCACGCCCGTCTCCGCCGCGCGGGATCGTCTCGTCGACGAAGCCCCCGCCATATTCGGAATGGCGGACGATCGTCGATACGCGCATCCATTCGCCCGCGAGGGCGAGGGCGAGGGCCGTTCCACCTCGCTCGTCGACGGCGCCGTCGAGCTGCGTCGCGACCCCCGCGACCGAGGTGCGGATCCCTGCGGTGCCGAGCAGTCTCTCGCCGCCGCCGCTCGGCGAATAGCTGGCGAGCCCGCCGGCGAGCGTGACATTCTCCGTCAGGCCATAGGCCATGCTGGCCGTCACGCGCATGTCGCCGACGCCCGGGCCGGCGACCACGTTGGAGTCGCGTGACGGGAAGCTGATAACCGTACGCTCCTGCTGCGCGACGCCGAGGTCGGCGACGAACTGGCCCGGCTCGAGCTGTCCACCCCCGACATTGACCACGCGGACATCCTCGGTCCGCTCTCCGCGCGGGCCATAGGCGACGATGCGGATGATGTTGACGCCGCGCTGGAGCGGCACGTCGCGAAACTCGTAGCGGCCCTGGACCGGGGTCGATTGACCGCTGCGCAGCACGTCGTTGACGTAGAGCTCGACATCATAGCCGAGCGGAAGCTCGCCGCGCAGATCGACCCGGCCGAAGATGCTCGTCTGGGTGAGGGGGGCGGTGCTCAGCGAAATGCCGCGTCCGGCGAGGCTGCGCGCGCCGAGTGGCAGAGCCGGCGTGAAGATATCGCCGGCCGAGGCCCGGGTGAAGCCGAGCGGGCCGAGTGCCTCCCCGTCCGCATCGCGTCGCTCGAGCAGCATGCGCGCGGTCACCGGGCGGCCTTTCTGGTCCGAACCGATATAGCCTTGAAAGTTGCTGTACAGCAGGTCGCCGCCGGCGCGGACGTCATAGCGATAAGGGTAGGGGGGCGGACGCTCCTGCGCGCCGGCCTCCACCAGCACGTCGAAGCTGGGCATCGTCACGAGCGCGGGGTCGGACTTGACCCGATAGACATCGTTCGGGGCGCTGCCGCCGCCCTGCAGACCGCGCAGGCGGGAAAGGCGATCGAGGCGTGACTGGATCGGCAAAGGTTCGCGCGCGACCAGTTCCAGCCGCAGCGCTGCGGGATCCAGCCTGGCGCGAATAGGAAGCAGCTTCTCCAGCAGCGACGTCCGCACATAGATGTCGTTGGCGCCGACGATCATATCGCCCGCCAGCAGAAGCTGCAGATTGCCGTCGACCCGGACGATCCCGGTTGGCAGATCCGCCACGACCGAGCGACGCGCCTCGCCGATGGTTCCGACGATACGCTTCTCTCCCAGCTGCACGTTGAGATCGGCATCGAGGAGGCGGGACAATTCACCGACGGGTATGAGCAGGCCGATCGGGGAGGCGTAGACCGGCAGCGAGTCGGTGATGTTCAGCCGGTCGAGCACCACCTCGACGAGCAGCAGGTCATTCTCGTCGAGTGGGTCACCCGTCGGCTCGATATAGTCGACCATCGCCGTCCTCTCCGCGCCCGCCGGTGCGGGAACGAGAAACGACAGAGCCATCAATGACAGGAACGCCGTGGTCGGCGGTCGCCTCACGGAGCGGCGACGGAAGCCTTGCTGAGGATCTTACCCGGCGACGTGTCGTCGTCGCGAAACTGAATGTCGATCAGCTCGCCGGGCGCTGGAATGCGCGTCAGCGGGATCCTGACATATCGTCGCTCGATTTCCGGATAAACGCCGATCCCGCGCACGGCGCCGATCGGTTCCTCCCCCTGCTTCCTGCTCCCCCTTATCTCGAGATCGCCATATAGCGAGTTGGCCCCCTGCCTCACGAGATCCAGTTTCAGTACAGCCGTGCGGACGGCCGGCGCCTGTCCGTCCGGCGAGATGTCCTCGAACCCTATCACCGCCTTCTCGATGCCGGCGCGCACGTCGATCGGACCAACGCGCACGATCACCGGGATCGACAGCGCGAGCACCGAATTGATCCGGAAGGAAAGCTGACCTTCCTTGCGCCCGGCGGCTTCCTCGGCGGTCAGACCGCTGTCGGCGGGCGGGATGCCCGTCACCGTCAGATGCGTGCGATATTCGCCGGGCGGGACTTCGCCGGTCGAGGCGGCCCGGATGCGGATGGTCTGGCCGGTGCCCTGCGCGACCCTGATGCGGCGCGGCGTGGCGATCAGATAGGCCTTCGCCGACTTCAGCCGCTCGAGCTCGGGCTTGCCGGCGGCGTCGGTGGCCGGGACGATCTGTCCGTCGGGAAGCATCACGCGATCGACGAGTTCAACGTCGAACGATCCCGTGCCGCTGCTGCTGGCTACCGAGATCGTGGCGGATTTGCCCAGCCGGTCGAACGTCACGCGTTTCGGGTTGAGATTGACGCTCGCCACGCCCCCCGAAATCTCGGGTGCGGCGCCCTGCGCCCAGCACTGCGCGGGCGGCATCAGAAGGGCTGACATCAGCAGGACTGCAAATTGGTGCGGCGCCTTCGTCCGTCGCCTTGCCTGCATCCTGTCCAACTGCATCCCCACTGCCCAAAGCCCAACCCTGAGGTTGGTTTATACTAGTTATATTGGACCGCAACCACCAAGACGCCCGCGTAGTTGCCGGCTTCCGCAGAGGCATTTGGCTGCAGCGCGCCGCCGACGTCGAAGGCCAGCGCGCCGCTGTCCCTGCCGAAGGCGACGAGCCGCGTGCCGCCGCCGCCCGCTATGCTCGTGGTCGTGCTGAACTCGACCTCGCCCTGGCCGTTGAGGCGCAGCAGCGACACGGTCTGAGGCACGATGATCGACACGACCTGGTCGGGATCGCCGGTCAAGGTGAAGCTCGCCTGGCTGGACAGCCCCGGACGGATGCTCTGCGCCACCTGCTCGGCCGCTTCCGTTCCCACGCTGATCCGCGGTGGGGCGGTGAAGCCCGCGGGCAGGGGCAGCGTGGTCGATCCCGCACTGGCACCGATAGTGCTGATCAGCGGCAAGGTGACGGCGCCGATGACCACCGCCTGTTCGGCCGTAACATTGGCCGGCTGGACGATCGTAACGGCGGCCTCGGCCGATGCGCCCGACTGGCCTTGCGCCGACAGCGGCGCATCGTACGCCGCGAGCAGGAGCGCCAAGGCCAGATAGTTCGTGCCCGACCCCCTCATCATCGCCTCCCGACGCCCCGTCCGTGCGCCGTCACGGACATGCCTGTGCGGCCGTGGGCGCGGTGTCAGTTATAGGCGACGGTGGTCGAGAAGGTACCGCTGTAATTCCCGCTGACGGTGGTGCTGCTGATGCTGAAGCTGCCGCCGACATAGAGCGTGCCGTCGCCGGAGAAGCCGCCGGTGGTGCCGAGCGTACCCGAGAGCGTGTCGGTGGTCGCTTCCGGTGTCAGCGTGACGGTGATGTTGTTCGTGCCATCGGTCATGACGACCGAGGCAGGCACGGTGATCGCGACAGTCTGTGCGCCTTCACCGGTCACGGTGTAGGATGCGCGGGTGCGGGTGCCGCCAGCAACCAGCACGGCGGTGCCGCTGTCGACGGTGGGCGTGTCCGAAGAGGTCGCAATCGTGATCGTGCTGCTGCCCGAAGCTGGGCGCACGACCGTGCCGAAGGCGAGGTTGTTGACCTTGGTGAGGGCGATCGGCTGGATGATGCGAACCGAGCTGGTGGTCGATTCCGAATCACTCGCCTGGGCAAAAGCGGCTCCGGATGCCGATGCGCTCAGCACCACCGCGCTTACCAGCTTTACAATGGTCTTCATAATTACCCCCGAAAAAATCGATGCAACTACAACCCCTTGGAAGACGGGGCCGGGGCCCCCGCCCCGTCACCATTCCCGTCCCGTCGGATAATTACCGACTTGACGAGGCATCCGGCCAATAGCCTTCTGCCCCGTTAACCAGGGTTATCGATACACTAACCCTGTTTATTTCGGAACGGGATTCTAACGATGGTTCGGTGTTGCAATGCGATGAAATGATTTGGGGGGCACGCTACGTGTCCAGTGCGGGCATTCCCCTTGCCCCCTGGATGCGCTCGTTGGCTTTCACTGTCGTGAAGCTGAGCTTTCGTCGCGTTTCGCGCGAAACTCAGAATCCTTGCTCCATTCCGGCCAGGCGCGGCTGTCGGCCAGTGTCCGTCCGGTGGCGTAGAGCAGAGTGAGGTCGGGTGCGACGTTCGACAGGTCCCAGTCGTCGCTCCATTCGTCGGCCGGCTGATGATAGCGGTCCTTCACATAGGCCTCCGCCAGCGCATTGCCGCGGGCGATGCCGCCATTGAGCAGATCGATCCCGGGCTCGAACGAGACGGCCGGAATCCCCGCTTTTGCCATCGGGAAATGGTCGGACCGGAAAAAGGCCCCGGTCTGCGTGTTGGGGTCCGGCACGAAGGTTCGGCCGAGGGCCTTGCCTTGAGCGATCAGCATGTCGAGCAGCCCCAGTCTGGCGACACCCGAAATCGAGAAGTCGCGGGCCTGCCCGCCGCCGACGATGCTGTCCATGTTGATCACGCCGGCGGTCGTCGCCGCAGGATAGACCGGATTGGCCGCATAATAGGTCGAGCCGAGCAGCCCTTTTTCCTCGGCGGTCACCGCCAGAAAAACGATCGAGCGATCGGTGCGCGGGGCCTTGGCGAAGGTGCGCGCCAGTTCGAGCAGCGCGGCGATCCCGGTCGCATTGTCGCGCGCGCCGTTATAGATGCGGTCGCCGCGCGCGTCGGGCTGCCCCACGCCGAGATGGTCCCAATGGCCCGAATAGATCACCGTCTCGTCGGGATGGCGCTTGCCGGGCAGACGTCCGAGGACGTTGTAGCTGATGATCTTCTCCGGCTTCACGGCATAGTCGGCGTCGAGCGTCGCCTTCAGCGCAACCGGCTTGAAGTCCTTGCACCGCGCGGCCGCCTTCATTGCCTCGAAATCGAGCCCCGAGGCCTTGAACAGATCCGCCGCGACGTCGCGCTGGATCCACCCCTCCATCGGGCTGTGTGCCGAGGCCGGATCCTGGCGAACGATGTCGAACATCGTGTTGGTGTTGGAGTTCTTGACCGTGGCCCAGCCATAGGAGGCGGGAGCCGTCTCGTGGATGACGAGCACGCCGGCCGCGCCCTGCCGCGCGCCTTCCTCATATTTATAGGTCCAGCGGCCATAATAGGTCATGGTCTTGCCGCCGAAATCGTCTTCGCCGCCCTCGAAGTCGGGGTCGTTGACGAGGACGACCATGATCTTGCCCTTGAGGTCGGCGCCCTTGAAATCGTCCCAGCCGCGTTCGGGCGCTTTTACGCCATAGCCGACGAAGACGAGCGGCGCGCCCGCCAGCCGGACCTCGGTCTGCCCGGTCATCGCGGCGCGGATGGCGATTTCCTCGCCCTGCGTGAGGGGGCGCGGCGCGGCATCACCGATGCGCAGGCTCAGCTTCGGCGATCCGACAATGTCGGATTTGAGCAGCGGCACGTCCTGCGTCCAGCCGCCGCCGGTGCCGCCCGGTTCCAGCCCGGCGGCTTTCATCCGGGCGATGATATAATCGATCGTCTTCTTCTCGCCCGCCGTGGCGGGTGCGCGGCCCTCGAAACTGTCGTCGGCCAGCGTCTTCACGTCCTGCGCATAGCGTTGCAGGTCGAAGCTGGGAGCGGGCTGGGCTGCAATCGAAAGGGCCGGCACGAGCGAGATCGAGCAGGCGAGGGCGGTGAGCATCTTGCGCATGGGCAGGGGCATCCTGTCTGGGGAGATTATTTGTCTATACATTAAGCGGGGAAGAGTTCCGCCCTCAGCGGTTGCCGCCGATGATGTCGCCCAGTCCGCCCAGCACCGATCCTTCGCCGCGGTTCTGGCCACTGCCCATTGCAGCCGCCATCATGCGGCCCGCAAGGCGCGAGAAGGGGAGCGACTGGATCCACACCTTGCCGGGTCCGCGCAGCCGCGCGAAGAACAGCCCTTCGCCGCCGAAGAAGATGCTCTTCACCCCGCCCGCCGTGATCAGGTCGAAATCCACGCTGGGGGTGAAGGCGGCGATGCAGCCGGTGTCGACATGGATTTCCTCGCCCGGCGCCAGCTCGCGCTCGACCACGGTGCCGCCCATCTGCACGAACACCCAGCCATCGCCTTCAAGCTTCTGCATGATGAAGCCCTCGCCGCCGAACAGCCCCGTCATCACGCGCTTCTGGAAGTGAACCCCAATCGACACGCCGCGCGCGGCGGCGAGGAAGCTGTCCTTCTGGCAGATCAGCCGGCCGCCATAATCGGCCAGCCGGATCGGCAGGATCGCCCCCGGCGTCGGCGACGCGAAGGCGACGCGCGCCTTGCCCTGGCCCTGGTGGGTGAAAACGGTGGTGAACAGGCTTTCGCCGGTGACCAGGCGCTTGCCCGCGCCGAGCAGCTTGCCCATGAAGCCCTCGTTGGCGCCGCCGCTGCCGTCGCCGAACACCGTCGTCATGCTGATGCTGCCGTCCTTCCAGACGAGCGCGCCCGCCTCGGCGACCGCGCTCTCGCCCGGATCGAGCTCGATCTCGACAAACTGCAGTTCCTGGCCCTTGATCTCGAAATCGATGTCGTCGGCAACGCTCGCGCTGCGGTGGTGCGACTGCGGTTGGCCCCAGGGGCTATCGAAAGACATTGAAAACTCCGCGCTAAATTTATGGCCTGCTTCTACCATGCGGTGGCGCCCGGCCAATGGCGCGAATCAGGACGGGGCTAGAGGGCCAGCCTTGCCTTGCCATCGGCCCGCGCAACCACTAAAGGCGCGCCATCTTCCACCCAGACAGACATGGAGCCGCTCGCCGATGGCGACCGAACGTACCTTTTCGATCATCAAGCCCGATGCGACGCGTCGCAACCTGACGGGCGCGATCACCGCCAAGCTTGAGGAGGCCGGCCTGCGCGTCGTCGCTTCCAAGCGCATCCACATGACCAAGGAGCAGGCCGAGGGCTTCTACGGCGTGCACCGCGAGCGTCCCTTCTTCGGCGACCTCGTCAGCTTCATGATCTCGGGCCCGGTCGTGGTCCAGGTGCTCGAGGGCGAGAACGCCGTCGCGCGCAACCGTGAAGTCATGGGCGCCACCAACCCGGCGAACGCCGACGAGGGCACGATCCGCAAGACCTTCGCGGAATCGATCGAAGCCAACTCGGTCCACGGCTCGGACAGCCTCGAGAACGCGAAGATCGAGATCGACTATTTCTTCAAGCCGGAAGAAATCGTCGGCTGATCATGACGGACCCCGTCATCAGGCGGGCCGTTTGCGAGGATGCCGCCGCGCTGGCCCTGGTCGGCGCGGCGACCTTCCTCGAAACCTATGCGCACATGATCGGCCTGCCCGACATGCTGCTGCACTTCGAAGGCAAGAACAGCGCCGACGCCTGGCGCGCCTTCACGAGCGATCCCGCCGGTGCGGCCTGGATCGCCGAAATCCCCCAGACCCGCGCGCCGATCGGCTTCGCGCTCCTGACCCCGCCCGACCTGCCGATCGAGACCGGCCCCGCCGACATCGAGCTGCGCCGCATCTACGTCATGGGCAAATGGCACGGCCACAAGCTGGGTCGGCGCCTCGTCGACGAAGCGGTCGCCTATGCGCGCGAACGCGGGATGCGGCGCCTGCTGATCGGCGTCTATTCGGGCAATGACGCGGCAATCGGCTTCTATCGCCGCCTCGGTTGCGAACTGGTGGGATCGCGCCGCTTCCAAGTGGGCGACGCGGTGTTCGACGATCTTATTTTTGCGTTGGATCTGTAGGTCGTAAACGCAATGAAAGGTGATGCGGAGCAGTAGGCTGGTCGGGCAGGGGTATTAAAATGCAGCGTTACCGTAATCCCAGGGGTATTAAAGTGTAGCGTCACCGTAATCCTAAAGTGTAGCGTCACCGTAATCCTGGATTTGTAGGCCATAACGGCCGTGAAAGGATGGTGCGGAGTGAGTTTGGCAGCGGAAACACTGCTCTCGCCACAACGATAGGCAAGTGCCTATAAGCAATCGGAGCTAGCACCAGTAGATCGCAACGGCTGAAATGAGGTCGAAGTCGGTAGTTGCTTCAGTCCTCGCACCACGCGCCATCTGACTCAATCCTACCATCTTCGATTTTAGCAAAACAGCCGGGACTGTAGTGTTCCGATTGGCACGTTCCATTTGCTAAATCGCCGGGCTTTGGAAGTGGTTTCTCTGTGGGGCCATCCACGCTCATGAGGCACTGCCCCTCACAATCGGCTTTCCCAGAACAGGTCTTTCCCCCATCGGCATAGCGGAACTGGCAGATCGGGAAGCCGAAGGCGCTGAGACTTTCATAGCCTCCCTGAACGAGGCAAGATCGTCTTGCAGTAGCTTCCAAGCGCATAGGCGAACTGCTGCAACTTCCAACTATGAACACCGTGAGTAACGCCGTTATCGCCCGAGGTAGGTATCCCTGCATCGATCAATCGTCTCATGTACAATGAATGACCGCAATCGGGTCGCTTCCAGATCTGCAGCTTTTGGAGAAAGAAGGGCCAAATACGGCTAATGCCGACCTCATCCCTTCTTGCGGTGCCGGCTCGCCCAGATCTCATCCAGCCGCCTCTGCGCCGCCGCAGCAGTCGTGCGGCCGATCATCGACAGGCCGCGCAGGCGGACTTCGCTGCCGCCGAGGAAGCCGCCTTCGATCGCATAGCCCACGTCGTACAGTGTCACATCCTCGGCGACATCTCCGCCGACCGTGAAGCGCGTTGTGATCGCGACGGGAAGGCGGGCGTCGCCGCGGGGGCGTTCGTCTTCGCCTGCGTCGCGGCGGGCCTTGCGCAGGCCGTCGGACAGCCAGTCGGCCTCGATGCGCGGGTCGGTGCTGTCGACGGAATCGATCCCCAGCGCCTTGGGGAAGGCGATGGTCTGGCCCTGGATCACCTGCTCGCCGGTCGGCTGCAGCGCGAGGCGGTCGCCCTTCTTCTCCACCTCGGCGCGCAGCACGAGGATGCGGGCCCTGGTGCTCGACGCGCGGTCCTGTGCGGCCTTCTCGTCCTCATTGTGACGGCGCTCGGAATAGTTGTTCCAGAGAGTCAGGACCGACACGACGAGCGCGGCCACGCCGAGCGCCTCGCCGAGGGTGATCCAGCGCAGCCGGCGCCGACGGGCTTCCGCCGCGGAGGTCTCTTCAGCCATGGCTCCGGATATAGGCAGCCAGCGCGTCGGGATAAAGGCGGTGTTCCTCGATCAGCACGCGATCGGCCAATGTCTCGGGCGTGTCGCCGGACAGGATCGGCACGCGGGCCTGGGCGATCACCTCGCCATCGTCGAGCTCGGGCGTCACGACATGGACCGAGCAGCCGGCCTCCGCATCGCCCGCCTCGATCGCGCGCTGGTGCGTGTCGAGGCCCTTGTACTTCGGAAGCAGCGACGGGTGGATGTTGACGATGCGACCTTCCCACCCGGCGATGAAGCCCTCGCTCAGGATGCGCATATAGCCGGCGAGCGCGACGAGGCGCACGCCCGCCTCGCGCAGCGCCGCATCGATCATGGCGTCGAACTCGGCGCGTTTCAGGCCCTTGTGGCTGTGCGCGAAGGTCGCGATGCCGGCGGCGCGGGCATGGTCGAGGCCGGCCGCCTCGGGATCGTTCGACGCGACGAGGACGACCGCATAGGGGCAGTCGGCTGCGCGCGACGCCTCGATCAGCGCGGCCATGTTGCTGCCGCGGCCCGAGATCAGGATGGCGATCGGGGTCTTGTCGGTCACGCGTTCAGAACCTCGTCGATGCCCGGAGGCGGGCGATCCCGGCTCAGCCGAGATGCGTAGCCGACCAGTCGGCGCGCGCGCTCCAGGTCTCGGCGCTGCCCTTGACGGTGCAGCCCTTGTAGCCCTCGGCGATATGGCCGATGCGGAAGACGGTCTCGCCCGCTGCGGTCAGTTCCGACGTCACCGCGTCGACGTCGGCGGCCGAGACGATAACCGCCATGCCCACGCCGCAGTTGAAGGTGCGCGCCATTTCTTCGGGCTCGATATTGCCCTGCGCCTGGAGGAAGGCCATCAGCCGCGGCTGTTCCCAGGCGTCGGCGTCGACATGGGCGTGGAGCCCGTCCGGCAGGACGCGCGGAATATTCTCGAGCAGGCCGCCGCCGGTGATGTGCGCCATCGCCCGGACCTGACCGGCGCGGACGATGGGCAGCAGCGAGCGGACATAGATGCGCGTCGGCGCCATCAGCGCCTCGATCAGCAGCACGTCCTGGTCGAACAGGGCAGGGCGGTCGAGCTTCCAGCCCTTGTCGGCCGCCAGGCGACGCACGAGCGAGAAACCGTTTGAGTGAACGCCCGAGGAGGCGAGGCCGAGGATGACGTCGCCGGCGGACACGCGGTTGCCGGTGAGGGCCTGGTCGCGCTCGACCGCGCCGACGCAGAAACCGGCAAGATCATAATCGCCGTCGGCATACATGCCGGGCATCTCGGCGGTTTCGCCGCCGATCAGCGCGCAGCCGGCGATCTTGCAGCCTTCGGCGATGCCCGCGATGACACGCTCGGCGACACCATTGTCGAGCCGGCCCGTGGCGAAATAGTCGAGGAAGAAGAGCGGCTCGGCGCCCTGCACGATCAGATCGTTCGCGCACATCGCGACGAGGTCGATGCCGACGCCGTCATGGCGCCCGCTGTCGATGGCGAGCTTCAGCTTCGTGCCGACGCCGTCATTCGCCGCAACGAGCAGCGGATCATTGTAGCCGGCCGCCTTCAGGTCGAAGAAGCCGCCGAACCCGCCGAGGTCGGCATCGGCGCCTGGACGGCGCGTGGCCCGCGCGAGGGGCGCGATCGCCTTGACCAGGGCATTGCCCGCCGCGATCGACACGCCGGCCTTGGCATAGGTGTAGGATTCTTGATCGTTGCTGCTCATGTTGCAGGCCCCTAGACATATCGTGCTTGGATTTCCACGGCCAAGTCGCCAAAAGGCACTGCGTGACCTTCGCCAAACGCTTTTTCCGTCCCATCCCCCTGTCCATCCTCGGCGCCGGAGCGCTGCTGGGGGCGCTCGCCTTTGCGCAGCTGGAGCGGGCGGACGAGCGCGGGGTTCCGCCGATCGACGGATCGGGCAGCTATGAGGTGAGCGGCATCAAGGTCGATGTCGCGGCCCGTACGGCGGATCAGGCGCGCTATGGCGGCTGGCGCGAGGCGCAGCGCAAGGGCTGGAAGATGCTGTGGGCGCGCGTGAACGGCAAGCCGGTCGAGAATGCACCGGGCCTGCCCGATTCGACGCTCGATTCGATCAGCGGCGGCATCGTCGTCGAGCGCGAGCAGGTCGGTCCGAACCGCTATGTCGCGACGCTGGGCGTGCTGTTCGACCGCGCCCGGGCTGGCGAGCTGCTGGGCGTGAAGGGTGCTGTCCGCCGGTCCGCGCCGATGCTGGTCATTCCCGTCGAATGGAGTGGAGCGACCCCGGTCAGCTTCGAACGGCGCAGCGAATGGCAGAAGGCCTGGGCCCGCTTCCGCGCCGGCAACAGCCCGATCGACTATGTCCGGGTATCCGGAACAGGCGCCGATCCGGTCCTGCTCAACGCCGCGCAGGCGCGCCGCCCCGGGCGCAGCTGGTGGCGGATGCTGCTCGACCAATATGGCGCGGCCAATATCGTCGTGCCCGAGGCGACCCTGTTCCGCCAATGGCCGGGCGGCCCGGTGATCGGCCGGTTCGTCGCCCGCTATGGTCCCGATGCGACGGTGCTCGACCAGTTCACCCTGACCGCCGAGACCGGCGATGGCCTGCCCGCCATGCTTGATCGCGCGGTGCAGCGGATCGATGCGTCCTACACCCGGGCGTTGCAGCAAGGGGCGATGCGCGGCGACAAGTCGCTGGTGACCGAGACCCCGGCCGAGGAAGTGCCGATCGACGACGTGCTCGAGCAGATGGCGGCAGCGGCCACCACAACCGTCACGGTGCAGATCGACACGCCCGATGCCGCGGCGCTGCGCGCGCAGGAGGGGCAGCTTCGAGCCGTGACCGGCGTTACGTCGGTCCAGACCGGCAGCCTGGCGCTCGGTGGCACCAGCAGCATGCGCGTGGGCTTCTCCGGCCCCGCCAGCGCGCTGCGCGAGGCGCTCGTCGCGCGCGGCTGGCAGGTCGAGGATGTCGGCACGGGCTTCCGCATCAGGCGCGCCGCCACTCCGGCTCCATGACCGACCAGATCGCGCTGCCCTTCCAGTGGCCGGCGGAAGAGAATGAGCGCGACTTCATCGTCGGCGACGCCAACCGCACGGCGGTTCGCCACCTCGAACATTGGTCGCTGTGGCCCGTGATGGCCAGCGTGCTGACCGGCCCGCGCAAGTCGGGGCGGAGCCTGCTGGGTCGCATCTTCGCCGCCAAGACGGGCGGGCGCTTCATCGACAATGCCGAAGGGCAGGATGAGGAGCGGCTGTTCCACGCGTGGAACGCAGCCCAGGCCGATCGCAAGCCGCTGTTGCTCGCCGCCGATCAACCGCCGGCCCGCTGGAAGATCAAGCTTCCCGATCTGCGCTCGCGTCTGCTTGCCAGCCAGCATGTGGCGATAGAGGAGCCGGATCTGGCGCTGATGACCGCGCTGGTCGAAAAGCTGATCAACAACCGGGGGCTGGACGCCCGCCCGGACGTCGTCCGCTATGTCGTGCCGCGTATCGAGCGGAGCTATGTCGCGCTTGCCCGGCTCGTGGATGCGCTGGACGAGGCCGCGCTCGCGCGCCGACGGCCGATCACCCTGGCGGTCGCCAAGGAAGCGCTTGCGGCAATCGGAGTCACGGAAGATACATATAGGCTGCTATAGTGGACGGCCATGGACTCGATCGAACCCCAATCGCATGACTCAGACCTGATCGGGACGTCGGTCCCCCCCGAACCGGTGCCGTTGCGCGAACGCTATTTCAACCGCGAGGCGAGCTGGCTCGCCTTCAACCAGCGCGTGATGGACGAGGCGTCCAACCCCGCGCATCCGCTGCTCGAACGGCTTCGCTTCCTGTCGATCTCGGGGAATAATCTCGACGAGTTCTTCATGGTCCGCTTCGCCGGCCTGAAGGCGCAGCTGCTCGAAGGCGTCGACAGCCTGTCGCCCGACGGGCTGACGGTCGCGCAGCAGCTGGACGGGGCCAGCGACCGCGCCGACCAGCTGATGACCGACCAGCAGCGCGTATGGGACCGCCTGCGCGACGATCTGGCCAATGCGGGCATCGTGGTGCTCGAGGAAGGCGAGATCGAGGGCCCCGATGCCGAATGGCTGGAGCGCTATTTCAGCGAGCAGGTATTCCCGGTCCTGACGCCGCAGGCGCTCGATCCTGCGCATCCCTTTCCGTTCATTCCCAACAAGGGTTTCAGCCTCCTGTTCGACCTGACCCGCCTGTCCGATGGCGAGCAGATTTTCGAACTGCTGATGGTGCCCGCCACGCTACCCCGTTTCATCCGCCTGCCGCGTGGCGCTGCGCGCTATGTCGCGATCGAGACGCTGGTCCGGCGCTTCACCCATCTGCTCTTCCCCGGCTATGAGGTGCGCGGCCATGGCGCGCTGCGGATCATCCGCGACAGCGACATCGAGGTCGAGGAAGAGGCCGAGGATCTGGTCCTCTACTTCCGGACCGCGATCAAAAGGCGCCGGCGTGGCCGCGTGATCCGGATCGAGTTGGAGGGCGGCATGTCCGCGTCGCTCGAGCCGCTGTGGAAGGACCAGATCGGCGGCGCCGACAGCTTCGTCACCGAATCGGGCAGTTTTCTGGGGATCGCCGATCTCGCGCAGCTGGTGGAGGAGGATCGGCCCGATCTGAAATTCACGCCCTTCAGCCCGCGCTTTCCCGAGCGAATTCGTGAGCATGGCGGGGATTGCTTCGCGGCGATCCGGGCCAAGGACATCGTCGTCCATCACCCCTATGAGACGTTCGACGTGGTGCTCGCCTTCCTACGCCAGGCGGCACAGGACCCCGACGTGGTCGCGATCAAGCAGACCCTCTATCGCGCGGGCAAGCAGTCGGCGGTGATCCGCGCGCTCGTCGACGCGGCCGAGGCCGGCAAGTCCGTCACGGCCGTGGTCGAGTTGAAAGCGCGGTTCGACGAGGAGCAGAATCTGCTCTGGGCGTCGCAGCTCGAGCGGGCCGGGGTCCAGGTCGTCTATGGCTTCATCGACTGGAAAACCCACGCCAAGGTGTCGATGGTGGTGCGGCGCGAGGCCGACGGGCACAAGACCTACTGCCATTTCGGGACGGGCAATTATCACCCGATCACCGCGCGCATCTACACCGATCTCAGCTTCTTCACCGCCGATCCCCGGCTTGGTCGCGATGCGGCGCAGCTGTTCAACTACATCACCGGCTATGTCGAGCCGGTCGACCTCAACCTGCTCACCATCTCGCCGCACGGCATGCGCGACGAACTCGCACGACTGATCGATGCCGAGATCGATCATGCGCGTGCGGGCCGTCAGGCCGCAATCTGGGCGAAGATGAACTCGCTCGTCGACCCGGCAATCATCGAGAAGCTTTACCGGGCGAGCGCGGCAGGCGTGCAGATCGACCTGGTGATTCGCGGCATATGCTGCCTGCGTCCCGGCGTGCCGGGGCTGTCGGAGAATATCCGCGTCAAATCGGTCGTCGGGCGCTTCCTGGAGCATAGCCGGATCATCTGTTTCGGCAATGGCGGCGCCTTGCCCAACCGCAAGGCCAAGGTGCTCATCAGCTCGGCCGACTGGATGCCGCGCAATTTCGACCGTCGCGTCGAATATCTGCTGCCGATCGAGAATCCGACCGTTCATGCGCAGATACTGGACCAGGTCATGGTCGCCAATCTGATCGACGACGAGCAGAGCTGGCGGCTGTTGCCCGACGGTCAATATGAGCGGATCGAGGCTGGAAGCCGGCCATTCAACCTGCACCGCTATTTCATGACCAACCCGTCGCTTTCGGGTCGCGGTGCGGCGCTGCGTAAGAGTGGATCGGTGCCGAAGCTGTCGCTGCGGCGGGGCTGATCGGCCGTCAGGCCGGCCGACGCGAGGCCTCTGGCAGCCAGAAGCCCGCAATCCCGATCCAGATCAGCGCGACGCCCCACCCGGCGAGCACGTCGCTCGGCCAATGCACGCCGAGCGCGAGCCGGCTCCAGCCCACTGCCAAGGCGAAGGCCGCAAGGGCCGGGGTCAGCCAGGGGCTGCTGCGGCCAAAAAGCAGCGCGAGGGCGAGCATCGTCAGCATCGACCCGGCTGCGTGCGAACTGGGGAAGCTGAGGCTGGTCACCTCATCCAGTCGCCCGGCGAGGGGCGGCCGCGGGCGCGCCAGAATTTCCTTCGCGGCCTCGACGAACAGGCGGCCAGACCCGACCGCAAGGAAAAGCCACAGCGCTTCGGCCTTCCGCCGCCTGAACGCCAGCAGCAGGACAACCGCCAGTGCGACGGGCCCGAGGGTGCTGAAGCCGCCCGCGTTGGTCAGGAGGCTCGTCGCGGGGATCAGTGCGGAGGAGGGTACGAACCGAAAGACCGCCAGCACATGGCTGTCCATGGCCGGGAAGGCGAGCCATAGCGCCGCCCCGGCCGCGAGGAGGACGAAGCCGAGAAGCGGCCAGGCAATGACGGGTCTGACGGGCGGGCTCATGGCCTCGCCTGCCACGCCGTGCGCAGTTCGTGCAAGATGCGCAAGGAACCAAGGCACAACTTACCGCTTCCGGTCCCGAGCGGATTTGCGTTAGAGCGGAGGCCTATGCCAGCGATTTCGATGTTCCGTCGGGCCAAGCATCCGGCGCCGGGCCATACCCGTGTCGGAATCATCGACATTGGCTCCAACTCGATTCGCCTCGTCATCTATGATGGCCCGGCCCGGGTGCCGGCGGCGCTGTTCAACGAGAAGGTCATGGCCGGTCTGGGCAAGGGCCTGGCGCGTACCGGCGCGCTCGATCCCGAGGCGATGGAGCGTGCGTTGCATGCCTTGTCGCGATTCAAGCGGTTGGCCGAGCAGATGGGCGTTCCCAACCCGCGGACCGTGGCGACGGCAGCCGTCCGCGACGCCAGCAACGGCAAGATCTTCATCGATCGCGTCTTCGAACTGGGGCTTCCGGTCGAGATCCTCTCGGGCGACGATGAAGGGCGGATTGCCGGACTGGGGGTCATCGCGTCGATACCGGAGGCCAATGGCATCGTCGGAGATCTCGGCGGCGGAAGCCTCGAACTTGCCCGGGTCATCGACGGCGAGGTGCGCGAGACCAGTTCCTTTCCGCTGGGCGTGCTGCGTATCGATGCGGTCAAGGCAAACGGTCCCCGTGCCTTGCGCGCACTGGTCGCGCGGACGCTCGACAAGGCGGGATGGAAAGGCAAGGGGGCGGGACTCCCCTTCTATATGGTCGGCGGCTCCTGGCGTTCGCTCGCCCGCCTCGACATGTATCTGACCAACTATCCGTTGCCGATCGTCCATCATTATTGGATGCCGCCCGAAAACGCCCAGCATCTCGTGCGGGTGCTCGCCCATCTCGATCGCAAGCGGCTGAGGGAGGTTATCGGCCTTTCGGGGTCGCGCATTCCCACCATGTCTCACGCGGCTGCGTTGCTGACCCATGTCGTCCGCGAGCTCGGATCGAGCGAGCTGATCGTCTCGGCCTATGGCCTGCGCGAGGGGCTGCTCTACGAGGAACTGTCCCCCTATCAGCGCGCGCAGGATCCCCTGATCGCGTCGACCCGCGAGGAGGGCGCCCGGCAGGGCCGCTTTCCCGAACATGGCGACCTGCTCGAACGGTGGATCGCCCCGCTGTTCGAAGGCGAGGGCCGCGAGGATGCCCGTGTGCGCCACGCGACCTGCCTGCTCGCGGATGTGGGCTGGCGAGCGCACCCCGAGTTTCGCGCCGAACGCGGCGTCGAGACGGCGCTGCACGGTAATTGGGTCGGCATCGATTCGCGCGGCCGCGGGATGATGGCGCATGCGCTGTGGACCAGCTTTGGCGGCAATGGCCTGGTGCCGGTCATCAGCAGCATCTGCTCGCCGTCCGAAATCGTCACGGCCGAGCGCTGGGGCCTTGCGCTGCGGCTTGGGCAGCGTTTCTCGGGCGGCGTAGCCGACGCGCTGACGGGAAGCCGGCTGTCTCTGACGCCGGACGCCGTCGAGTTGCGCGTCGACAAGGAAAATGCGCTGCTCCACGGCGAGACGGTGGAGCGCCGCCATCGCACGCTCGCTGCGGCTTTCGGCCGCGAGCCGCGACTGATCGTAGATTGAGGCGACCGCAACCGGGGGCGTCCGCTTGCCCCCGTGCTCCTATCATCCGGCGGAGGTTTCCGCCTCGAGCGCCGACATCACCATCCGACCATTGCGGACGCTGAAGGCCAGCCGTCCTTCGACCAGCGCAAGCGCATCCTTGCCGAACACGTCGTGGCGCCATCCCTTCAGCATGGGCAGGTCGCGCACGCCGGCCGCGAGTAGCTCCAGTTCCTCCGACCGTGCAATCAGCCGTGGCGCGACGTCGGCATCGCGCGAGCGGACCTTGAGCAGCAGTTTGAGCAGGTCGGCGATCAGGGCGCCCTCCTTGCCCAGGCCCGGCTTGCGATCCTCGCGCGGGGGCATCTCACTGTCCGGCAGGGGTTGCGACCCGGCGATGGCGGCCATCAGCCGCGCACCGATGTCGTTCTGTGCCCAGCTTGGCGAGAGGCCGCGCACGCGGGCGAGGTCCGATTGGACCTTGGGCGGATGAGAGGCGAGGTCGGCCAGTGTCTCGTCTTTGGCGATGCGGCCGCGCGGCAAGTTCTTCGATCGCGCCTCGCGCTCGCGCCAGGCGGCGATCGCCTTGAGCCGTCCAAGCACTTCGGCCTTCCGGCTCGGAAGGCGGATGCGGGTCCAGGCGAGATCGGGCTCGTTGGCATAGCTTGCGGGATCGCACAGCCGCTCCATCTCATTGTCGAGCCAGCCGCCGCGCCCGGTCTTGCGCAGCTTTTCCAGCATGCGCGGGAACAGCTCGGCGAGATAGGTGACGTCGCCGATCGCATAATCGATCTGGCGCTTGTCGAGCGGACGGCGAGCCCAGTCGGTGAACCGCGCGCCCTTGTCCAGCTTGATGCCCAGCAGGCTTTCGACGAGATTCGAATAGCCGATCTGCTCGCCCATCCCCATCGCCATGGCCGCGATCTGCGTGTCGAACATCGGATGCGGCGTCTTGCCCGTCAGGTTGTGCACGATCTCCAGATCCTGGCCGCCGGCGTGGAAAACCTTGAGAACGTCGGGATTGTCGACGAGCAGGTCGAGCAGCGGCGTCAGGTCCAGATCCTTGGCCTTGGGATCGATCGCGGCCGCTTCTTCGCTGTTGGCGATCTGGATGAGGCAGAGGTCCGGCCAGTAAGTGCTCTCGCGCATGAACTCGGTATCGACCGTCACGAAGGGCGACTGGGAGAGCCGGGTGCAGAGATTGGCGAGGGTCGCGCTGTCGGTAATGAGTGGGTGAATGTGCATGGCGACGTGCATAGCCGGGTTACAACGCTTGACAAGCACCGCGCGCCCGCGCGAAGCGCACCGCTCGCAATTTCACCGGAAAGTTGATCTTACTCATGCACGCCTATCGCACGCACAGCTGCGGCCAGCTCCGCTCCGAGCACGTCGGAACCCAGGTCCGTATCTCCGGCTGGGTGCACCGCAAGCGTGACCATGGCAATCTCCTGTTCGTCGACCTGCGCGACCATTACGGGCTGACGCAGATCGTCACGGACATCGAGTCCGAGGCGTTCAAGCAGCTCGAGCGGCTGCGCGTCGAGTCGGTCGTCACCATCACCGGCGATGTGGTCGCCCGGGCACCGGAGGCGGTAAACCCGAACCTCGCGACCGGTGCGATCGAGGTCCGCGCGCGTGATGTGGCGGTTCAGTCGGTAGCGCAGGAGCTGCCGCTCCCGGTCGCAGGCGAAGCCGATTATCCCGAGGATATCCGTCTGCGCTATCGCTTCCTCGATCTGCGTCGCGACCGGATCCATTCGAACATCGTCCTGCGCTCGAACGTGATCGCCTCGATCCGTCGCCGCATGATCGACCAGGGCTTCACCGAATATCAGACCCCGATTCTGACAGCCTCGTCGCCCGAAGGCGCGCGCGACTTTCTGGTGCCCAGCCGCATCCATCCTGGCAAATTCTATGCGCTGCCGCAGGCGCCGCAGATGTTCAAGCAGCTGCTGATGGTTGCCGGTTTCGACCGCTATTTCCAGATCGCGCCCTGCTTCCGCGACGAAGATGCGCGCGCCGACCGCTCGCCGGGCGAATTCTATCAGCTCGACTTCGAGATGAGCTTCGTCACGCAGGAGGACGTGTTCGCAGCGATCGAGCCGGTGCTGCACGGTGTGTTCGAGGAATTCGCCAACGGCCGTGCCGTCACGCCGGCGCCGTTCCCGCGCATCGCCTATAAGGACGCGATGCTGCGCTATGGCTCGGACAAGCCCGACCTGCGCAACCCGCTCGAGATCACCGACGTCACCGAGCATTTCGTCGGCTCGGGCTTCGGCCTGTTCGCGCGCATCGTCGAGGGCGGTGGCGTCGTCCGCGCCATCCCGGCACCGGGCGCGGGTGCCAAGAGCCGCAAATTCTTCGACGACATGAACGACTGGGCGCGCTCGCAGGGGCATGCCGGCCTCGGCTACATCAACATCAAGGGCGGCGAAGCCGGCGGCCCGATCGCCAAGAATCATGGCGAGGAAGCGACCGCCAAGCTGGTTACCGCTCTCGGCCTCGGCCCGGACGACGGCGTGTTCTTCGCGGCCGGCAAGGAACTGCCGACGGCGAAGCTCGCAGGCGCGGCGCGCACCCGTGTCGGCGAGGAGCTGGGCCTGATCGAGCAGGGCGTGTTCAAATTCTGCTGGGTCGTCGACTTCCCGATGTTCGAATATGACGAGGAGAACAAGAAGATCGACTTCAGCCACAACCCCTTCTCGATGCCTCAGGGCGAGATGGAAGCGCTGGAGACGATGGATCCCCTCGATATCCTCGCCTATCAATATGACATCGTCTGCAACGGCGTAGAGCTGTCCTCGGGCGCCATCCGGAACCACCGTCCGGAGATCATGTACAAGGCGTTCGAGATCGCGGGCTATACCCAGGAGCAGGTCGAGGAGAATTTCTCGGGCATGCTCAACGCGTTCAAGTTCGGCGCGCCTCCGCATGGCGGTTCGGCCCCCGGCATCGATCGTATCGTGATGCTGCTGGCGGACGAGCCGAACATCCGCGAGGTGGTGCTGTTCCCGATGAACCAGAAGGCCGAGGACCTGATGATGGGCGCGCCCTCGCAGGTGAGCCTGAAGCAGCTGCGCGAACTGAACATCCGGGTCGTCGAGCCGCAGAAATCCTGATGACGGCCGGGGAGGGCGTTGCGCTCTCCCCCGTGCTGGCCCGGCTGTGATCTGTCCCATAGCCGGACGGTAGGGAAACTGTTTACCGACTCCTGCGATTGAACCATCCTGTCCCGACGATCATGGGATCGGGTCGGGTGGAGTGGTGACGCTTGGCAGTCGATCTTGCTGACTATGAGAAGGGTGAGCCCTTCAACGGCGACTATGAGGCCGCGCTGGCGGAGGTGCAGAAGCGCCTCGGCCGGCTGCACGTCGCGCATGTCGTGTGCAACCTGCGGACGATGATCCTGTTCGAGGGATGGGACGCGGCCGGCAAGGGGGGCGCGGTCCAGCGGCTGACGAGCGGATGGGACCCCCGGCATTTTCGCGTCTGGCCGATCGGCGCGCCGACCGACGAGGAGCGCGGCCGGCACTTTCTCTGGCGCTTCTGGCAAAAGCTGCCGGGCAAGGGACGAATCGCGATTTTCGACCGCACCTGGTACGGGCGCGTGCTGGTCGAGCGGGTCGAAGCCTATGCCGACGAACGGGCATGGCGACGCGCCTATGACGAGATCAACGAGTTCGAGGCGCAGCAGCAGACTGACGGCGTCAACATCATCAAGATCTTCCTCCACGTGACCCAGGCGGAACAGGACCGGCGCCTCGCGGATCGGCTCGACCATCCGTGGAAGCGATGGAAGGTGACCCCGGAGGATTTTCGCAACCGGGCCCGCCGCGCCGACTATGTCGCGGCCATGGCGGAGATGTTCCGGGAAACGGATACGCGCTGGGCGCCATGGGCCATATTCGACGCCAATGACAAGAAGGCGGCACGGATCGCTGTTCTCAACCATATTGCCGAACGCCTGGAACGGGTGGTGCCGCTGGAGCCTCCGCTGCTCGATCCCGATTTCGAGCGCTATGCGCGAGCACAGCTGCAAGCTACGCCAAAGCCCTGAAACACGGCGCTTGTCGGCCTTTTCAGACCCTTGCGGAGATGTCGCCATTGTTGCAGCATCGCGGTCGCGGAGTCGAGCCGGGCGCCGCCGCCGGGGCGCGACCGTTCTGGCATCAAAGAGAGACAGGTAGGGGACGAAGGCATGAATAAACAGGAGCTTATCGGCACAGTTGCCGAGGCCACCGGCATGACCAAGAACGATGCCACCAAGGCGGTCGAGGCCGTGTTCGACTCGATCACCGCGCAGCTCAAAAATGGCGACGAGGTCCGGCTGGTCGGGTTCGGAACCTTCTCCGTGACCAAGCGCAAAGCTTCGACGGGGCGCAATCCGCGGACGGGCGAACCGATGCAGATCGATGCGTCGAGCCAGCCAAAGTTCAAGCCGGGCAAGGGTCTCAAGGACGCCGTCAACTGATTTAGGCGCCCGCGTTACGCCGGGTGCCTTGGGGGCAGGGCCGCCGCGCGGTTATCCGTGCGAGCGGCCTTCGCTTTTTTGGGCTGGACAGCGCGAGCGTCCCACCCTATCCGCGTCGCCGTCGGCGGATATATTCCGTACCAGACGACGCAGAGTGGGCGCATAGCTCAGTGGTAGAGCACTGTGTTCACACCGCAGGGGTCGCAGGTTCAAACCCTGCTGCGCCCACCACTCTGCATCTCTCTCTCTCTAAATTTCTGTTGGAAGCCAGCTACCGGTTCGCGCTGTGCTTCGGCATGGTGCGATCGACTCCGCCTATCCGGCGCGCAAGCGCGGCGCCAGGGCATGGTGTGTGAATGGCGCTGCGCCGGGCATGCTCACCGGCCGGTTGGCAGGGCGCCTCTATTTCGAGGTCGCAAGCATCGCAACGCTCACGAGCAATATCGTCAAAGCTACCCACCGCAGGATGAGCCGCAGCATCCGACGCGCGCGTCGTCGACCTGCGGTCATCTGGAGGACAGGTGGCAGGTCGAGCGAATGATCGGCTCGCGCGGTCGCCGTGGCAGTGGCGCGGAGCGTTCGCTGCTTGCGTCCGTTGATTTTGACGAATGGAAGCGGGGCCGGACCAGGCAGCGCCGGGATGGCTCTGCTCCCTCCCTGAGTCGGCCAACGTTGCGATGGGGACAACGGAATGATCCCCGGCATCGCCGCGAGCCGGACCTCGCCTGAAGGGCTGTCCGAAGACGTCATGCGCGGAGCGGCCAGCAGGTTTTCTCCCAGGCGGGAGGGATCCCCGATGAAGATCGAACCAGTCAATGCAAAGCCTCGTGCATTTATTTGTTAAGTATAGTTGACGATGAAGCTCACCTTGAAATGATAACTATAGTTAACAGGCACTAGAAGTTGAGCTTACCCCGCTCACAGCGCCATAATGCACGATATTTCGCAAATAAATTCGCGAAATTCGTTGCAAAAAAATTCAGGTCCAATATCCAACAATTATAGATTGTTATAAATTGTAACATCGGGATGGATTCGCAATCCAGAGACTCCGTGGTTTTACGTATGAAGATATTGTTTATTGATGATGATAGAATGGTCCTCGAAGTCGTCGGAGAGATGCTGTCGGACCTTGGCTATAATATGAAATTGATATCCGATCCGCGGGAAGCGGTTATTTACTCGCAGCAAAGGTGCTTTGATATTGATGTAGTTATATCCGACATCCACATGCCGTATATGTCCGGAACTACGGTCGTTCGTAAAATTCGCGAGATCCATCCAGATCTTCCTGCAATTTTTCTTACAGGGCATGCGGACATAACTGCACCGGGGAAGTTGTTAACGAAGCCCTGCACATTGGGGAGCCTCGAAAAGGCGATCGCCGAGGTGAGCGGACGCAGGAAAATCGGAAGCTTGCTCAGGAGCGGTTAACCTAGCGCCGTCACGAGTACGCAATCGATTTTTAGATATTGCGGATCAATATTCTCGATCTGCTCGTTTGAGTGCTGAGATCTCTTCGACGTTACGGAAAAGGTCCATTCTTATAATGGAAGGAGGCTGGAACTGAAGATCATGACATCAGGGCCTCGCTGTCTGTCGGAAGAGTCGGATGCGTTGGCGGATTCGCTGGAGCCGGTCTTCGAAAGCGGAAGCCCGGCGGAGATCAGGCGGGTCTTGAAACGCGTTGCCCGAGCACATGGCGTCAGCGTGCTGGCACGCGAGACGGGCCTTACCAGAGAGGCCATCTACAAGGCGCTCGGAGATCAGGGAAATCCGACATTGGATACACTGTCGCGCTTGCTCGAGGCGATGGAGTTGCGCCTTTCGGTGCGCGCCGCGCGGGCGCCGGAGAAGGCGCGGGCTAGTCGTGGGCCATCCCCCGCAAGTGTCGCAATCGATCGGCGCTCCGCAAACCGCTGTGTCATCAGTTGCGGGCTCGAGGGTGGCCCTTCGCAGGATGCGGGCGCCGAGAAGGGCTGAGTGTCTCGAATTCTCCTGCAGCTGACGTGGTGAGCCGCTTCGGTTCGAGGCCGCAGGATTGACGCTATGCCTGGCGTCTGTCACGCCTCCGACGGTAAAGGGAGAGCGCTATGGAAAGCGAGCCGCAGCGTAACGTCGCCGCCGTGACAGCCTTTATCGACGCAATGAATCGCGGTGACGTTGCGGCCATCGTCGATGCCTATGCCGAGGATGGCGTGCTGACCACGATGGGCCATACGCTCATCTCCGGCACGTTCGACAAGGTCACAGTCGCCGCCGCCGCCGGCGGTATCTTCGAGGTCTTCCCGCAGGGCATAGCGTTCGAGGTCCATCGAATAACGGCGCAGGAGGATCGCGTCGCGGTGGAGGCATCATCGCGCGGGATGCACATTTCCGGTCGGGAATATCGCAACCACTATCATTTTCTGGCCCGGTTGCGGGACGGGAAGCTGATCGAGTGGAAGGAATATTGCGACACCGAGGCGATTACCGAGATATTGTGCGGGGGGCAGCGCCGCTGATCTCCGGCTTGGGCCGGGTGTCTGCGAGGAGCGGGCCAATGAGCGGAAGGATCAGCCTGACGCCCGTTCTGCTCAGATGGTTGTGATCGAAGTAAAGGGCCTCTCCCCGCTCGTCGAGCACCGGGCAGCGCCCGGCCGGGCACAGGACCGGTATCGGATCGACGAACTCAATGTCGAGGCCCCGCGCGGCAGCGTCCAGCAGGTGCATCGCCTGTCCGCTGCGGTCGCGATAGGCCGAGAGGGGCAGATCGAGCGTGGACGGACTCTCGACCCTCTTCAGCAGAAGACGGGCCGCGCTCATGGGCACGCGGAAGGTGAATTCCGGCGTTGACCGAATGATCACCAGTCGCTTGCCCGACCGAACGAGCGTTTCGAAAGTGGCTCTGGCGGCCTTGGCGAACTCGGCGGGATTGTCTTCCACCCGGCCGCCTGAATCGAAACGGAAGACGGTCGCCGGGTCGCCGCTGGCCTGGGTATAGCCGGTCGTGTAATTGGCCCATTCGGCATAGAAGAGTACCGTCGTCACCCGGCGGTCGGATGCGATCCGGCGCAATGCTTCATCGCGTGCGGCGGTGCACTTGCGCCTGGCGGTCAGGTCCGCTTCGAGCCCGGCGAGCGGCGGGCACCAGCTCCAGGTGAAGATCATCCCCTTGATGCCTCTTGTGCGGAGATCCTCTGACAGGTCGTCGGCGATCGAGGTGGCGTGGCTGTCGCCGATCACGGCCACGCTGGGCTCGCCCTCCGTCGCGCCGATGAAGCAGCGCTCTCCTCTTGCTATGGCATCGGCGCCGAGTTTGTTCAGGCAACCCGCCTTGCTCCCGAAAGAGGCGCGCAGGACGCGGAGCACGGCCGGCGGCATACGCTCGCGAAAGCCTCGCTCTGCCACGATCACCTGTCCGATCAGCATGAGCGTCCCGATGCTCAGGCCGAGCAGGCATAGCAGGGCTCGACGGCTTGCCAGCGGTCCATTCGGCCGACGCAGAGGGCGCTCGACGAAACGCCAGCTGAGATAGGCGATCGGAAAGACGAGCAGGATCAAGATGCAGCCGGTCAGCGCCGGTATATCGATCGAGTTGTGCAGCCTGTAGAAGGCAAATAGCGGCTGATGCCAGAGGTATAGGCTGTAGCTCATCAGCCCTGTCGTCACGAGCGGCCTTGTGGTCAGAGCCTTTCCGACCGGCGTCTTCTGCGGTTCGCCGAGCAGGATGAGCACCGTTCCCACAACGATCGGCACTGTGGCGAGACCTGGAAAGGGCGTTGCGCCATCATAAAAGAACATCGGGAGCGTAAGCAGCGGGAGCGTCACCCAGGCCGCCGTGGCATGCCGGATCCGAAGCCCATGCCTGGCCGCCAGGGCGCTCAGAACACCGGCGATCAATTCCCAGGCACGGCTGGGAGCGAGGTAGAAGTTCGCGGCCGGGTGCCAATGCGAGGCCCATTCGGAAAGGGCGAGGCTGAAGATCATGGCGCCGGTCAGGACGAGGACGATCGGCCGGACGCCCAGCCGGCGCAGCATCGGGATCAGGAGCGGAAAGAGCAGATAGAATTGCCCCTCCACCGCCAGCGTCCAGCTATGCTGGAGTGGATTGAGTTCCGAGCGCTCGCTGAAATAGCTTCCTTGCCGCCAATAGCGGATGTTCGACGTGAGCATCAGCGTCGCGGCCATGTTGCGGGCGAAAGCAATGAGCTGGTTCGGCAGCATCAGCCAATAGGCGGGCGCGACCAGGGTCGCGGTCATAACGATGAGAGCCGGCATGATGCGCCGCGCGCGACGCTCGTAGAATTGCGCGATCGAGAAGCGCCCTTGCGCCAGCGCTTCGAACGCCAGCGCGGCAATGACGTGACCCGACAGGACGAAGAAGATGTCGACGCCGACGAAACCGCCCGAGGCCCAGGAAAAGCCGGCATGATGGAACAGGACCATCATCACGGCCACGGCGCGAAGCCCGTCGATCTCGGGGCGATAGGTCGGCGCGACAGGGTTTCGGTCCATGGGCGTCGCGATCCCTAGACGACGTCCGGCACTTGGCAATCCGGTCAATCCCGGGGCAGACGATCTTGGCCGAAAGCGGACGGACGCGTCACGGAGCGAATCCCATCTGCTCGAGCGACTCCAGCACGGATAGGCGATGTACGCTGCTGTCCGGGACGAGCGAAGCGACCGCGATCGGGATGCGCCATGCGGCCACCTGCTGCTCGTCGATATCGGAGCGGCGCAGATATTCGCGCAGATAGAAGGAGGCCGCCATCGGCCGCAGGACGTTCAGAGCCGGCCAGGTTCGCAACACGCGACCGAACCCCGAATGACGGAACAGCAGCTCTGTCCGCGCCACGTCCCCGGCGGGATCGCCCTGGCAGCCGTTCGACCAGTCGATCGCGGCGATGCCGTGGCGGGTCAGCAGCGCGTTGCCCGGATGAAAATCACCGTGGCAGAGCCGGTCTCCGCGCGGCAGCGCGTCGAGCCGGTCGAGGGCCTCCTGTCGCGCGCGTTTGCTGACAGTGGCCTGCTCGATCCTGACGCGGATGATATCGTGCTGCGCGTGGCGAAGCCCGTCTCCACTGCAACGGTGAATCAGGGCATGATAGTCGGCGAAGCGCCGCAAAAGGGGACGCCAGCGCAGCAGGCGCAGCGGAGAGGTTCGCAGCAGGGGCCTGCCCGGCAGCTCCTCCAGGATGATGCCTCTGCGTCGACCGCATTCATGGGTGCCGAAGGTGCGCGGGACATGCAGTCCCTGATCCTGCGCATAGCGGATGCCGTCATGCTCGCGGTCGACGACACCCGGGTCGAGACCTTCGCGGTAGAGCTTCAGAACGCGGCCACCGTTGAGCCTGAAGACCTCAGCGCTTGCCCCGGCGCCGACCAGCGCCACGAGATGGGGAACGATCATCTCACCAACCCCTTGTCCGCCTGACGAGATGGGGATCCGCCCGGCGTGTCGAGCGGGCCTGCCTGATTGACAGGCGCCCGCGATGCGGTCCATCGCACATTTTCTGTTCGGACGAAGGTGGACCCAGGATGAACGGCCCCGCCGCTTTTACGCTTTCCATCCTCATGCTCGCGGGATTTCTGCTGGGCGGAGGCGGGCTTTGGCTGATTCTGAAGCGCAACGACTATAAGCGCGGCTGGCTGATGATAGTGGCGGGCACCGTCATGTTCGCCAACGTCGCGATCTGGACGCTGCCGACCGCGTGACGACGCTACCCTTCGGGAGCGCCCCGTCACGCGGCTGAGCGTCGTCGGCTTCAACGATCGCCGGAAAGACGCATGTCCAGATAGCCGTCAACCGACTGCATCAGTTGCGGCATCTCGTCGGCGAAGAAGTGGTTCGCGCCGGGGATGACGTCGTGATGGATGGTGATGTGGCGCTGGGTCCGCAGCTTGTCGACGAGCTTCTGGACCGCGCCGGGCGTCACCACCTCGTCGCTGTCGCCCTGGATGATGATGCCCGAGGACGGGCAGGGCGCGAGGAAGGTGAAATCGTACATGTTCGCAGGAGGGGCGATCGAGATGAAGCCCTTGATCTCCGGCCGGCGCATCAGCAGCTGCATGCCGATCCAGGCACCGAAGCTGAAGCCGGCGATCCAGGTCGTCTGCGCCTCGGGGTGGATCGACTGGACCCAGTCGAGCGCCGAGGCGGCATCGCTCAGTTCGCCCACGCCATTGTCGAACGTGCCCTGACTCTTGCCGACGCCGCGAAAGTTGAAGCGGAGCGTCGCGAAACCGCGACGCACGAAGGTCTGGTAGAGCGACTGGACGATGCGGTTGTTCATCGTGCCGCCGCCCTGCGGGTGCGGGTGCAGGATCAAAGCGACGGGCGCGCGCGGACGAGGGCCGGGGTTGAAACGCCCTTCGAGGCGCCCTTCGGGTCCTGGGAAAATGACTTCTGGCATCGATATCCTTCGGGACATGGATTGAGCCGGGCGCACCGGATGGCGCGCCGCCGAACGAACGCCTATATAGGCCCGGGCGCTTCGCGCGCAATCAATTGGAGCATATTCGCGCGTGGTGCTGTCCAGACTCTATCTAGACCATGCGGCGACGACGCCGATGCTGCCCCGTGCGCGGGCGGCGGTGGCGGAGGCGATGGAGCGGTGGGCCAACCCCTCGTCGCCCCACGCCGAGGGCCGTGCGGCCCGTGCGGCGCTGGAGGATGCCCGCGCGCGGATCGCGGCGGCGCTGGGCCATAGCGGTGCGCTGATCTTCACCAGCGGCGCCAGCGAAGCGATCGAGATCGCCATGCGGCGCGGCAAGGCCGCCCGGCGCATGCTGTCGGCGGTCGAGCATGACGCGGTGCGCCGCGTGGCGTGCGACGCGGCCATCCTGCCGGTGGATCGCCTGGGACAGGTGCACGAGGACGCCGTCGGCGGGGCGGACACGCTCCACGCCATCCAGCTGGTCAATAACGAAACCGGGGTCGTCCAGCCGATCGACGCGCTGCGCGAGCGCATCGCCGAGCGTGGGGGCCTGTTGCTGATGGACGCCGCCCAGGCGGCCGGCAAGATGCCCCTGCCGGGCGCCGATTTCGTCAGCATATCGGCCCATAAGCTGGGCGGTCCGCCTGGCATCGGGGCACTGCTGGTCCGCGATCTGGGCCTGCTCGAGCCGAGCGGGGGGCAGGAGCAGGGCTATCGCGGCGGGACCGAGAATCTCCCCGCGATAATGGGCTTTGCGGCGGCTCTGGATGAGAGCATTGCATGGACGGCGCGGGCGTCCCGGCTTCGCGACCGGCTTGATTCTGCCATTCGCGACGGCGGGGGGATGGTGGTCGCCGACGAGGCTCACCGAGCGCCGGCGATCGCGAGCTATCGAATGCCGGGCGTGGCCGCCACGGCCCAGCTCATCCGTTTCGACATGGCCGGGATTTCGGTTTCGGCGGGAAGCGCATGTTCGTCGGGCAGCCTGAAGCCCAGCCATGTGCTGGCAGCGATGGGCTGGAGCGAAGCGGAGGCGCGCGAAGTCGTTCGCGTCAGCTTTGGGCCGCAAACCGAAGAGGCCGACATCGACCGCTTCGTCTCCGAATGGCACAAGGTTGCGGCCAGCGCCCGGACGCGCGCGGCGTGATCTATCTCGACTATCAGGCGACGACGCCCCTGGCGCCCGAGGTGCGCGAGGCAATGTTGCCTTATCTAAGCGAGAAATTCGCCAATCCCCATTCGCCGCACAAGGCCGGGCGGGAAGCGGCGGCGACGATCGCAGTGGCCCGGGAGCGGGTGGCGGCGTTGATGCCGCCGGGTGGGCAACTGGCCTTTACGAGCGGTGCGACCGAGGCGCTCAACTGGGCGATCAAGGGGAGCCGGGGACCGATCGTGACCCTCGCGACCGAGCATAGCGCGGTCCTCGACGCGGCTCGTGCTGCCGGGCGGCCAGTTACGGTCCTGCCGGTCGGGACGGATGGCCTCGTCGATCTGGCAGTCGCCGATGCTGCGATCCGGCCCGGTACCGGGCTCGTCGCGGTGATGCTGGTGAATAACGAGACCGGCGTTATCCAGCCGGTTGCCGAGATTGCGGCGCTTGCCCGCAAGGCGGGTGCCCTGACCCTGTGCGACGCAGTCCAGGGCTATGGTCGGGTAGCCATTCCCGACGGCTGCGATCTCGTCGCGGTGTCGGGGCACAAGATCCATGGTCCCAAGGGGATCGGCGCGCTCTGGCTGCGCGACGGGCTCGATCTCGAGCCGCTGCTGCACGGCGGACGGCAGGAGCCGGCCGGACGGTCGGGCACCCAGGCCCCTATGCTCTGCGCGGGTTTCGGCGTCGCTGCCGCCCTCATGGCGGAACGGCAGGGCGAAGACCGCAGGCATGTGGAGCTCCTGTGGGACGCTGCGATCGAGGCGCTGGGGACCGGTTGGACATTGAACGGGTCGGCGGAGGCGCGGTGGCACGGCAATCTCAACCTGCGCCGGGAGGGACTTGATGCGGCTCGGCTGATCTCGAGCTTGCGCGACCTCGCCTTTTCGGCCGGGTCGGCTTGCGCGAGCGGTTCGGGTAGACCCAGCCATGTCCTCAAGGCTATCGGTCTCACCGACGCTCAGGCGCGGTCGAGCATCCGGCTCGGTTTCGGGCGCTATACCAGCGTGGAGGATGTTCGACGGGCTATGGCGATGATCGGTGAAGCGGCCATTCGGCAGGGAGCCTGGGCGGCGTGACGAGGGTGGTGTTCCTGTCCGCCGATGGAGAAAGGCGGAGCGAGGTTGATGCGGCGCCGGGCCTTCGCCTGCTCGAGGTGGCACAGGCCGATGGCCAGCCGCTCGAGGGAACCTGCGAAGGGCAGATGGCCTGCTCGACCTGTCACGTCATCGTCGACCCGGTCGACTTCGCCCGGTTGCCGCGCGCGTCGGAGATGGAAGAGGATTTGCTCGACCTTGCCAGTCATGTGACCCGAACGTCACGACTCGCCTGCCAGATTCACCTGACCGAGGCGCTCGACAGCCTGACGGTACGGATGCCGCCCGGGTCCAGGAACATGCAAGGGCGCTGACGGCATCGCGAACGGTGCGCCGTCGCGCGGACCGCGGCGGTCGACGGCAGGCGGCTTGCATCGTCTCAACTTCTCCCCCATATGCGCCGCGGGAGTCGGGCGGACGGTGCCGTCGCCAACCCGGTCAGGTCCGGAAGGAAGCAGCCGCAACGATTTCGTATCGGGTCGTTCCGGCTCCCACCTCTCTCGCTTCGGCAAATATCACGGGGACAACCGGCCCCCGGCTGGGTAAAGTCTCGGCATGTCCGAATCTTCAACGCCATACCGCGTTCTTGCGCGCAAATATCGGCCGCAGAATTTCCGAGAGCTGATCGGCCAGGACGCGATGGTCACGACGCTGGCCAACGCGATCCGGCGCGAGCGGCTCGCGCATGCGTTTCTGCTGACCGGCGTTCGCGGGGTCGGCAAGACCTCGACCGCAAGGCTGATCGCCAAGGCGCTGAACTGCATCGGTCCGGACGGGCAGGGCGGACCGACGATCGATCCCTGCGGCGTCTGCGAGCCCTGCGTCGCGATTGCGGAAGGGCGGCATATCGACGTCGTCGAAATGGACGCGGCGAGCCACACCGGCATCGACGATGTGCGCGAGATCATCGAGGCGGTGCGCTATGCATCGGTTTCGGCGCGCTACAAGATGTACATCATCGACGAAGTCCACATGCTGTCCAAGTCGGCCTTCAACGGTCTGCTCAAGACGCTCGAGGAACCGCCGGCCCATGTGAAATTCCTGTTCGCCACGACCGAGGTGAACAAGGTACCGATCACCGTGCTGTCGCGCTGCCAGCGTTTCGACCTGCGCCGGATCCCGGCCGACAAGCTCGCCGCGCATTTCGCCGGGGTCGTCGCGACCGAAGGCGTAGAGGCAGAGGCCGAAGCGCTGGCCCTGATCGCGCGGGCGGCGGAGGGCTCGGCTCGCGACGGCCTGTCGATCCTCGACCAGGCGATCGCCCATGGCTCGGGCAAGGTCGAGGCGGCTCAGGTGCGCGACATGCTCGGCCTCAGCGATCGCGGAGCGATAAGGCGGCTCTTCGGCGCGCTGCTGTCGGGCGATGCCCCCGCAGTGCTTGCGGCGGTGCGCGGACAATATGATCTGGGCGTCGAGCCGGTCGCGCTGCTCCACGGCCTGCTCGAAACCTGCCACGGCGTGACCCGCGCCAAGGTCGCCGGCACCGATGACCCGGCATTGTCGGTCGAAGAGCGCGAGGCTTTCGTGGAGTGGGGCGCCCGCCTCGGCTTCGCGACCCTGCACCGTCTCTGGCAGTTGCTGCTGAAAGGGCATGCCGAGGTCCAGACTGCGGCGATGCCGATCGAGGCCGCAGAAATGGCCCTGCTGCGCGTCGTGCACGCCAGCCAGTTGCCCGACCCCGGCGAACTGGCGCGCAAGCTTGCGAGCGGCGACACGGGGGAGCGTGCGACCGTCCCGGCCATGGGCTCGGCTGCGCCCGCGCCCGCGCCTGCCTCAGCGGTTGCTGCCTCACCTTTTGCTGTCGCGCCCGAACCGTCGGCTATGATGGTCCCGCCGGTAAGGGTCGTCGAAAGCAGCCTTCCTGATCCGAAGCCGGCACCTGAGTCCCCGGCACCAGAGCTCCCGGCACCCGCGCTGCCGGCCTCAGCCCAGGCGCTGCACGCGTTGCTGCTGTCCGAAAACGCGCTGCTGGCGCAGCTTTTCCACGACTACGCATCGATCGTTCGCCTTTCCGGTGAGGAACTGGTGATCGCGCGCCATCCGCGCCTTGCCGCCAGTTTCGCCGGCGATCTCGGCAAGGTGCTCGCCAAGGCGACCGGCGTCACCTGGTCCATCGCGATGGCGTCCGACGCAGGGGAGCCCTCGCTCCTCGCCCAGGCCAAGGCGCAGGAGGAGGCCGCGCGAAACGCGATCCTCGACTCGCCACTCGTCAAGGCTGCCTTCGCGGCCTTCCCCGAAGCGGAGCTGATCGACTACAGCGCCCCCGAACCACGGAGTCTCGCATCATGAAAAGCCTCGAAGAGATGATCGCCGCCGCCCAGAATGCGGCGCAGACGATCCAGACCCAGATGGAACAGGCCCAGACCGTGCTCGACACGATCGAGGTCGAAGGTGCGTCGGGCGGCGGCCTCGTCAAGATCCGCGCGAGTGCGAAAGGCCGGATCATTGGCGTCGCGATCGACGACTCGCTTATCGTTCCTTCGGAAAAGCAGATGCTCGAGGATCTCATCGTCGCCGCGATCAACGACTGCCGGACCAAGGCGGATGCCGCCTCCAATGCCGAGATGGCGAAGCTGACCCAGGGCTTGCCGATCCCGCCGGGCTTCAAGATGCCTTTCGGCTGAGGACCCGCGTCGCCACACCCGGCAGACGATTTTTCAAGGCGGCGCGATTCGGGACGACCGTTTCGCGCCGTTTTTCATTTGAGACAGCCGGCTAGCCCGAATCGTTGGACCTGCCCCATGCGCCGGGCGATCCGGTCGCCATAGCGGCGGGTATAGCCGGTCGGCGCGATGGCAGCCCGCTTCTTGGGCAAAGGCAGAACCGCGGCGATGCGCGCCGCTTCGGCGCGGCTCAGTCGCGATGCGTCATGGCGGAAATAGCGCATGGCCCCGGCATTGGCGCCATAGGTGCCGATCCCGGTCTCCGCGACGTTGAGATAGACCTCCATGATTCGCTTCTTCGACCAGAGCAGTTCGATTAGCAGGGTGAACCAGGCCTCCAGCACCTTTCGCAGATAGCCGCCATTTTGCCAGAGGAAGGCGTTCTTCGCGGTCTGCTGGCTGATGGTGGAGCCGCCGCGAATCTTCCGGCGTCCCTCGATGTTATTCTCCAGTGCGTTGTACATCGCCTTGAAATCGAAGCCGAAATGACGGCAGAAATTGCCGTCCTCGGCCGCGATGGCGGCGATCGGCATGTTCGACGACATATCGTCGAGCGACATCCAGTCCTTGGTGATGCCACGCCCGTCGGTCGCATTGGCGAGCATCGTTGCCGTCACCGGTGGCGGCACGAAGCGGTAGAGCGCGACCCAAAGGACCGAGCCGATCACGAAATAGAGGATGCCCCGACCGAGAATGCGGAGCGCTGCACGGGCACGAGAAGACTTCGGCATGGCCGCCGGATATCACCGGTCGGCGCGCAGGATAAGCCCGCTATGCGTCCTGATCAGCGACAGACGTGCGGTTTCCAATCCCCGCAGCCCGCTCTTTCGGAGGATCTTGTCCGGCTTCGGGCGCACGAAGGGGGGCACCTGCTCGACCCACAGCAGCACGGGGCACCGGTCTAGACGAGCCGTGACCGGCTTGCCTTCGCGCAACAGCGTTACCGGAAAGCCGTGCAGCTTCGCCAGCCGCCGATAGCCGAGATCGAAGACCGGTTCTTCCCGACGTGCTGCGCGCGACGTGCTGCCCTCGTCGATCCGCCAGCCGGAGGCTGCATAGACCTGGGTCTGGGGGCATTGCTCGACGATGCGGGCAATCTTCTTCGCTCCGTTCTGCCAGGCACCACCGAGGCCGCCTACCGCCATCGACGTGAGCGCGGACAGAGCCGCCACCGCACACAGAGCGTTCGTCCACAACCTGCTATCGAGCAGCTTGGTGCCGGCCGTTGCCATCAGCGCAGCGACGAGGACCGCAAGATCGGCGCTGTTGGAACTGGTGACCAGACGGCGCTGCGCATCGATTTGCAGGATCGCCACGAGCGCTGCCACGAGCGAGATGCCGAGCAGGGCTGCGAACCCGCTGTCGTGCCGCGTCCATTTCTCGCGGCGGACATAGGCGCCAGCGACTGCGATAGGGTTATGCACGATCGTGCCGATCAGCAGTCCCGTCATCACCGCGAAGGCGGAGGTGGACTCCAGATCGATCCAGTTCTGATACAGGTCGAAATGGCGGCTCCAGGACGGCGCCTGCCACGAAATGGAGGCCACCACGGCTGCCACCGACAGGGCGAGAGTCAGGATCAGCGATCTGGCCCAACGGCGCAGCCCGCGTGCCATCGCGGCGAGGATGGTCGCCATGGCAAGAACGCTGCCGAACAGCGCGCCGCCATAGTCGAGCGTAATCGCGGCCATCGTCGCCAGCAGGCCGAAGATCGCGATGCGTCCGTCCTTGCGGCTTCGATAATCCTCCTGCACATAGAGAATGTGGCGCGCGAGCATGGTCTGGATCGCGAAGCCCGACAGCTGCCAGAAATCGCCGCGATAGAGGCCGATCGCGTGGATGGTCGCCGGAGTCGACAGCATGAGCAGCAGGAAGACCGCGTGAAATTGTCGATCATCGGGCAGGCGGCGCATGAAGGCGCGTCCGGCAAGAAGCAGGAAGATCAGGGCAGGGGCGTGCGAGGCGAGCCTCGCCAACGCGACTAGATCGAGGCCGAGCCGCGACAGGAGCGATGCCCAGGCATCGAAAACCGGGGGGCGAATGTCGAGCGACCAGCGCAGGTGGGCCAGCGTGTCGATCGGCTTGCCGGCATCGGCGAGATAGAGTGTCCAGAGATCGTCGAAGGATGTGCCGTCGAGCAGCGCCGAGGCCAGCAGGCAGCCGACGACGATCGCCATCGAAAGCGCGATAGCCTTATCGCCGCGCCTCGCCCGCCGCGGCGTATTGTCTTCCCCCGTCATGAACGCGCCAGTAACATGTGGCAGCGCACATGTCAGTGGAACAGGTCACAGCGACAAGGAAAGTTCATGGTCCGCTGCGTAGTTATTGCGGGTCTGGCGCTGGCGATGGGCGCTACCGGATCGCCCCTTTCGGCCGCAGAAAGGGACTATTGTCCCGATCGTCCTGGGATCGGCAATCCGACCTGTACCATGGAGGTCGGAGCTACCTCGGTCGAGGTCGGGCTGGCAGACTGGTCGCGAGATAGCATGGGAGTGGCCGACAGGACGACCGACCTGGCGCTCGGGGATATTCTGGTCCGAAGAGGGGTGGCCGATCGTGCCGAAGTGCAGCTCGGTTGGACCAGCTTCGGGCGGCATTTCGAGCGCGATTCCGTTGGTACGAGGTCGCAAAGCGGCATGGGCGACATATTCGTCGCCTTCCGCCGCAACATGATGAATCCCGACGGGAGCGGTACGTCTCTGGCGGTCATGGTGCAGGGAACCATCCCGACCGGGGGAGCCGCGATCGGCGCGGGGGACTGGTCGGCAGGCCTGGAAGTGCCGATGTCGTTCGAGCTCAACGACCATCTTTCTTTCGCGCTGATGCCATCTGTAGAAGCTGCGGTCGACGAGGATCGATCGGGCCGGCATCTGGCCTATGCCAATGTCATCGGGTTGACCGACAAAATGTCCGACCACCTGAGCGCTACGCTCGAATATCAGGTGGAGCGCGACCGGGACCCGTCCGGTCACCAGACATTTCACGTCGCCGGCTTCTCCATGGGACTGCAGCCAGATGACGACTTGCAGTTCGACATCGGCGTCAACGCGGGATTGAACCACGCAGCAACCGATGTCGAAATCTATGCTGGGATATCACGCCGCTTCTAAGCGGCATGGCGAGATGAGCGAGGGCGGGGCGTGAGCCCCGCCGATCGTCAGCCGGCCGGCAGCAGGCGCTTCTCGCCTGCGATCCGCATCATCGCCTTTTGCAGCTTGTCGAACGCGCGGACCTCGATCTGACGAACCCGCTCGCGGCTGACGCCATAGACCTGGCTGAGCTCCTCGAGCGTCTTGGGTTCGTCGACCAGCCGCCGCTCTACCAGGATGTGCTTTTCCCGGTCGTTCAGAGCCGCCATAGCTTCCTGCAGCATATTGTGCCGCACCGCACGCTCCTCGACGTCGGCCAGCCGCTCGTCCTGCAACTGCCCCTGGTCGATCAGCATATCCTGCCATTCGCCCTCGCCGTCTTCGCGCATCGAGACGTTGAGCGACGCATCGCCACCCATCGACATGCGGCGGTTCATCTGGGTGACCTCTTCCTCGGAGACCCCCAGATCGGTCGCGATCTTGCGCAGGTCCTCGGGCTTGAGGTCGCCATCCTCGAAGGCATCGAGCTTCGACTTCATCCGGCGGAGGTTGAAGAACAGCTTCTTCTGCGCCGCGGTGGTGCCCATTTTGACGAGGCTCCACGACCGCAGGATATATTCCTGGATCGATGCCTTGATCCACCACATCGCATAGGTGGCGAGGCGAAAGCCGCGATCCGGCTCGAACTTCTTCACGCCCTGCATGAGGCCGATATTGCCTTCGGAAATGAGCTCGCTGGCGGGCAGGCCGTAGCCGCGATAGCCCATCGCGATCTTCGCCACGAGCCGCAGATGCGACGTGACCAACCGCGTCGCGGCTTCGGGGTCGCCATGCTCGTGAAAGCGCTTGGCGAGCATATATTCCTCTTCTGCCGTGAGCAGGGGAAATTTCCTGATCTCGGCCAGGTAGCGATTGAGACTCTGCTCACCGCCCAGTGCGGGAATCGTGGCGGGCACGTTCTTACCGCTTGCCATGATCGACTTACTCCCTTCGGCCGTGGAATGCGGCCCGTTTGACCTCTGTGTCGATAAGGAGAATCACTCCGTACCGTTCTGTAACATCCATAGCATCTATAAACGCAAATCGCTGAACAAAAGCTGCATGTCGGCCGGAATTTCGCTATCGAACGATAAAGCCGCGCTTGTGATCGGATGCAAGAAGCCCAAACGGGCAGCGTGCAGCGCCTGACGCTTGAATTGCAAACGGTTGAGTAACTCCCGATGTTCCGGGCGGCTGCGACCATAAACCGGGTCGCCTAGCAGTGGGTGGCCGAGCGACGCCATGTGGACGCGGACCTGGTGGGTACGTCCCGTTTCCAGCCGGCATTCGACCAGCGCGGCTGCGCGCAGCGGCTCGATCGTAGAGAAATGCGTCACGGCACGCTTGCCGCGTCCGTCGCCGACGATGGCGATCTTCTTGCGGTTCGCGGCCGACCGCGCGAGCGGAGCATCGACCGTTCCTTCGGCTGGCCTCGGCCGGCCGGCGACGATCGCCCGATAGCGGCGATCGATGCTGTGCTTGGCGAACTGGGCGGCCAGTCCGACATGGGCCGGGTCGGTCTTGGCAGCGACCATCAATCCCGACGTGTCCTTGTCGATGCGGTGGACGATGCCGGGGCGCTCGACACCGCCGATGCCGGAGAGGCTGCCCCGGCAATGGTGCAACAGCGCGTTGACCAGGGTTCCGTCGAGATTGCCGGCGGCCGGATGCACGACCAGCCCGGCGGGCTTGTCGATCACGATCAGATGCTCGTCTTCGAACACCACGGTCAGCGGGATGTCTTGCGCTTCATTGTGCGCAGGCGCGGGGGCCGGCACGCGAACCTCGAAAATCGCCCCTGGCAGGACTTTCGCCGCCGGATCGCGGACGAGAACGCCCTCCGGAGTCGACACCTGACCCGAGGAGATCAGTGCCTTGAGGCGTTCGCGAGAATGGGTGGGGAGGGCGACCGCGAGCGCACGATCGAGCCGCCAGCCTGCCGCATCGTCCGGCACCACGGCCGTCAGCGTCGATTTCCCCCCAGTCATCGTCTAGGCATGTGGCGATGCCGATGCGGATATCAAGGGCGTTGCTTGACGCGATCATCAGCCGGGCGGCGGCGAGCCCTGCCGCCGAGGTCTGCGGCCTGTTGCTGGGTCGGGGCGAGGCGATCGAGCAGGTCGAGCATTGCCGCAACGTGGCCGGCGATTCTCGCACCAGCTTCGAAGTCGATCCCGCAGCGCTGATCGCGGTGCATCGCGCGGCCCGGCATGGCGGGCTACATCTGCTTGGCCATTATCATTCGCACCCCAATGGGATAGCCGCGCCGTCGGAACGCGATCGTGCGGCGGCGGAGCCCGGCAGCCTGTGGATCATCGTCGCGGGGGGCAGGGTGACTGCGTGGCGAACTGCGTCCAGCAGAGACTTCGTTCCGGTCGAACTGCTTGTGGAATGAACTTCCGCGATTGCCTTGCATGCGTGCGCAAGGCAGAAGACGCGGCCTGTCCGCCTTTCTCGAGGAACGTTTCCCATGGTCAACCGGTCGGCCGATTTCGCCAGCCTTCTCTGCTCGCGGTTGTGCCACGACCTGTTGTCGCCGGTCGGCGCGCTCAACAACGGCATCGAACTGTTGGCAGACGAGACCGATCCCGAGATGCGCGAGCGCTGCCTGGAGCTGCTCGCGGAGAGCGCAGCGGCGACCGCGAACCGTCTGAAATTCTACCGGCTGGCCTTCGGTGCGGCCGGGGGCTTCGGCGAAGCGATCGATACGCGTGAGGCACGCACCGCAATCGAGGGCCTGCATGGCAATGGCAAGGTGAAGCTCGGCTGGATGGTCGAAGCTCCCAGCCTGCCGAAGGATTCGATCAAGATCCTCCTCAACCTGGCTCTGCTCGCTGGCGACGCCCTGGTGCGGGGCGGGGAGCTCGATGTCGCCGCGGAGAATGGCGAGGTCGTCCTGCGTGCCGAAGGCCCGCGCGTCGTGCTCGACGCCGAGTTGCGCAACGCCCTGCTCGGTGAGGCCGACCCCGATCTCCTTTCCGCTCGCGCTGCCGCTGCCTGGCTCGTCCACCTCCTCGTGACAGAGGCGGGCGGCGAGGTGCAGCTTTCGACCCCGTCCGAGGGGCTGCTGATGATCGGGGCCCGGCTGCCGCGCTGAAAATCCCTCAGGTCCGGCCGACTGCGGGTCACCCTAAGGTAAATCCCCCATATTGTTGGCGCACATAAATGCGCCAATAGGCGCAGCATGATCGAGAGAACCCGGGTCGGACAGCGACCATGACGCTTCGAAGAGGGCGCCGGGAACTCCCATGACGCTGCGGGGAAATTAGGTTGGCTAACGGATTGCTCAAATCGCTCAATCGATTGCGTATAGCGCTTGACGATACGGTGCGCGAGCTCGACCTCGCCGTTTCCCAGTCTCATTCCTATGCGAGCTATGCCGAATTCGGACGCGACATGGATATGCGCCGGACGATCATCCAGCGCCTCGACCTGATCGTCGAGCGGCTTGGCGGGCGTGCCTCGGACCGTGGCAGCGTCGCGGGCATTGTACGCCGCATCTTCCTGCAGCTCGCGAGCCGTCTGCTCGACAATGAGCAGCTTGTCGTCCGGCATCTGGCCCGCGAGGAGCGTCGCCTGATCGAGAGCATCAAGCTGCTGGCGGACGCCGAACATGTGCCCGACGACATTCGCCGCGAACTCCATTCGATCCTTCGCTATCTGCACGAGGAGCTCTGCCGCCTCGAAATGATGCGGCGCGTCCCCGGAAGCGCGGCCTATATCGTCCGCTGAGGGCGAGCAGGGAGGCGTAAACCTCACCTTAACCCTCTTACTGCATGACCCCGAACGATTATCTGTTCGGGAAGGGTGACATGGACGATCTGCTCGGCGAATTCGTCGCGGAAACCCGCGATACGCTTGAAGCATTATCGGGTGAGATCGTCGCCTGGGAGAAGGCGCCGGACGACCGCGCCCGGCTCGATGAAATCTTCCGCTTCGTTCACACCGTCAAGGGCAGCTGCGGCTTCCTCAATCTCCCCCGGCTCGAACGGCTCAGCCATGCCGCCGAGGACGTCCTTGCCGACTGCCGGTCGGACCGCCGCCGGCCCGACCCGGCTCTCGTGAGTGCGGTTCTGAATGTCATAGACCGGATCGCCGAGCTCACGGATGCGCTTGAAAGCGGCGCTCACGTGCCCGACGGCGACGACGAACTGTTGATTGCGGCGCTGAGTCCGTCTGCCGTTCCGGGAACACCGGCCAGAGCGGCCGTCGAGGTCCCCACGGGCCTCGCAAAAGGCGCCGATGACCGCGCAGCCGCGATCACGCCATCGGCGCCGGGGGAAGCGCCCGCGCGCGCCGCAGCGGCGCCGCTGCAGCTCCGTAGCGTCGCGCGCACGATCAGGCTCCCGGTCGATCTGCTCGACCGCATGATGGCCGGCGTCTCCGATATGGTGCTGGCACGCAACGAACTCGCCCGCCGGCTCCGCGACGGAGAGACCGAATCGGCCACCGAGGTCGCATTCGAGCGTCTCTCGACCTGCATCGCGGAAATGCGCGATGCCATCACCCGTACGCGAATGGCGCGGGTGGAGACACTGTTCGCCGCCCTGCCGCGCATGGTACGCGACGTTTCGGCCGAACTCGGCAAGCAGGTGCAGCTGGAGATCGACGGGGGCGATGTCGAGCTCGATCGCGAGATGATCGAAATGATCCGCGACCCGCTTACCCATATCGTCCGCAATGCCATCGATCATGGCATCGAAGATGCCGAGGGTCGGGTGCGCGCGGGCAAGCCGCTGGCGGGACGCCTCCATGTGAGCGCGCGTCAGGCGGGCAACCAGATCCTCATCGAGGTCATCGACGACGGCCGCGGGATCGACGGCGAGCAGCTCGCCGAGAAGGCGGTCATGCTAGGTTTGTTGCCTGCCGAGAAGGCGGCGGCGCTCAGCCTCGACCGCAAGATCGACCTGATCTTCGAGCCTGGCCTCACCACCGCCCGCCACGTCACGGCCATTTCGGGGCGCGGCGTGGGCATGGACGTGGTGCGCGCGAATGTGGAGAAGATCGGTGGGCTGATCGAGCTGGACAGCCGGCCTGGGCTCGGCGTCCGCATCACGCTTCGCGTGCCATTGACGCTGACCATCATCCCCGCGCTGACGATCAGCAGCGGTGGCGAACATTTCGCGATTCCGCGTTCCGCGATCGACGAGATCGTCCGGATCGGCGGCCAGGCGGTGCGGATGGGGCGGCTCGGCGGAGCGGACATCGTCCATATTCGCGGGCAGCGCCTGCCCGTCGTGTCGCTTGGTGCGGTGCTTGGCCTGGCGCCTCGCGCCGATCAGGCCAATCTGGTCGTCGTCAAGCTTTCGGGGGGCGCCCGCTACGCGCTCGCGGTCGAGGCCGTACACGATCATGAGGAACTGGTGGTGAAGCCGGCCGCGCCGGTCGTGATGGCGTGCGGAGTCTATGGCGGCACCACCTTGCCCGACAACAGCCGGCCGATGCTGCTGCTCGACGTCGCCGGGATTGCCGAGCGAGCGGGGGTGCTGCGCGATGGTGCCGCCGTGGTGGAACTCGCCGCCGAGGAGCCCGAGGAGGAAGCGGCGGACAGCGGCGTGGTGCCCGTGCTGCTGTTCCGGGATCTCGACGGGGTCCAGCGCGGCATCCCCCTCGCGCTGGTCGAGCGGATCGAGGATTGCTTCGCCTCATCGGTAAGCAACAGTGCGGGACGCATGCGGCTCAACATGGACGGGCGCCTGTTGCCGATGCTTTCGTGCGGGGCGCCGATCGTCGAGACCAAGTTCCGCGTGTTGCGGATGCGCGACGGCGCCGAGGAGCTGGCCTATGCTATCGACGTGGTGATCGACATCGTCCCCGTGGCGATCGACCTGCAGCCCAGCGTCGTCCCGGGGCCAATCGCCGGCGTCATGCTGATCGACGATCAGCCGGTCGAGTTCATCGACGCCTTCTGGCTCTTCTCGCAGGGGCTCTCTCAGGGGCTGGGCGGGGAGCCGGCGCCGGACGAGCGCCCGGTCTGCCTGCTGTCCGATGACGATCCCTGGACGCGGCAGGTGCTGGCGCCGCTCGTCGAGGGGGCAGGCTACAATGTCGTCTTCGACCGTGAGGCGGCCGATGGCAAAGCCGACCTGATCATCCTGCCCGACGGCGCGCCCGCCCCGGTGACCGGAGACGCGCCGATCCTCAAGCTGCGGCCGATGGCCGACGATCGCGGCGCCTCCCCCGATAGCCTGTGGCGCTACGACCGCGTCGGGCTCGCCGCGCAGCTGCGGCGGCACTGGAACCGACGGAGCGCCTGACATGCACAATCTCTATCTGATCATTGCCATCGGCGGACAGCGCGCCCTGCTGCCGGCGGCGTGCGTCGAATCGGTCGTCGAGGTCACCGAGATCACGTCCGTTCCCTGCGCCCCCCCGCATGTCCGCGGCCTCTTCGCGCTGCGCAGCCGCGTGCTGACCGTCATTGACCCGCTGCCCGCATTGGGCGAGCGCCGCGCGTCAGATCATGGCGACCAGGCGGTGATCGTGCATGTTGACGGCCATCTCTATGCCATGCTGGTCGATGACGTGGACGACGTGGTCGTCATCGACGGCGCCCCTGCGGCCCCCAGGGCGCTGCTTTCGCCCGGCTGGGCCTCGCACACCGAAGGCGCGCTGGAACTCGACGGCGAGCCGCTGCTGCTGATCGACGTCGCTACGATCATCGCCGGTCCGCTCGACCTCGCCGCCTGATCCGGCCGTTAACGCCACGCTTACCCCGATCGCCCTAAGCTGTCGCCAAAGGCTATCCAGGATGGAAGACGGTACATGAAGACCTGCCTCGTGGTTGACGATTCCAAGGTGATACGGAAGGTCGCCCGCCACATATTGGAAGCCCTGAATTTCTCGGTGGAGGAGGCAGGCGACGGCCGAGAGGCGCTCGACCGATGCAGCGTCGGCACCTTGCCCGACGTCATCCTGCTCGACTGGAACATGCCGGTGATGAGCGGCATGGAATTTCTGCGCTCGCTGGGGGCGGCGGACCTGCCGTCGCGGCCGAAGGTGGTGTTCTGCACGACCGAGAACGACCTTGCGCACATCAAGGCCGCGATCGAGGCCGGCGCGGACGAATATATGATGAAGCCGTTCGATCGCGAGACGCTCGAAAGCAAGCTGCAGCTGGTGGGCGTCGCCTGATCGATGGTGCGCGCTGGGCTCACCGGTAGCGTGCGTTCGGGGCCACCGGATCCGGCCCCGGCCCCCGTGCGGCCGATCCGCGTCCTGCTTGTCGATGACTCGCTGGTCGCCAGGACGGTGCTCGCGCGGCTGCTCGAGGGGCGTCCCGAATTCGATATCGCCGGCGCTTCGCCCACCGCAGACCATGCGATCGACTTTCTGGGCGGCCAGGATATCGACATCGTCGTCCTGGACGTCGAAATGCCCGGCAAGGACGGGCTCACCGCCTTGCCCGAAATCCTGGCGGCGAGCGACGGCGCGCGCGTGCTGATCGTTTCGTCGGCCGCCGAAGCCGGGGCCTCGGCGACTGTCCGTGCCCTGACCCTTGGCGCCGCCGACACATTGCTGAAGCCTACGGCGGGCAATTTCGCCGGCGAATTCGCGCAGAAGTTCGTCGATGCGTTGCTCCGCATCGGTCATGCTCCGCCGCGAGTGGGCAGGTGCGAGGGGCGCGTGCGCGACACGCCCCAGCGTCCGGCCGTCCCTGCACCGATCGTGCCGCTGCGGCAGCTGCGGACGGGGCACATCGCCTGTCTTGCCATCGGTGCGTCGACCGGCGGATTGCATGCGCTGTCGGCCTTCCTGCGTCGGCTGACGCCGGACTTCCGCGCGCCGATCCTGATCACGCAGCACCTGCCGCCACCCTTCATGCCCTATTTTGCGGCCCAGCTGCGCGACATTGCCGGCCGGCCGACGTCGGTCGCCGTCGACGGCGCGCCGCTGGTCGCGGGCGAGCTGCTGGTGGCACCGGGCGAGGGGCATATCCGGCTCGCGCGCAAAGCCTCGCGCATCGTCATCCAGATCGATGCCACGCCGGCACCGAGCCGGTGCATGCCCTCGGTCGATCCCATGTTCGAGGCTGTCGCCCAGATGTTCGGCGGCGACGGTGTCGGCGTTGTCCTGACCGGGATGGGCCGTGACGGGACGATCGGGGCGGAGGCGATCGTCAAGGCGGGCGGCGAGATACTCGCGCAGGATTCGGCCAGCTCGGTCGTCTGGGGCATGCCGGGCTCGGTCGCGCAGGCGGGTTTCGCCTCGCTCGTCCTGCCGCCCGAGGATCTGGCGCGCCACGTCTGCGCCCGGGAAGCGGCCGCAGCATGGAAGTAAGCCTCCGCGCGGCACAGATCATCGCCGGTCGGTTCGAGCAGGCGACCGGGCAGAGTCTGGCACCCGAACGCTTCTGGCGGATCGGCACCACGCTGTCGCCTTTCTGCCGCGATCGCGGGCTGTGCAGCATCGACCAGCTGGCCTGCATCATCGACAAAGGGACGGACGCCGAACTGTCGCTCGACATGATCGACGCGCTGCTCAACAACGAGACCAGTTTCTTCCGCGATGCAGGCGCCTTCGGGCAGATCGCCGAAACGCTGTTGCCGCGTCTTAGGGCCGACCGTGCAGCGGAGCGCCGCATCCGGATATGGTCCGCCGCCTGCTCGACCGGCCAGGAGGCCTATTCGCTGGCCATGCTCTTCGGCGAACAGGCCGAGACATGGGCCGGCTGGCGGGTCGAAATCTTCGGCAGCGATATCTCGCGCGCCGCCATACAACATGCCCGCATCGGGCTCTATTCGCAGTTCGAGGTTCAGCGCGGCCTGCCGATCCGCAAGTTGGTGAGCTGGTTCGATCCGGTTCTCGACCGGGGCTGGCGCGTGAAGGCGGACCTGGCCGCGATGGTCACCTTCGGGCGGCACAATCTGCTCGGGCCGCCGCCTGCAGGAGGGCGATTCGACATCATTCTCTGCCGTAATGCGCTGCTCTATTTCTCGCCGGATCGGCGGCGCCAGCTGCTCGACGGACTGTCGCTGGCGATCGCCCCCGATGGCGCGCTGCTGCTTGGAGCGGGGGAGACGGCCTCGGGGTTTTCCGGCCGCTTCGTCCATGATCCCGACATGCAGATGGTCTATCGCCCGGCGTCCTTCGGCGGGCAGTCGAGGGCCGATGCCGCCTGACCGGCGGCTTTGCCAACTGACGGGCATTGCTGCCGTGCGTGCCAACGCCTAATCGGTGGGGATGAACGCGATCATCGATTGTCCCTCGCCCAACCATGACGAGCGGACGCTGCCCGTCTCGATGCTGGTGCTCCACTATACGGGGATGCAGGACGCGGCCTCGGCCATCGCGCGGCTGACCGATGCCGAGGCCAAGGTGTCGAGCCATTATCTGGTTGCCGAGGACGGGCAGGTGATGCGTCTGGTCGGCGAGGATCGGCGCGCCTGGCATGCCGGCAAGGCGCTGTGGCGCGGCATATCCGATGTCAATTCGGCGAGCATCGGGATAGAGATCGTCAACCCCGGCCACGAATTCGGCTACCGGCCTTTTCCGGCCAGCCAGATGGATGCGCTTGTCCCGCTGGTCGCCGATATCGTCCAACGATATGGGATCGAGCCGGCCAATGTCGTCGGCCATTCCGACGTCGCGCCCGCCCGCAAACAGGACCCGGGCGAGCTGTTCGACTGGGAATTGCTGGCCCGGCTGGGCCTCGCCGTGCCGCGTCCGCGCAAGAACCTCGCCGACCCGCACTGGACGCCCGGCGGATTTCTGCTGGCGCTGGAGCGCTTCGGCTATGATGTCAGCGACGGCCCTGCCGCCGTCACCGCCTTCCAGCGCCGCTTCCGCCCCGAGACGGTCGACGGCATTGCCGATGGGGAATGCCGGGCGATATTGCTGCGGTTGCTGCTCGACCGCGAGCCGATCGCGAACGCCCCCGCCTGATCGGTGACCCGAGCCCGAGCTGTTGCCGGGATTTGGCGCTGGTTTATGCTGTGCTGGAGATTGCGGGGGCAGTTCATGAAACGGACGAAAGAACAGCATTGGAAGATCGGCGCCGGTCCGCTGGCCATGCTGGTGGTGTTGCTGCCGCTCTGGGCCGAATTTCAGGAGCCGGGGCAGACGCTTTGGAACATCGCGCTGTTTCTGATCCTGTTCGGTTTGTTCGTCGGGACATTCTTTCTGCAGCGATATCTGCGGCGGAATATCGACAAGGTGGGCGAGGCCCGGTTCGATACGCGCAACAAGCCCTGATCGCGCGCTCCCTGCATCCGCTTGAGCCTGCCGACACAACCCGCTATCGGACGCGCCGTGCCAGAGGATCGGGCGATCGCCGCGCCGCGAGGCGGGGAGGAAAGTCCGGGCTCCAAGGAGTGACGGTGCCGGGTAACGCCCGGCGGGGGCGACCCCAGGGACAGTGCCACAGAAAGCAAACCACCCGACGGACCCGCGAGGGTTTCGGGCAAGGTCGAAAGGGTGCGGTAAGAGCGCACCGCGGGCCCGGTAACGGGAACGGCATGGTAAACCCCACCGGGAGCAAGATCGAATAGGGACGGCGCATGGGCTACTCCGCCCGGTCGTCCGGGTTGATTGCTGGAGGCCGCGTGCAAGCGCGGTCCTAGAGGAATGATCGCCCATCCGGCTCCGGCCGGTGGACAGAACCCGGCTTACAGATCCTCTGGCACCTTCTCCCACCCTTGCGCGGGCGCTGCTGCAGCCTACAATCGGCCCATGCGCATAATTCATTCCATCGTCGCCGCTTTGGCGATGCTCGCCGCCGTCCCCCAAACCGCCATTGCCGCTCCGGCCATCGATCCGGCCCGGTTGACGCAGACCGTCCGGACCCTCGCCTCCGACCTGTTCGAGGGGCGGGCACCGGGAACGCGCGGGGAGGACAGGACGATCGGCTATCTCGTGTCTCGCTTCGAGGCGTTGGGGCTGGAACCCGGCGGCAAGGATGGCCAGTGGGTCCAGCAGGTCCCGCTGCTCCATACGAAGCTGGGTGCCCCGCGTCTGTTGCGCTTCGCGACGCCCAAGGCGGAGATCGCCCTGACCCAGGGCGGCAATGTCCATCTGTCGACGGTCCGTCCCGATGACGTCGCGAAGATCGCGGCAGCCCCGGTCGTGTTCGTGGGCTATGGCGTGAAGGCATCCGAGCGCGGCTGGGACGATTTCAAGGGCGTCGACCTGAAAGGCAAGGTGGTCGTCTTCCTCGTCAATGATCCCGACTTCGCGGCTGGCTCAAAGGAGCCGGTTGCCGGAAAGTTCGGCGGCCGGACGATGACCTATTATGGCCGCTGGACCTACAAGTTCGAAGAGGCTGCGCGGCAGGGCGCGATCGGTGCGCTGATCGTCCACGACACGGCAGGGGCCGGCTATGGCTGGAACGTCGCGATCAGCGCCGGAGGCGAGAATTATGACATCGTGCGCAAGCCGGAGAACCTGACGAGCGTGGCGCTTCAGGGATGGCTAGCGGCTCCGGCGGCGGAATCGTTGTTCGCCGCGGCGGGCCTCGACCTCGCCAGGCTGTCGCGCGACGCACGCTCGTCGGGCTTCAAGCCGATCGAGTTGAAGGGCTTGCGCTTCGATGCGGACGTGCCCGTGGCGCATGAGCAGGTCATGAGCCACAATGTCCTCGCGCGCCTGCCAGGCGCGAGCCGACCCGACGAGACCGTGATGTACGGCGCGCATTGGGACGCCTATGGTGCGGGCAAGCCCGATGCGCAGGGGCGCATCTACCGGGCCGGAGCCAATGACGACGCGCTGGGCATCGCGGCGCTCATCGAGATCGCACGCGGCATGACCGCTGGGCCGCGTCCTGAACGGTCGGTGCTCTTCGCCGCCTGGACGGCCGAAGAGCGCGGCCTGCTCGGATCCGAATATTATGCGGCCAATCCGATCTACCCGCTCGAGAAGACCGTGGCGACGCTCGATATCGACATTCTCCAGACGGCAGGCCGTGCGCGTGACGTCGTGCTGGTCGGCAAGGGGCAGGGGACGCTGGAGGACGATCTCGCCCGCGTCGCCGCGACCCAGGGCCGCCGCGTGACGCCCGAGAGCCTGCCCGAGCGGGGACTCTTCTATCGCGCCGACCATTTCCCTTTCGCCAAGCGGGGTGTGCCGGTGTTGCTGATGATGGGCATCGCCGGGGCGTCCGACCTGGAGCAGGGCGGCGCCGCGGCCGGCCAAGCCTGGATCGATCGCTACACTGGCGACTGCTACCATCAGGCCTGTGATGCCTGGGGCCCGGACTGGAATCTGGACGGGGCGGTGCAGGATATCGAGGCGATGGCGATCATCGGCGACGAGCTGGCCCGATCGCGGCGCTGGCCGGGTTGGAAGACCGGCTCGGAATTCAAGGCGGTGCGCGACGCAAGCGAGGCCGTGCGCCGCTAGGCCGCAACGGTCCCCTCAGCCTTTGCTGAACGCACTTCCAGCGCGCCGGCAGGCAATTGCCGGCGGCGTGGGAAGGCTTCGGGCATCTCGCTGGCGATGAAGGTCAGCAGCGCCTCGCGCACGTCGCAGCGCAGGTCGAACGCGCGGCCGGCATCGCGCGCGGTCACGAGGACGCGGACCTGGACAGCTTCGGGCGCGGTCTCGGTCACCTGCAGGTTCCAGAAGCGGCCGTCCCAGCGCGCATTGGCCTCTACGATCTCGCCGGCTTTCGCGCGTAACCGCGCGAAATCGGTGGCGGGGTCGAGATGGAGGATGACCGACCCCATCAACGCCGAAGTGGAGCGGGTCCAGTTCTGGAAGCTCTCCTCGAGGAACTTGGACACGGGCACGATCAGCCGGCGATCGTCCCAGATGCGGACGACGACATAGGTCAGGCGGATTTCCTCGACCCGGCCCCATTCGCCCTCGACGATCAGCACGTCGTCGATGCGGATCGGCTCGGTGAAGGCGAGCTGGATGCCCGCGATCAGGTTCTTGAGCGCGGGTTGCGCCGCAGCGCCAACGGCCAGACCGGCGAGACCGGCCGAAGCGATCAGAGTCACCCCGACATTGCGCACGCCGGGAATGCTGAGCAGCATCATGCAGATGGTGAGGAAGAGGATCAGGAAGATCGCGATCCGCACGAGAATGACGAGACGCGTCTGACGCCGACGCGCCTCCAGATTATCCTCGGCCGTCAGGTCGTGCCGCGCGCTCAATATGTCGCTCGTCGCACGAACGAGCGCGACGGCGAGCCAGCCGATCAGGCCGGGAATGGCGAAGCCGGTGAGCTGAATCCATAGCCGGGCTGCCCAGTCGGGCAGGTGCAGCGCCGGCTGGACCATGCCGAGCGCGACGAGCACGAACATCCAGCGTGCGGGTTCGCGGATACGGGCGACGATCAGGTCGTCCGCGCCGTTGCGCGTGCGTCCGGCGACCCGGACGAGCAGTGCATGGATGAGCCGATGGGCGACGGTCGCGACGAGGATTGCAAGCGCAAGCACGATCAGATCCGCCACCAGCGCGGCAAGCCTGGGCGGGAAGGCCAAATGGCCAATCAACATTTCTTCCATATTCGACCAATGACGCCGCCGCACATCGGTTCCTCGGCCGATCCCCGCTGTTCCACGGCTCGCCGCGAACGGTCGTCGTTGCAACGGTGGCTAGATGCCCTATCTCTACAGCCAAATACGGAGATCAATCATGGCGAAGGAAATCGCGACGCTGGCCGGAGGATGCTTCTGGTGCGTCGAAGCAGTGTTCGACGACATCATTGGAGTGGAGTCGGTTGAAAGCGGCTATATCGGCGGGCATGTTCCCAATCCGACCTACAAGCAGGTCTGCAATGGCGACACAGGCCATGCCGAGGCGATCCGCGTGGCCTTCGATTCCGACGTCATCAGCTATGGCGAACTGCTCGACATCTTCTTCCACGTCCACGACCCGACCCAGCTGAACCGCCAGGGCAACGACGTCGGCCCGCAATATCGCTCGGCGATTTTCCCCCATTCGCCCGAGCAGGAGGCCGAGGCCAAGGCTGCCATCACCCGCGCGCAGGCCGACTGGCCCGCTCCAATCGTGACGCGGATCGAGCCCGACGCACCCTGGTATGTCGCCGAGGACTATCATCAGGAGTATTTTGCCCGCGAAGGGGCGAGCAATGGCTATTGCGTGATGGTGGTGGCGCCCAAGCTGGCGAAGTTCCGCAAGAGCTATGCGGCACGGCTCAAGGACGGCGCGAAGGTCTGAGCGCCGGACGTCTCAGCGCGGGGCTGCCGCGCGGCGCAGCCGGTCGTTGATCGCGATGCCGAGCCCGCTGGCCGGGATCGGCGCCACGGCAATGGCCGGTGCGGAGGCGGCGTCTGCCACATGAAGCACGTCGAACAGCCGCGCGGCGGCTTCCGTGAGGTTGGCGTCCGGCGATAATGATGTGTCGCCCGCGACCGGCCCGAAGCCGATCAGATATTCGTTCGGCCGTCGCTCCATGGCGTTCAGGCGGACAGGCTTCGACGGCGCATAATGACTGACCATCTGTCCCGGTGCTTCGATCGTGCCGTTGTCGCTTGTCGACACTGAAACGCTGCCAGCTTCGGTCAGCATCTCCGGCGTCACGCTGCCCGGACGCAACAGGCGCAGTCGGTCCTCCTCGACCGCGACGATGGTGGATTCAATCCCTACCTCGGTCGGACCGCCGTCGAGGACCAGTTCGATCCGGCCAGCCAGCGACTGCGCGACATGCTCTGCACGCGTGGCGCTGATCGAGCCGCTGGCATTGGCGGACGGTGCCGCCAGCGGATGGCCACATCGGGTGATCAGTGCGCGAATGACGGGGTGCGCAGGCATCCGGACAGCAACAGTGGACAGCCCGGCGGTCGTCAGCCGCGCGACCGGAGCGTCCTCGGCGAGCGGCAGGACGAGGGTCAGGGGGCCGGGCCAGAAGGCCTCGGCCAACCGCCGCGCGAGCGGCGAAAAGGTCGCGACGGTTTCGGCCATGTCCATGCCGTCGACATGAACGATCAGTGGGTTGAAGCTGGGGCGGCCCTTGGCGGCGTAGATCGCCGCGACGGCATCGCCGTTGGTGGCATCACCGGCCAGTCCATAGACCGTCTCGGTAGGAACTGCGACCGGGCGCGTGCGCTGGATTGCCTCAGCGGCAGCTGCGATTCCGGCTTCGTCGGCAGGGATGATGCGGGTTTCCATGCACAGGTCGCGCTATAGCGACCGGCGGTGGCGGGCAAGCCCCTTGCGGCTCAGCCCTCGACCCGGTCGAGCAGGTCGGCGGCGTCGATGTGCAGGCGCCGCATCGTGCGGACGACGCGCGGCCATTCGTCGCGCAGGAAGGCGGTCCGCGCTTCCTCACGCAGGCGGGCTGTCGCGCCCTCGGCGACGAACATGCCGACACCACGCTTGACCGTCACGAAGCCCTCGTCCTGAAAGCCCTGATAGGCCTTGGCCGCCGTCAGCGGATTGGCGCCATGCTGCGCAGCAAAGACCCGGACCGACGGAAGGGCGTCGCCATCGCCATAAGTCCCGTCGAGTATGGACTCGGCGATGATGTCGCGGAGGCGGAGATAGACGGGACGGTCCTGGCTGCTCATAGCGTCACACTGTGCTAACACAGCATGGCGCGTCAATGGCAATCAGCCTTTCCACGTCGAAACGACAGCTTCATAGGCCGGGCGAGGACGCTCTTCCAGATCGCGCGACGGGGTGCCGAGGAAGAGGAAACCTGCGATCCGGTCGCCTGCGCGGCCTCCCAGGCTTTGCAGCACCTGTGCGCTGTAGGCAGGCCAGCCGGTGAGCCAGCTGCCGACGAACCCGGCTGCGTGGGTGGCCGCCAGCAGGTTCATGCAGACCGCGCCGGCCGACAGTTCCTGCTCCCACAAAGGAATCTTGCTGCTCTCCACCGGGGTCGAAAGGACCGCAACCAGCGTCGGCGCCTGGCGCGCGAACTGCTCCATCGCTTCGAGTTCGAGGCGTCCCGCGCCGGGCTTGTCGGCGAGATAGGCAGACTTGAGCATGTCGGCGAAAGCCTCGCGGCGATCGGACTCGACGATCACGAAACGCCAGGGCGCCAGCTTGCCGTGGTCCGGTACGCGCATCGCGGCGCTCAAAATGGCGGAAAGCTGGGCCTCGTCAGGGCCGGGCGCCACCATGTCGCGGGGCTTGCCCGAGCGGCGCGTGGCGAGGAGAGCGGCGGGCGAAGACAGGTCGTTGAACATGGTGCGCGGTCTATCAGCTGGTGTCGATTGCAACAATCGGCTTCACAGGGCGGGATTCGCCGCTACTGTTGACATCCATGAAGGCCGCGCAGCGCTGGACGGCCTGATCGCCCGGCGGCGAGCGAAAAGCTTGTCGCATCAGGCGCCTGTCCGATCCGTCGACGACGGAGCGGGACGGGTGCGACAGGCAAGGGGCCTGTGGCGAGAGGGAGAGTGAAGCGCCGTGCGCCGATAACGCAAGGCTCCCCGAGGGCCGAAAACAGAAAGCACTTCATGGTCAATCCCGACGCAGACGCGACGACCGAGCCGGCCTCGCGACAGGTGAGCCGCTCGGACGGCGACACCTGGTTCGGCCACCCCAGACAGCTGGCGCGGCTCTTCTCCACCGAGGCGATGGAACGCTTCGGCTTCTATGGCATGCGGGCGCTGTTGACGCTCTATCTGGCGCAGCATTTCCTGTTCAACGACCAGACCACCAACGGCCTCTACGGCGGCTTCACGGCGCTGGTCTATCTGACGCCGCTCGTCGGCGGCCTGCTAGCGGATCGCTATCTCGGCTCGAAGAAGTCGGTGAAGTTCGGCGCGATCCTGATGTCGATCGGCTATCTGACGCTGTGCTTCGGCGGTCCGACGGCCAAGCCCTATGCGATGATCGACAACGCCCGCTACGAGGTGGTGATCGACGACGCCAAGCAGCAGTTCGTCGTCGACGGCAATCGCCAGCTGGCGATCAAGGGCCGCGAGGACGGCAGCGTCGACCTCGTCGCCCCCGATGGCAGCGTCGCACGCACGGTGGCGAAGGGCGGCTTCAAGGCCGACGCCGATCGCGACAATTTCTACACGATGCTGATGCTGGTCGCGCTGACCATGGTCACCGTCGGCAACGGCTTCTTCAAGCCCAACATCTCGACGATCGTCGGCGCGCTCTACGAACAGGGCGACCGGCGCCGCGATGCGGGCTTCACGATCTTCTACATGGGGATCAATCTCGGCTCGCTTTTCTCACAGATCCTGTGCCCCTTCCTCGCGGTGGCGCTGGGCTGGTGGGCAGGCTTCGGTCTGGCCGCGATCGGCATGATGATCAGCTGGGCGCTCATCCAGTTCGCCGGCGACAAGCTCGACGGCTATGGCGATCCGCCACCGGGGCAGGACAAGGACCGCTCGCTGCTGATCTATATCGGCGCGATCGCGGCTGTCCCGGTCGGCTGGTTCCTGTTCGTCAACCTGATGAACAGCACCGCGACGCCCGCCGGCAGCGGCATCGTCGGCTATCTTCTTGGCCTGCCCATCATGGGCAAGGTGCTGTTCGCCTCCTTCCTCGCCTCGGTCGTCCTGATCCCGCTCTGGGCGCTCAAGGTCGGCAACAAGGTCGAGTTTCAGATGATGGTCGCGGCGATCGTGCTGATCGTCTTCAACGTCGTCTTCTGGACGCTGTTCGAGCAGGCGGGGTCTTCGCTGACGCTCTTCGCCGACCGCAACACCGACCTCTCGATCTTCGGTCTCTTCACCATGACCGCAGGGCAGACGCAGTTCTTCAACGCCTTCTTCATCGTCGTGCTGGCGCCGCTGACGTCGATCCTGTGGGGCGCGCTCGGCCGGCGCGGCATAGAGCCGTCGATCCCGGTCAAGTTCGCCATCGCGCTGGCGGGCGTGGGCTTGGGCTTCCTCGCCCTGGTTTGGGGCACGGCCTATGCCGGACCCGACTTCAAGGTGTCGGTCTGGTGGCTGGCGCTGCTCTACCTGATCCACTCGATGGCCGAGCTGTGCATCTCGCCGGTCGGACTGTCGATGATCACCAAGCTGTCGATCGCGCGCGTCGTCGGTCTCATGATGGGCCTGTGGTTCCTGTCGATCAGCTGCGCGCAATATGTCGCCGGCATGGTCGCGCAGGTCGCCAGCGTGGAAACGGTGGGCGGTCAGGTGACCAACCTCAAGGTCAGCCTCGACACCTATGCCGGTGTCTTCCAGACCATCGGCCTCGTTTCGATCGGCATCGGCGTGGTGCTGTTCCTTCTCTCTCCGGTCATCAAGAAGTGGATGCACGGTGTCCAATAAGTTCCTCTACGGCGCCGCTATGGCGCTGGTGCTGACCGCCTGTTCGGGCGGTGCCGCACCCAAGTCCGCGTCTTCGGACGCGCCTCCTCCCGGCAAGGGCAAGGCGTTCGATCACGATCCCTTCCCGTCGACCTACAAGCCCTACCCGGGCGTGCCGACCGCGATCGTCCATGCGACCGTCTATGACGGCGAGGGCGGCCGCATTGAGAATGGCACGGTCCTGCTCGCCGACGGCAAGGTCGTCGGCGTGGGCGGCGCCGATCTCGCCATCCCAGCGGGCGCGAAGCTGATCGAGGGCAAGGGCAAGTGGGTCACCCCCGGCATCATCGACGTGCACAGCCATCTCGGCGACTATCCGTCGCCGGGCGTGGAGGCGCATTCCGACGGTAATGAGGCGACCGCGCCGGTCACCGCGCAGGTCTGGGCCGAGCATAGCGTCTGGCCGCAGGATCCGGGCTTCAGCCGCGCGCTGGCCAATGGCGGCGTGACGACGCTGCAGATCCTCCCGGGGTCGGCGAACCTGTTTGGCGGCCGCTCGGTCACGCTCAAAAATGTCTATGCGCGCACCGTGCAGGGAATGAAGTTCCCCGGCGCGCCCTATGGCCTGAAGATGGCCTGCGGCGAGAATCCCAAGCGCGTCTATGGCGGCAAGGGACGCGAGCCCTCGACCCGCATGGGCAATGTCGCGGTCGATCGCCAGACCTGGATCAAGGCGACCGAATATAAGCGGAAGTGGGACAAATATGAGGAGAAGGGCGGCGAGCCGCCGTCTCGCGACGTGGCGATGGATACGCTGCGCGGCGTCCTCGATGGCGAGATCCTCGTCCATAACCACTGCTACCGTGCCGACGAGATGGGCATCGTCCTCGATATGGCGAAGGAGTTCGGTTACAAGGTGACCGCCTTCCACCACGCCGTCGAAGCCTACAAGATCGCCGACCTTCTCAAGGCGAACGGCACCTGCGCCGCGGTCTGGGCCAACTGGTATGGCTTCAAGATGGAAAGCTATGACGGCATCCCGGAGAATCTCTCGATCCTGCACAATGCCGGTGCCTGCGTGATGATCCACTCGGACGACCAGAATGGCATCCAGCGGCTCAACCAGGAGGTCGCCAAGGCGCTCGCCTCGGGCCGTCGCGCCGGTTTCCAGATCAGCGACGAGCAGGCCTGGACATGGCTGGCCATCGCGCCCGCCAAGGCGCTGGGCATCGCTGACAAGACGGGCAGCCTGAAGCCCGGCAAGATGGGCGATGTCGTGCTGTGGAACGGCAATCCGCTCAGCGTCTACACGCGGCCGGAGAAGGTCTGGGTCGACGGGGCGATGCTGTACGACGCCTATGATCCGAAGCTCCGTCCGGTGAGCGACTTCGAGCTGGGCCAGCCCGGCGAGGGAGATGTGAAATGACGAGGGCTTCCCTGCTTCGCGGCCTCGGTGGCGCGCTCTGCGCTGCTCTGTCCTTCTCCTCACTCCCGGCGCTGGCCGAGACGATCGCCATCACCGGCGGCACCGTCGCCATTGGTGACGGCTCGCAGCCGATCGAGAACGGCACCGTCGTCATCGCCAATGGCCGCATTGTCGCGGCGGGCGCAGGCGTGGCCGTCCCGGCGGGTGCCACGGTAATCGACGCCCAGGGCAAATGGGTGTCGCCCGGCATCGTCGCGGGCGTCAGCACGCTCGGGGTGATGGAGGGCTATGGCATGTCCGAGGTCAACGACCTCAGCGCCGACAAGTCGCCTTTCTCGGCTGCGCTCGATATCTCGACCGCAGTCAATCCCAATGGCCAGCGCATCGGAACCGAGCGGTCGGCCGGGATCACGCGCGCCTTCGTCATCCCCTCGACCGGCAATACGATGTTCGCGGGGCAGGGCGCTGTGATCGACCTCGGCACCGATCCCGATCCGGTCACGCGCCCGCGCGCTTTCCAATATGTCGAGATGGGCGAGGATGGCATGCATGCCGCAGGCGGCAGTCGCCCGGCGGCCTATGCGCTGCTCAAGGCGGCACTCGGGGCCGCGGCGAATCCGTCCAGCGCCGACTTCGCCAGCAAGGATGCGCTGATCACGCGGCAGGATGCCGAAGCGCTGGTGCCGGTGCTGCGCGGTACCCAGCCACTGCTCGTCCATGTCGAGCGCGCCTCGGACATCCGCTCGGTGCTCGCGCTGAAGAAGCAATATCCTGCGCTGAGGCTGGTGCTGGTCGGCGCGACCGAGGGATGGATGGTCGCGAGCGAGATCGCGGCCGCCCGGGTGCCCGTCATCGCGGCGGCGCTGATCGACCTGCCCGAAAAGTTCGAGTCGATCGCCTCGACCCAGTCCAATGTCGGGCGGCTCGCCAAGGCGGGCGTCACCGTGGCGATCTCCAACGCGGACATATCGGAAGGGCCGTATGAGTCGTTCCTGCCCCAATATGCGGGCAATCTCGTTGCGCTGACCAGGATGCCCGGCGCGCAGGGGCTCGACTGGGGCGCGGCACTCGCCTCGATCACGTCAAAGCCGGCAGCGGCGATCGGCATGGACGGAGAGATCGGCTCGCTTCGCGCCGGCCGTCGGGCCGACGTGGTCGTCTGGAGCGGCGACCCGCTCGAACTGGCCTCACATCCCACGGCGATCTTCATCGACGGTGTGGCCCAACCTACGGTTAGCCGCCAGACCCGGCTGCGCGATCGCTATCTCGATCCGGTCGAGAAGGCGCTGCCCAAGGCCTATGAGCGCTGAGGCACGGCGATAGGCGTTGCGGACAAGGGAAAGGCGGTCATGGCCTGTGCCATGGCCGTCCTCCCGTCTCCGTGCGGGGACTTGAGACGCTGCCGGAATCGGCGCATCTAGCGGCGGCTTGGACTTGGGGGGTGTTGCATGGTGCGTAGATATTTCGGGACCGACGGCATTCGCGGGCGGACCAATGAGAGCCCGATGACCGCCGAAATCGCCATGCGTGTTGGGCAGGCGGCAGGCGCGCACTTCGTCCGGGGCGAGCATCGGCATCGCGTCGTCATCGGCAAGGATACGCGCCTGTCGGGTTATATGATGGAATCAGCGCTGGTCGCCGGTTTCACGAGCGTCGGGATGGACGTCGTGCTGCTCGGCCCGATGCCGACGCCGGCGGTAGCGATGCTCACCCGGTCGATGCGCGCCGACCTGGGCGTCATGATATCCGCAAGCCACAATATGTTCGCCGACAATGGCATCAAGCTGTTCGGCCCCGACGGCTACAAGCTGTCCGACGCCGACGAGATCGCGATCGAGGGGCTGCTCGATGCGCCGGTCAAGCTCGCCGCGCCGGGCGAGATCGGCCGGGCACGCCGCGTCGAGGACGCGCGCGGCCGCTATGTCCATGCGGTGAAGTCCAGCTTTCCGGAGCATCTTCGCCTCGAAGGGCTGCGGATCGTCGTCGATTGCGCCAATGGCGCCGCCTATGAGGTCGCCCCGCTCGCTTTGTGGGAATTGGGCGCTGACGTGATCTCGATGGGGGTCAGCCCCAATGGCACCAACATCAACGACAAATGCGGCTCGACCGATACGAAGGCGTTGCAGGACAAGGTGGCCGAGACGCGCGCCGACCTGGGCATCGCGCTCGACGGTGACGCCGACCGGCTCATCGTCGTCGACAATCTCGGACGGGTCGTCGACGGCGACCAGCTGATGGCGCTGATCGCCAGCGGCGCGCATCGGCGCGGCCAGCTGCGTGGCGGCGGGCTCGTATCGACGGTCATGTCAAACCTCGGACTGGAGCGCTTCCTGCAGGGGCAGGGGCTGTCGCTGCATCGGACCAAGGTCGGCGACCGCTATGTCGTCGAGGCGATGCGCGCCGAGGGCTTCAACGTCGGCGGCGAGCAGTCGGGTCATATCATCATGTCCGACCATGCGACCACCGGCGACGGGCTCGTAGCCGCGTTGCAGGTGCTGGCCGAATTGGTCGAGAGCGGCAAGCCGGCGAGCGACCTGCTCCACCTGTTCGATCCGCTGCCGCAGCTGCTCAAGAATGTCCGCTTCGTCGGAGGCGAGCCGCTCAAGGACGAGAAGGTCCAGGCGGCGATCGCCGATGCCGAGGCAAAGCTGGAGGGCAGCGGACGGCTCGTCATCCGCAAGTCGGGCACCGAGCCGCTGATCCGCGTGATGGCCGAAGGCGAAGACAGCAAGCTGGTCGAGGCGATGGTCGATCAGATCTGCGACGCGGTTCGCAAGGCCGCCTGATCGACATGGCGGTCGCCCGCATCCTGATCGTCGCCGGATCCGATTCCGGCGGCGGCGCCGGCATTCAGGCCGACATCAAGACGGTCACCCTGCTGGGTGGCCATGCGATGACGGCGATCACCGCGATCACCGCGCAGAACACGCTGGGCGTGACCGACGTCCATCCGGTTCCTGCCGGCAGCGTGATCGCGCAGATCGATGCGGTGGCGTTCGACATCGGCATCGACGCGGTCAAGATCGGCATGATCGGATCGCCCGATACCGCGGCGCGCGTCGCCGAGCGTCTCAGCCGACCGGACCTCGCCGCCGTGCCGGTCGTCTTCGATCCCGTCATGATCGCCACCAGCGGCAGCCGTCTGGCCAGCGCTGAGACGATCGCGGTGTTCGGAGACCTCATGCGGCGGGCGACGCTCTCGACCCCCAATCTGGACGAACTGGGCGCGCTCGCGGGTCTGACTTTGTCGGACGAGGCATCGGTCGCTACGGCTGCAACCGGATTAATCGAGCGTCTGGGCTGCGGGGCGATTCTGGCGACGGGTGCGGAGACAGGTCCGGGCGAACTCACCGATCTGCTGTTCGATGGTGCGGGGCCGGATGCCATCCACCGGTGGAGCGCGAACCGTATCGACACGATCCACGACCACGGCACCGGCTGTACGCTGGCCAGCGCCGTGGCCACCGGGCTCGGACAGGGACTTGCCCTTGATGCCGCGATCGAGCGCGCGCGTCGCTTCGTGCGGACGGCGCTGGAACATGCGCCGGGCCTTGGCAGCGGCCATGGCCCCATGGGGCATCGCGCGCTGGCCTGAGCCGGCTTTGTGGCGTCAGGCCTCGACGAGGGGCTCCAGCGAGAGCAGCCGCGCCAGATCGCCGCGCCGGCTCGCGACATCGGCGATCGTGTAGCGGTCCAGCACCGCCATGAACGCGCCAAAGGCCTCCCCCAGCACGCCCGACAAGCCGCAGGCGGGGGCTATCCTGCACGAGGCGCAGTCGACCAGCGGCAGGTCTTTCTCGCCATGCCGAACCACCTCGCCGATGCGGATTTCGGTAGCCGGCCGGGCCAGCGCAAGCCCGCCGCCACGACCCCGCGTCGCGCGGACCAGTCCCGCGCGAGCGAGCATGTTGACCACCTTCATCAGGTGATTCTCGGAAATCGCATAAGCGCGCGCGATCTCGGCGATCGAGCAGAGCCGGTCGTCATGCGTCGCGAGGTGGATCAGCGTCCGGAGGGCATAATCGGTGTGGAGCGAGAGGCGCATGCCTCTCCTTACCGGCTGTTAAAGATAGATTCAAATTGCATCTTTATCGCCTGCGGTATAGATGCATCGCTATTGCATCTTTAAAGGGGTAATCATGACCACCACGCTTTCTCCCGAAACCATCGCCATCGTCAAAGCGACTGCACCCGCGCTTCAGCAGCATGGCGTCGCGATTACGACGCGCATGTACGAGCGGCTGTTCGTCGATCCCGAAGTGAAGGCGCTGTTCGATGAGGCGGCACAGGAGTCGGGCGAGCAGCCGAAGCGTCTTGCCGCGGCGATCCTCGCCTATGCGAAGAATGTCGATAATCTGGGTGTGCTCGGCCAGGCGGTCGAGCGGATGGCTCAGCGTCATGTCGAGACCGGCGTGAAGGCCGAACATTATCCGCTGGTGGCGGCAGCGCTCCTGCCCGCGATCAAGGATGTCCTCGGCGACGCGGTGGACGACAACATCCTCAGCGCCTGGGGCGAGGCTTATTGGTTCCTGGCGGAAATCCTGACCGGCCGCGAGAAGCAGCTCTATCAGGCAGCGTGATCGTCGAGTGGCGGATGCCTGCGGGCGTCCGCCTTCTTCCTTGGTGTAGACAAAAGAAAAGGGCCGCCCGGATCGCTCCGGACGGCCCTTTTTCTGTTCGGCGAAGCGATCAGGCCTCGGCCGAATCCTCGGCGGGCTGGTCGACCAGGTCGGCAGCGATCTCGCCAGGCTCGGCGTTGGGGTCATAGGCTTCGGTGAAGCCGGCTTCGTCACGCTCGAACATCGAGGCCATGACGTCGACGCCCTGCGACTGCAGCTCGGCCTCTTCAGGCGAACGGGCAACGTTGACCTTGACGATGCGGGAGACTTCCGCGTGCAGCGAGATCTTCACCTCGTGCAGACCGATCGTCTTGATCGGGCGGCTGAGCACGACGCCCGACTTGGCGACCTTGACGCCGTCCTCGGCGAGCGCCTCGACGATGTCGCGGGCCGAAACCGAACCATAGAGCTGGCCGGTGTTCGATGCCTGACGGATCAGGGTCACCGACTTGTCGTCGAGCGTCTTCGCCTCGGTTTCCGCATGTTCGCGGCGCTTGGCGTTGTCGGCTTCGATCTGCGCGCGGTTGGCTTCGAAGACCTTCTTGTTCGCTTCGTTGGCGCGGAGCGCCTTCTTGCGGGGCAGGAGATAGTTGCGCGCGAAGCCCGCCTTCACGGTGACGACGTCACCGATCTGGCCCAGCTTTTCTACGCGCTCGAGCAGGATCACGTCCATGTTGGCGGTCCCTTCTTACTTGACGATGTAGGGAAGCAGCCCGAGATGACGGGCGCGCTTGATCGCCTTGGCGAGTTCACGCTGCTTCTTGGCGGACACCGCAGTGATGCGGCTCGGGACGATCTTGCCGCGTTCGGAAACGAAGCCCTGCAGCAGACGAACGTCCTTGTAATCGATCCGGGGAGCGTCCTTCGCGGAGAAGGGGCAGCTCTTGCGGCGGCGGAAAAATGCGCGTGCCATGGTTTCTATCCCTCCTTACGCGACTTCGCGGTCTTCGCGACGCGGGCGATCGCCGCGCTCGCCACGGCCGCCTTCGCGGTCGCCACGACGGCCTTCACGCTCGCCACGACGCATCATCGCGGACGGGCCCTGCTCGAGCTCGTCGACGCGGATCGTCATGTAGCGGATCACGTCTTCGTTGATCGCGGTCTGGCGCTCCAACTCGGCGACGACGCCGGCGGGGGCATCGATGTGAAGCATCACATAATGCGCCTTGCGGTTCTTCGCGATGCGATAGGCGAGGCTGCGCAGGCCCCAGGTCTCGGTCTTGGTGACCTTGCCCTGATTGTCCTCGACGATCTTGGTGGCGGCTTCCGCCAGCGCGTCGACCTGGGCTTGTGCCAGATCCTGACGCGCGAGAAACACATGCTCGTACAGAGCCATGTTCGCGACTTCCTTCCTTTGGCCGATCGCTGACGCCGTGCCCATCACGAACGCCCCTCCGGCTGTCTTCCAAAAGCAACGGGGGCGGAGAGACTGGCTCCCGCCCCGGTTGGCGCCGCCTATGAAGGAAATGCCGGAGAAAGGCAAGCGCGCACAAAGGACGCAGGCCGGCGGCGGAACCGGTGTAGCGTCCGCATGTTGAGCGAGTCGCGCATGAGCATGGACTATAGGAGGTGCAGATGGCGTCCTTTTCGATCGGCCTGTCGATCGCGGTCGCCGTGGCAGGCGCCGCTCTTGCCGGCCCCGTGCAGGCTGCCGGCGCGCGTGACTTGCTTGTCGAGGCGGCGTTCCGGACACGCGACAGGGGGGTGGCGCTCGAACGGATCGCCGAGGCGGAGTCGCTTGCGGGCAAGCAGTTGCTGGCGAAGCCGGGCGACGAGGATGCCCGCCTCACCCGGGCGATGGCCGTTGGCTATCGCGCCAAGCTGACCCGTAGCAGAAGCGATGCGCTGTCCGCGCGCAAGTCGTTCGAGGCGATAGCCGCCGCCAACCCGCGCGACGCCGAAGCTGTCGCGTCGGTCGGAACCTGGCATCTGGATTCGGTGGTTGATCTGGGCGCGATGATGGCCGGCATCGCCATCGGGGCGAAGAAGGCGACCGGCTTCGGCCTGATGGATCGCGCCGTGGCGCTCGGTGGCGGTCGCGCCCTCTATCCGGGGCTTGCCGCGCTGCTGCGGCTCGCCATCGATCCCGGCGACGCGCGCGGCCGGCAATTGGCCGAAGCCGCCAGTGTCGCTACGGTCAGCGCGCCGCTCGATCGCATCTTCCGCAATGCGGCCATCGCCATATTGGTGCCGTTGAAGGCCGGAGACGACCGTGCGACCCAGAAGCTTGCGCGCGAACTGCTGCCCTTCGGTCGGCTTTCGGGCTGACCGGGCAAGGCTTTGCGCTTGCCACTGCGATAAAGCTTTCCTAGTGGCGGCGGCCTTAGCGAGGAGAGCCGTCCATGCGAGCATTCATCTTTCCGGGTCAGGGCAGCCAGGCCGTGGGTATGGGCAAGGCGCTCGCCGATGCCAGCGTCGTCGCGCGTGAGGTCTTCCAGGAGGTCGACGACGCGCTCAGCCAGAATCTGTTCAAGCTCATGGTCGAAGGGCCGGCCGACGAGCTGACCCTGACCGAAAATGCCCAGCCTGCGATCATGGCCAATGCCATCGCGACGCTGCGCGTGCTTCAGAAGGAGGGCGGGATCAGCCTGGCCGACAAGGCCGCGTTCGTGGCCGGGCACAGCCTGGGCGAATATAGCGCGCTTTGCGCCGCAGAGGCGATCGACCTGTCGACCACCGCAAGGCTGCTGAAGCTGCGCGGGCAATCGATGCAGGCGGCCGTGCCCGTTGGCGTCGGCGCCATGGCCGTCTTCCTCGGCCTCGATTTCGAAGGTGCCAAGGCCGTCGCCGAAGAGGCGGCGCAGGGCGAAGTCTGCCAGGCGGCCAATGACAACAGCAACCGCCAGGTCGTGGTTTCGGGTCACAAGGATGCCGTCGAGCGTGCGATCGAGATCGCCAAGGCCAAGGGGGCACGCCGCGCGATGCTGCTGCCGGTCTCGGCGCCCTTCCACTGCGCGCTGATGCAGCCCGCCGCCGATGCCATGGCAGAAGCGCTCGGCAAGACCGCGGTGCAGGCGCCGCTCGTCCCGGTCTTCGCGAATGTCCTGGCCGCGCCGGTTTCTGATCCGGCGGAGATCGTCCGCCTGCTGGTCGAGCAGGTGACCGGCACGGTCCGCTGGCGCGAGGGCGTCGCCGCCATGGCCGATGCCGGCGTCGAGCAGTTCGTCGAGTTCGGCGGCAAGGTCGTCGGCCCGATGGTCAAGGACATCACCGACAAGGCCGCAGCGATCAGCGTCGTCACCATGGCGGATATCGAGGCGCTGGCTGCAAGCCTCTGACGGGTGCGCGGCTTGCCACCCGCCCTCGGGCGGAGGTAGAGAGCGCGCAACGCGACCGCCACGCTCGGTCATCCTGCGGCATGCCGCACCAGCTTAAGATAGAAAGGCGATGCACATGTTCGATCTTTCGGGCCGCACGGCACTTGTTACGGGCGCAAGCGGCGGCATCGGCTCGGCCATCGCCAAGGCGCTCGCGGCGCAGGGCGCCCGCGTCGCGCTGTCGGGTACGCGTGAAGAGGCGTTGAACGCCGTCGCGGCCGAGATCGGCGGCGACACGGTCGTGCTGCCCTGCAACCTCGGCGATGCCGAAGCGGTCGATGGCCTCGTTCCGCGTGCGGTCGAGGCGCTGGGCGGCAAGCTCGACATTCTCGTCAACAATGCCGGCGTGACGCGCGACAATCTCGTCATGCGGATGAAGGACGAGGAGTGGGATCAGGTGATCTCGGTCAACCTCGAAGCGGCCTTCCGCCTGATCCGCGCCGCCGCCAAGCCGATGATGAAGGCGCGCCATGGCCGCGTCATCACGATCACCTCGGTCGTCGGCACCACCGGCAATCCGGGGCAGGCGAACTATGCCGCGTCGAAGGCCGGCCTGGTCGGCATGTCCAAGGCGCTCGCGCAGGAACTGGCGAGCCGCAATATCACCGTCAACTGCGTGGCGCCCGGCTTCATCGCCTCCGCGATGACCGATGTGCTGCCCGAAGCGCAGAAAGAGGCGCTGTTGACCAAGATCCCCGCCGGAAAGCTGGGCGAGGGCGGCGACATCGCTGCGGCCGTCGTCTATCTCGCCAGCCAGGAGGCGTCCTACGTCACCGGCCAGACGCTGCACGTCAATGGCGGGATGGCCATGATCTGAGCCATGAGCTGAAGATAGCGGGGCCAATTGCGGTCCGGCGTCTTCAATGCATGCTTGCAAGCAAAGTCGCCCCCCGTTAGGGCAGGCGACAGAGACCCTAAGGAAGGTTTGGAATATGAGCGAGACCGCTGAGCGCGTTAAGAAGATCGTTGTCGAACATCTCGGTGTCGAAGCCGAGAAGGTGACCGAAGAGGCCAGCTTCATCGACGATCTGGGCGCGGACAGCCTCGACATCGTCGAGCTGGTCATGGCGTTCGAGGAAGAGTTCAGCGTCGAGATTCCCGACGATGCGGCTGAGAAGATCGCGACCGTCAAGGACGCCATCAACTATATCGACAGCCACAAGGGCTGATCCACCCGCCCGCCGGCCGAATGATCGTCCGGGGCAGGTGATCGAGCCGAGAGCTTTCGGCGGCTCCCCGACCCCGGGCAAACCGATGGGACGGGGGGCCGCTTTGCCGTTCAAGAGGATATGCAGGAGATTGCCATGCGTCGCGTGGTCGTAACCGGTCTGGGCCTTGTCACGCCGCTGGGCGCGGATGTCGAAACAGCCTGGAGCAACATCATCGCCGGCAAGTCGGGCGCTGCCCGCATCACCCGCTTCGATCCGAGCGATCAGGCGTGCACGATCGCCTGCGAGGTCAAGCCTGCCGATCATCCCTATGGCTTCGACGCCGGCAAGCGCGTCGACCATAAGGTGCAGCGGCAGGTCGATCCGTTCATCGTCTATGGCATCGACGCCGCCGGCCAGGCGCTCGAAGATGCCGGCCTGACCGACATGAGCGAAGAGCTGAGCTACCGCGCCGGTCTGTCGATCGGTTCGGGAATCGGCGGCCTGCCCGGCATAGAGAGCGAGTCGATCGTTCTCCATGAAAAGGGCCCGCGCCGTGTCAGCCCCCATTTCGTCCATGGTCGCCTGATCAACCTGATCTCGGGTCAGGTCTCGATCAAATATGGCCTGCGCGGTCCGAACCATGCGGTCGTCACCGCCTGCTCGACCGGTGCCCATGCGATCGGCGACGCCGCGCGCATGATCGCGATGGACGATGCCGACATCATGGTGGCAGGCGGCGCCGAGGGCGCGATCTGCCCGCTCGGCATCGCCGGCTTCGCCCAGGCGCGCGCGTTGTCGACCGCCTATAACGACACGCCCGAAAAGGCGTCGCGCCCCTATGACAAGGGCCGCGACGGCTTCGTCATGGGCGAGGGCGCCGGCATCGTCGTGCTCGAGGAATATGAGCACGCCAAGGCGCGCGGTGCAAAGATCTATGCCGAGGTGATCGGCTATGGGCTGTCGGGCGACGCCTATCACGTCACCGCACCGCATCCGGAAGGGTCGGGGGCCTATCGCTCGATGGCGATGGCGCTCAAGAAGTCGGGCCTGACGCCGTCGGACATCGATTATATCAACGCCCACGGCACATCGACCCCGCTCGGCGACGAGCTCGAAGCGGGCGCGGTGCGCCGCCTGTTCGGCGATGCGCTCAAGACCGTGTCGATGAGCTCGACCAAGTCGGCGATCGGCCATCTGCTGGGCGGTGCCGGCGCGGTCGAATCGATCTTCTGCATCCTCGCGATGCGCGACCAGATCGTGCCGCCGACGCTGAACCTCGAAAATCCGAGCGACGGCCTCGAGGATTTCGACCTCGTTCCGCTTAAGGCCAAGAAGCGCAAGGTGAAGGCCGTGCTGAACAACAGCTTCGGCTTCGGCGGCACCAACGCCAGCCTGATCATGCGCGCCATCGAGGACTGATCCGGTCGTGGCCCGCCGCCGCAAGCCTTCGATCATCGGCCGGCTGCTCGTGCTGGTCGTGGTCCTGGCGTTGCTGGCGGGCGGCGCCGCAGCGTGGATCTCGCGTGACTGGTGGGGGCAGGGCCCCCTGACCAGGGAAGCCAGCGTCGTCGTCCGCAAGGGCGATACGCTGGCGGCTGCGGCCCGCGCTCTGGAAAAGGCGGGCGCGATCCGCTCGACCACCAACTTCCTCCGCTTCGCCCGCCGCTTCGGCTCGGACGAACCGGTCCGCGCGGGCGAGTTTACCATTCCGGCCGGAGCGAGCGGGCTCCAGATCCTCGACATTCTTCAGCACGGCACCCCCGTGCAGCATCTCGTCACCATCCCCGAGGGCATGCCCTCGATCCTGGTTCGCGAAAGGCTGCTTGCCGAGCCGCTGTTGACCGGCACCATCGACACGCCCGCTGAGGGCTCGGTGCTGCCCGACAGCTATGCGTTCGAGGCGGGCGAGCCGCGTGCGGCGGTTCTCGCGCGGATGCAGATGGCGATGCGCAAGGCGATCGACGAAGCCTGGGAAGGCCGCAAGCCGACCACGGCGGTCACCAGCAAGCGCGACGCGGTGATCCTCGCCTCGATCGTCGAGAAGGAAACCGGCATTGCCTCCGAACGGCCGATGGTCGCCTCGGTCTATTCCAACCGGTTGCGGCAGGGAATGAAGCTGCAGGCCGACCCGACCGTCATCTACCCGATCACCAGGGGCAAACCCCTCGGCCGCCGCATTCGCCAGTCCGAACTCCGCGCAGTCAACGGCTACAACACCTATGCCTCGGCCGGCCTGCCGGAAGGTCCGATCGCGAACCCGAGCAAGGCCGCGATCGAAGCGGTTCTGGACCCGGCCAAGAGCAGCGCGCTCTATTTCGTCGCGGACGGCAAGGGCGGCCACATCTTCGCCAATACGCTGGCCGAGCACAATGCGAACGTGCAGCGCTACTACGCGATCCGGAGAGCCCGCGGCGAGATGTGAGTGGAGTAGAGGCGAGGGTGAATCCTCTTCCGCTCTACCTGGCTTATATTTGGCTTATATTGGGGACAGCATACTATTTAGAGCGAACCGCAGTTTGGCTATCGCGGTTCAGTTCTGCTGTGGCGACGCCTCGTTCCTCAACAGCGCGCCGTGAGCTCTGCCCAAAATTAGTATGCTGTCCCCATTTTTCCGTTTTGACGAACACGGGATTACAGCCGCAGACCCGTCGCCTCCGGCAGGCCCAGCGCGATGTTGAGGTTCTGGACGGCGGCGCCGGCGGCGCCCTTGCCGAGATTGTCGAGCAGCGCGACCACGCGGGCCTGGCCGGCTTTTTCGTCCGCATAGACATAGACGCCGAGGCGGTCGGTGCCCGCCGCCTGTTCGATCAACAGCGCTGAGGGGCGATCCTCGTGGACGCGGACGATCTGGCTGCCCTCATAGGCGGCCGCCAGCGTGTCGTGGAGCGCGGCGCCGCTCGGGCGACCGGGGATGAGGTGCAGGTGGAGTGGTACCTCGACCAGCATGCCGCGATAGGTGCGCGCGACCGAGGGGAAGAAGATCGGCGGGTGATCGAGCCCGGCATGGCGCTGCATCTCGGGCACATGCTTGTGGCCGAGGCCGAGCGCATAGGCCCGGAAGGCGCTGTCGGTGGCGTCGGCGGACGCCGCATCCTCGTACATCGCGATCATTGCCTTGCCGCCACCCGAATAGCCAGAGGCGGCGTTGACCGACAGCGGCGTCGAGGCAGGCAGCAGGCCGGCGCGGACCAGCGGGCGAACGAGCGCCAGGAAGCCGGTGGGGTAGCAGCCGGGGTTCGAGATGCGCCGTGCCTCGGCGAGCCTCTCCCGTTGGCCCGGGTCGAGCTCGGCAAAGCCATAGGCCCAGCCCTCGGCGGTGCGGTGCGCGGTCGACGCGTCGATCACGCGGGTATCGGGATTGGAGATGAGCGAGACCGCTTCGCGCGCAGCATCGTCGGGCAGGCACAGCACGACCGCGTCGGCCCCGTTCAGCGCCTCTGCGCGGGCGGCCGGGTCCTTGCGCCGTTCTTCTGCGATCGTGATGATCTCGATATCGCTGCGCCCGGCGAGCCGGTCCGCAATTTCGAGCCCGGTGGTGCCGGCGGCACCGTCGATGAAGACCTTCGCGGTCATGATGCAAGTCTCCGCCGGCTCAGGATCGGCCGGTCATGGTTGGGCTTGAGCCTGGCGACGACGTCGGCCAGCGGCTCGATCACGACGCCCATCCAATGGGCGTTGGCATGGATAAGGCGGCTGTCGTCGACCATCAGGCCGACATGGCCGGGGAAGCTGATGACGTCGCCGCGCATCAGCGGGGCGTCCTCGGGAAGGCTCGAGCCGATCGTGTCGCGCTGCATGTCGGTGTCGCGGGGCGCGGCATGTCCGGCCGCAGCCAGCGAGATCTGCACCAGGCCGGAGCAGTCGATCCCACCGCCGCCGCGCCCGCCCCACAGATAGGGCATGCCTAGGCAGAGTTCCGCGACTTCCACCGGGTCGGGAACGCAGTCGCCGACGGGCGCTAGGTGGTGCAGATGGATGAAGCCCTGCTCGGTTCGCAGGAAGCTGCCGTCAACGGTCCCCTGTATGCACGCAGAAAGGGGCAGGCTGGCAATCACCGGCGACTTGATCGAAGCATCGGCGAAGACCAGTGCCTCGCGGACCGAAACCCGGTGGGTCGGCTCGGTCGGCGTACCCAGCAGATCCGCCAGCACATAGCCGACATAATGGTCGTGGAGCGAATAGCCCCAGGCCCAGCCGGAGGCGATTTCAAGCGCTGCGAAACCCTCGCCGGGCAGAAGCTGCGACACCGCTTCTGCGGCGTTCGAGGGGGCCTGCCGCATGAACGCGGTGGCCGTGGCCGAGCGGATCAGCGGAGCCGCATAATGCGGCGCGAACAGCCGGCCGGCGAGGGCGACATCGGCGATGTCCGGCCGGCAGGCGTTCACCCGCTTGTCGATAAGCTGCGTCGGACCCGCGAGGCTGAAGGTCGAGAGCGGTGGCGTGTGACCGGCGGTGGTGTCAGCCTCCCATCTTCTCGATGTCGATGGATTTTCCGAAGGCATCGAGGAAGGCAGCCCCTTTTTCCGTCTTGGCGACAAAGATGTTGCGACGGTCATTATCGTCGCGTTCCCGGCGCAGATAGCCGAGCGACCCCAATGTGTTCAAGGCGCGCGTTATCACAGGTTTCGACACGCCGAGCTGCTGCGCCAATCCGCGCACGGTGTGGGGCCCCGGCGTGATATAGCTGATGAGCAAAAGGGCCATCTGGCGATTGGTCAGGTCGGGCTGCCCCGAACGGACATAGGCGACCAGAGCGCGCATCCATTGGGAGAGCTGGTTATCGGACATATCGTGCTCGTCTCGTTCCTCAGGGCAGGATCCGGGTTGGTCCCTGCGCTGAGAACGCGCCCATGACGCTTTCGTTTCACCGCCGATTTACGCGGTGACCCCTTTTGTCGTCGGAGCAGTCCATTCTGGCTCAGTCTTCGCTAAATCGCGCTTTCAAAAGGGCAAAAGCGCAGCGAAGGCCCAGCGCGTCGCCGCCCTTCGGACGGCCCGGTTTTGGTGCGGGTCGCCAGGCGAATGTGTCGAAATGCGCCCAGGGCAGGCCGTCCGGTACGAAGCGCTGCAGGAACAGCGCGGCCGTGACGGCGCCGGCCATCCCGCCTTCCCCGGCATTGTTGATGTCGGCCACGCCCGACTTGAGCATGTCGGCATAGTCCGACCACAGCGGCAGGCGCCAATGCGGGTCCGCCACCGCCACCGCCGCCGCTGCAAGATCGGCCGCCAGCGGATCGTCGTTGCAGAACAGGGCAGGCAGATCGGGACCGAGGGCTACGCGTGCGGCGCCGGTCAGAGTCGCGAAATCGACCATCAGCACGGGCTTGTCCTCGCCCGCCCGCGTCAACGCGTCGCCGAGCACGAGACGCCCTTCGGCATCGGTGTTGCCGATCTCGACCGACAGACCCTTGCGGCTGCGCAGGACATCTCCCGGACGGAAGGCGTTGCCGGCAACGGCATTTTCCACGGCGGGGATCAGCAGATGGAGTCGGACCGGGAGCTTCGCCTCCATCACCAGCTGGGCGAGGGCGAGGGCATGGGCGGCGCCGCCCATGTCTTTCTTCATCAGCAGCATCGCCGAAGAGGGCTTCAGGTCGAGTCCGCCGGAGTCGAAGCAGACACCCTTGCCGACGATCGCCACCCGGGGGTGGGCGGCATTGCCCCATTCGCACTCGATCAAGCGGGGCGCGCGATCACGGCTTGCGGCGCGCCCGACCGCCGCGATCATCGGATAGTCGCGCTCAAGCGCGTCCCCCTGCGTCACGCGGAACTCTGCGCCGTAGCGGCGGGCAACGCGTTCCGCCGCGTCGGCCAGTTCGGAAGGCCCCATGTCCTGGGCGGGCGAATCGACCAGATCGCGGACCAGCGCCACCGCTTCGGCCAGCGCGAGAGTCTCTGCCATGCCCTTGAGGTCGCGGGTCAACAGGATGCGGGCGGGTGTGGGATCGGGTTTGGACAGATAGCGGTCGAACCGATGCTGGGCCAGCAACCAGCCCAGGGCGCCGGCGCCTGGCCCGTCGCCGTCGATGCGATAGGTTCCGGCTGGGAGCTTGGCCGTCACTGCTGCGATGTCCCAGGGCCCGGGCGTCTTGGCGACTCCATAGGCGACCGACCAGTCGTCGTCCTGCCGACCGGGGAGGATGGCAATTTCCCCCGGCTTGGCCCGGAACTGCGCGGCGGCGCACAGGGCGCGGGCGGCAGGCGACTGGCGGAGCAGCCATGAGTCGAGGCCATCGACCGTGACCGGCACCAATGCATGGGCGGTCTGGCCGCGATCGGCCTGAAGAAGGGCGGCGAAATCGGTCATGGTGGTTCCTAGCGGTCGAGCAGGATGTGCATGCGGGCCGTCGCGATCGGCTTCGACCGGTCGTCCTGCCAGCAGACGGCGCTGGCATTGGCGACGCGCTTGCCCACGCGGACCACCTGGGCGACGGCATGGGTGTCGGTCATCAGCCCGCCCCGCAGATAATCGACGGCGATGTTGATCGGCTTGAGGCGCGGCATCGCCGCCTGATCCCGCAATTCCTGGCTGAGGGCCTCATAGCAGGCCATTTCGAGCAGGCCGGCGATCACGCCGCCGTGGAGGAAGCCCGGTCGGCCCTCGATCTCGTCATGCCAGCCGATGGTGATGATCGGTTCGCCCGTCGCGGTGTTCCGCCGCGCACCGATCATGTTCGCATAAGGGGAGGTAAAGCTCATCAGTCGCCCGTGAAGAAGAAGGTGGCAAGCGCATGGGCGACGGGATCCTCGGGATCGCCGTCATGGGCCAGGCAGCGGACGAAGGCGACGTTCCGCGCGACCCGGTAGCAGGTCGCCCGCGCGGTGATCGCACGGCCCGGCGGTGCCGCGCGGACATAGTCTATCCGCAGGTCGAGCGTCGCCATGGGCCGGATACGCTTGATCTTCGCGGCGATGGAGAAGCCGCAGGCGCTGTCGATCAGCGATATGATCGGGCCGGAGGCGAGCACCCCATTTTCTGCGTTCATCGCAAGCGACGGCTTGTAGTCGAAGCCGAGTTCCGCCCAGTCGTCGCCATGGGCCACGTAGCGCAGGCCGAGCTGACCGGCATGGCCGGCCATCATCCGCTCGAACCGGCTGAGATCGAGAGTGTCAGACATGTAGCCATGGCATAGGGCCTTGTCGGTCCGACGCAATCCCCGCGTGACGGGGAGGCGAGCCGATCCCCCGGTCAGATCGTCGTCTGCGATCCCAGTTCGACGACCCGGTTCGCCGGAATGCGAAAGAAATCCGTGGGATCGGACGCGTTCCGATACAGGAATATGAACAGCAAATCCTGCCAGAAGGGCATGCCGCTATGCTTGGATGGACGCAGCGTGGACCGGCCGATGAAGTAGCTCGTCTGCATCGGCTCGAGCTTGTTGTCGCCATGGCGCAGCGCGAAGGCGAGGTCCCGCGGTATGTCGGGGCTCTCCATGAAGCCGTAGCTGAGCACCGCGCGCGTGAAATTCTCGTCGATGTTGGTCATGTCCAGCCGCTTCGCCGGCGATACGGCGGGGGTGTTGACCGTGTTGATCGTGAGGGCGAGGTTGCGCTCGTGCAGGATCTTGTTGTGCTTCAGGTTGTGGAGCAGCGCGCTGGGAGCCGCCTCCATGTCCGACGACAGGAAGATCGCCATGCCCGGCACGCGCTCGGGCGGGCGGGCGCGCAGCATTCGGGCCAGTTCGTCGAGTTCGATCGACTGGCTCTGATCGATCGACAGCAGCAGCTTGCGGCCACGCACCCAGGTGGCGATCAGCACCGCCACGCCGAGCGCGATGATCAGCGGCACCCAGCCGCCTTCATAGATGCGCAGGACGTTGGCGCCGAAGAAGAAGATGTCGAGCAACAGCAGCGGCACGATCACGCCGAGGGTCAGCGGCAGGCTCCATCCCCAGGTCCGCCGTACGACCAGGAAGCCCAGGCAGGTGGTGACCACCATCGTGCCCGAGACGGAGATGCCATAGGCCGCCGCCATCGCCGATGACGAGCCGAAGCCGAGCACCAGGATGAGGACGCCGGCCAGCAGGAAATTGTTGATCGCGGGCAGATAGATCTGGCCGGCATCGGTCGCCGAGGTCTGGCTGATCTTCAGACGCGGCAGGAGGCCGAGCTGGATCGCCTGCCGGGTCAGCGAATAGGCGCCGGTGATCACCGCCTGGCTGGCGATGACGGTCGCGCAGGTCGCGAGCAGCACCAGCGGGATGCGCGCTGCGCCGGGCGCCATCAGGAAGAACCAGTCCTGATTGGTGAACTCGGTGCCGCGGGCGGCTGCCTGCTCGAGCGCATTCAGCGCGAAGGCGCCCTGGCCGAGATAGTTGAGGGCGAGCGCGGGGAAGACGATGAACAGCCATCCCGTCCGGATCGGCTGGACGCCGAAATGCCCCATGTCGGCGGTCAATGCTTCCGCACCGGTGACGGTCAGGAACACCGCACCGATGACGAACAGGCCCGTGGCGCCATGATTGGCCATGAACAGCACGCCATTATGGGGTGACAGCGCCAGCAGAATGCCGGGCTCGTCGGCGATGTGGATCAGTCCGATCGCGCCGATCGTGACGAACCAGACCAGGCAGACCGGACCGAAGAGCCGCCCCACGATGGCGGTTCCGCGCGACTGGATCAGGAACAATGCGATGAGAATGGAGCAGGTTATGACGATGATCGTGCCGCGGGAAATGGCGTGCTCGAAGCCGGGGATCGTCTTGAGACCCTCCACCGCAGACAGCACCGAGAGCGCGGGAGTGATCGCCCCGTCACCATAGAAGAGCGCCGCACCTATCGCGCCCAGGGCGAGGACGAACGTCCGGCGCTTGCGCGTCGATCGCTGAGCCAGCGCCATCAATGCGAGGACGCCGCCCTCGCCATTATTGTCGGCGCGCATCAGGAAGAGGACATATTTGCAGGTCACGACGAGGATCAGCGCCCACAAGGCGAGGCTGAGCACGCCCAGTATCTCGCCTGCGACGATGCCGTCATTTGCAGCCTGCGACAGCGCCTCCCGAAAGGCGTAGATGGGGCTGGTGCCGATATCACCGAAGACGACGCCGAGTGCGCCCAGCGTCAAGGCGGCCTTGTCGTTCCTGCTCAGCCGGCTGTTTCCGGTCGCATCCTCGACGTTGGCAACGTCATTTCGCATGTCCATGCCCCAAAGCGGCAGATTCGCGCCGATTAGGAGCCTGCACCGCCGAATGCACGCAGAATCTTTGGTGGGCGACGCATTGATTGCTTGCCATCGGCAATCGCTGTAAAGGCTTTTTCGAACTGCCTCGGTGGCGCGTCCGAATCGACGTTGTCTCCGGGGCTTCTCTATTTCCCGTGCCCCCCGGAGGCCCTAATCGATGACCCGCCGCCGCCAGATCTACGAAGGCAAGGCCAAGATTCTTTATGAAGGCCCAGAACCCGGCACTCTGATCCAGTATTTCAAGGACGATGCCACCGCCTTCAACGCGCAGAAGAAGGGTACGATCAACGGCAAGGGCGTCCTCAACAACCGTATTTCCGAGCATATCTTCACGATGCTCGGGACGATCGGCGTTCCGACGCACTTCATCCGCCGCCTGAACATGCGCGAGCAGCTGATCCGCCAGGTCGAGATCGTTCCGATCGAGGTGGTCGTGCGTAACGTCGCGGCCGGATCGCTGACCAAGCGGCTCGGTATCGAGGAGGGGACGCAGCTGCCCCGCACGATCATCGAATATTATTACAAGGACGACGCCCTCGGCGACCCGATGGTGGCCGATGAGCATATCGCCTGCTTCGGCTGGGCCAGCCAGGAAGAGATGCACGACATCGCCGATATGGCGATCCGCGTGAATGATTTCATGTGCGGCCTGTTCGCCGGCATCGGCATCCGTCTGGTCGATTTCAAGCTCGAATTCGGCCGCTTCTGGGACAATGACTATAGCCGCGTCATTCTCGCCGACGAGATCAGTCCCGACGGCTGCCGGCTGTGGGACATGGCGACCGGCGAAAAGCTCGACAAGGACCGTTTCCGCCAGGATCTGGGCGGCGAAGTCGAGGCCTATCAGGAGATTGCGCGCCGGCTGGGCCTGATGCCCGAAGGCGAGAACATGATCCTGGATCTCGAGAGCCACCGCAAGAACCGCGGTAAGTGAAGCGTGCTACGGAGCGGCCCGGAATGGGCCGCTCCCGTTTCGGCGCACGCCCGGTGCGGCTGGCCGCAGGCTGATTTACAACTACTCCGATAGAGATACCGTGCCGCTACGGAAGCCCTGAACCACAGGGCGAGTCGTGGAGGCTTGCATGCCGGCCGACCGTTTCGATCATGCGCCGTCGGAGCCGACAGTGCTTTTGCTGCCGGACTTCGATTATGGACCCGGCGACTATTGGCAGGATGATTGGGTCCGTCGGCGGCTCGATTGCCAGAAAGTCGATCTTGGTCACGCGCGCATACCGCGCCGAAACGCGCTCGTATCCTGGCTCGACCGGCACGTACGGACGGTGCCCGGCCCCCTTTTCCTCGTCGGTCATGGCATCGGCGCCCTGGCGGTGGCCGCCTGGTCGAGCCTCATGAGCATGGAGAGCGAGGCCACGATCGTCGGCGCGCTTCTGGTCGCACCCAATGATCCCCATAATGGGGAGGACAGGCGGCTCGACGATTTCCTGCCCTTGCCCAACGATATATTTCCTTTCCCCGGCCTCGTCGTCGCCAGCGACGACGATCCGCACCTCGGCACGGACCGAGGCTTCAGTCTCGCCCGGCAATGGGGATGCGGTTTCGCGCGCATGCCGGGATGCGGGCATTTCCGACCGATCGACGGGATCGGCCGCTGGCAGCAAGGGGAGGAACTGCTCGACCAGTTCCTGGGCCTGATCGGCCCGGGCACATCGCGCCATCCTGTCCGCGCCGCCGATCTCGAACGCTCTTGCGCGCCGCCGCCGTGGCTCGACCGGCGGTCCGCAATTCGTCCCTGAGTCGAGACGAGACTCTCGCCGGGGACGGCGCCTCGCCTCGCCCATTTCCAACTCCGGAGAAGTGGGCGAGGCGTTGCGACAGCAATGCTGACCCGTGACAAGATTAGCTGTGGCGCACCCAATGAAAAGGGGTGTGGCAAGCATGGCCCTTGGGCTCTATGGGACGCGTCCTGAGCCAAGGATCGGCAAGCAGCGGGTTTGAAAGGAACGACGTAATGAGCAGCCGTACGGAAGCGGTGAAGATCGCCCCGAACGACGCCTTCAACATCCAGACCGTCCTCTGGGTGAAGCATTGGAACGAACATCTCTTCAGCTTCGCTGTCGATCGGCCCGCCTCGTTGCGCTTCCGTTCGGGCGAGTTCGTGATGATCGGTCTTCCGACAGAGGCGCGGCCGCTGCTGCGCGCCTATTCGATCGCGAGCCCCTCTTATGCCGACGAGATCGAATTTCTCTCGATCGCCGTCGAGGACGGGCCGCTCACCTCGCGCCTGCGCCATATCATTCCCGGCGACGAGATCTATGTCGCGCGTAAGACGACGGGGACGCTCGTCGCCGATGCACTGACCCCCGGCAAGCGACTGTTCCTGCTGGCCACCGGCACCGGCCTGGCACCTTTCCTGTCGATCATGCGCGATCCCGATATCTATGAGCGCTATGAGCAGGTCGTCATCGTTCACAGCGTTCGCCATCTCAGCGACCTCGCCTTCCGCGACGTGCTTGAAAGCCGCCTGGCTGGCGACCCGCTGGTCGAGGAAGAGGCCGCTGCGAAGTTCCGCTATGTGCCCATCGTCACCCGTGAGCCGTTCCCGCGCCAGCAGCGTATCACCACGCTGATGGAAAATGGCGGGCTGTTCGATGGGGTCGACGGCGAGCCTCGCCTCGACCCGGCGACCGACCGGGTGATGATGTGCGGCAGCATGGACATGATCCGCGACTGTTCCGCCATTCTGGAACGCCTGGGCTTCGAGGAAGGCTCGAACGCCAAGCCGGCGGATTATGTGATCGAAAAGGCCTTCGTCGGCTGATCGGCCCGGTCATGCGTTCGCCGCCGGCTTCCGGTGGCGGACGCGAGGCCCGATTTCGCAATCATCGCGCTTCAGAGCGGGTCCGGTATATCGAGCATATTCGGCTCTGGCAGATCGAGGCCCGCCTCGCGCGATTGCAGCCGGTAGCTTTCGGCGACCCGCATATGTCGGTCGCGGCTTTCGCGTGAGCCGGCGTTCCGCGCGGCGTTGATCGCTTCCCAATAGCGCCAGCGCAGATATTCGCCGTCGTCGGCACCCTCTACGATGATCACGTCGACGCAACACCCATTCCACTTGAAGAGCGGGGGCAATAGGGGGCGGGCAGGCGCTTTCCAATTAGACCATTGTCGAACCTGCATATTTGCAAGAAAACAGTGGTCCGGGCCTGTTCTGCGCGACGCTTTCCTGCTTCTGGTGCAATGCGCGCGATGACGTCCCGCGCATCGTCCGACCGCTATTCCTTCGGCTTGAGCAGGTCGTCGAGCCATCCCGATCGCGAACCCGTCCGCTCGAGGCGCGGATAGCGATTGCCGCCGAAATAGGGGATGCTGACGACGCGATACTGGTCGCCGCGCCGGATGATCATCTCGATCGGCTTCTTCGTCGTTACGGCAGCGTCGATCAGGGCGGTCAGGCGCCCGGCGTCGAACGCCTCGCCTTCGACCGCGACGATATTGTCATTGTTGGTGAGGCCCGCCGCGAAGGCCGGGCTGTCCCACATCACCTGTTCGATGCTTCGATCCGCGGAATCGATCACGAGGCCGAGCGAATAGCTATAATCGGCGATCTTGCGCCGCCTTTCTTCGGTCCGCCAATAGCTGGTGGGCGTGCGCGTATAGACGAGGCGGTATCCGCCGCGGTCGATCCAGTCGAGCGGCGCATGGTCGCGTCGGCGCTCGACCCGGCTGCTGAGGAACTCCCGCCAGTCATAGGGGACGATCGCATTGAGCGTCGCGACGACCTCGTCCAGCGTATAGGGCAGGGTACCCCAGTCGCCATCGCGCATGCCGAAAAAGGCCCGTGCGAAATCGTCGAGCGATTTCCGGCCTTTGGTCAACGTCCGTATCTGCATGTCCGCATCCAGCCAGATGAGCATGCCCTCCGCATAATAATCCTCCGATCGCTGCAGACTCGTCCAGGGCTGAGGACGGCGGGCAGCGATGATCGGATCGTTGGTGGTGTCGATCAGCGGCCGCCAGCGGCGGCCAGGGCGGTTGTCCAACTGAGCGGCGATCATCGCGAAGGCGGCCAGCGTGTCGTCGGGCGATACCAGTCCCGAACGCGCCTGCAGCAGATAGCCCCAATATTGGGTCTGCCCTTCATAGACCCAGAGCAGCGAGTTGCGCATAGGCGTATTGAAATCCGGCGTGTAAAGGTCGGCGCCGCGCCGATATTTGCCGTTCCAGCTATGGGCATATTCGTGAGGAAGCAGGTTGCGCCTCGCGGTCTGCTCGTCCCAGCGCGTGAAATATCCGGTCGCCACGCCATTCTCGCTCGAGCGCTGATGCTCGAGGCCGATACCGCCCAGCCGGTCGGTGATCGACAGCAGGAATTCGTAGCGGTCATAATGTTCGGCGCCGAACAGGCGGACCGCCTGATCGACGAGGTTGCGGTGCAGAGCGATCTGCTCGTCGCTGGCGCGCAATTCGGCAGGACTGTCGCCTGCGATATTCAGCCGAACCTTCGGGCTGAGCATGACCTGTCGGAAATGTGCGCCGGCAAGCATCGGGCTGTCGACGAGCGTCTCGAAATCGACCGGCTTGAAGCGAACCCAGCCATCGGTTTCGCCGGTGTCGGGGGTGAGGGCAGTACCATAGCCCCAGCCGGACGGGAGCTTCGCCGAAGCCGCGACCTGGATGCCGCGCGTGAAATAGCCTGCGGGGTAGAAGGCGACCAGGTTCCACTGCAGGCTCAGCATTTCGCGGGTCATGACCACGCGGCCCTGGCTGGTGCTGACCGGCGAGACATAGTCGAAGCTCAGGTCCAGGCTGGAAACGCCGGGAGGCACGTCGACCGCGATCGCATAGACGTCGACCGGGTCGCGTTTCCAGTCGAGCGGCTTGCCGCCGGCGCTGATCCGGAGGTTGGCGATGTCGTCGATCGGACCGCGCGGCGCATGGTTGCCGGGAAGCCACTGCGGATAGAGAAGATAGAGCGTGCCGGGCTTGTCGACCGGGATGCGCTCCTGCACTGCGAACACGCCGCGTGCGACATCGGTGGCGTCGACCTCGAGCGCGAGCGTCCCCGGGTAGGCGACGTCACGCGGTGCCGGCAGATGGCGCTCGATCGGCAGAGGTTGCGGCCGGCTGTTTTCGGCGGCGGGGGCCGCGACGGCGGCGAGGGAGAGAAGGATCGGCGGGGCAATTCTGCGGTAAAGACGCATCGCGGGGAGTAATCCGTGGTTCCTGATCGGGTTCAACATGCCGCCTGGGCCATGGTTCGTCACCCCGTCGGGCGCGCGGACACATAAAAAAACAGCGATGGCTGCCAATCAGCGGATGCTGTCGAAGCTTGTGATGGAGCCGCGCAAGGCCCTTTCCCCCCGTGCCCCTTAGCCGCTACAGCAACGCAATGACCGATATCGCCGAGCTACCCGACGACAGCATCCGCAACACGCCTTTCGACAGCGCCCTGTCCGACCGCTATCTCGTTTATGCGCTGTCGACGATCACGGCGCGCTCGCTCCCCGATGTTCGCGACGGGTTGAAGCCGGTCCATCGGCGGCTTTTGTGGGCGATGCGCCTGCTGCGGCTGGACCCCAGCGCCGGCTACAAGAAATGCGCGCGCGTGGTCGGCGACGTGATCGGCAAATATCATCCGCATGGCGACCAGTCGGTCTATGATGCGATGGTCCGCCTCGCCCAGAGCTTCTCGCTGCGCTACCCGCTGGTCGACGGCCAGGGCAATTTCGGCAATGTCGACGGCGATAATGCGGCGGCGATGCGCTATACCGAGGCGCGGCTGACGACGGCGGCCGGCGACCTCATGGCCGGACTCGACGAGGGCACGGTCGAGTTCCGACCGACCTACAATGGCGAGGAGGAAGAGCCCGAGATCTTCCCCGGGCTGTTCCCCAATCTTCTCGCCAATGGCGCCAGCGGCATCGCCGTCGGCATGGCGACCTCGATCCCCCCGCATAATGTTGCCGAACTGGTCGACGCCTGCGTGCATCTGATCGACCGGCCCGAAGCCGAGACGTCCGAGCTCCTGCAATATGTTCAGGGACCGGATTTCCCCACCGGCGGGATTCTCGTCGACAGCGCCGCGTCGATCGCGGAGGCCTATGCGACCGGGCGCGGCGCGTTCCGCGTCCGCGCGCGTATCGAACGGATCGACGAGAAGGGGGGCGGCTGGCACCTCGTCGTCAGCGAGATTCCCTATCAGGTCCAGAAGTCCAAGCTGATCGAACAGATCGCGGAGCTGGTGAACGAAAAGAAGCTGCCGATCCTCGCCGACGTTCGCGACGAGAGCGACGAGGATATCCGCATCATTCTCGAACCGCGCAGCCGGACGGTCGATCCCGACATGCTGATGGAGAGCCTGTTCCGCCTGACCGAACTGGAAGTCAGGATCTCGCTCAACCTGAACGTGCTCGACGAACATCGCACACCGATGGTGATGAGCCTGAAGCAGGCGCTGTCCGCCTGGCTGAAGCACCAGTTCGAGGTGCTCGTGCGGCGCTCGCAGCACCGGCTCGCGAAGATCGCCGACCGGATCGAACTGCTCGACGGCTATCTGATCGTTTATCTCAATCTCGACCGGGTCATCCAGATCATCCGCGAGGAGGACGAACCCAAGGCGGTGATGATGGAGGAGTTCGGCCTGAACGACCGTCAGGCCGAAGCGATCCTCAACATGCGGCTGCGCAGCTTGCGCAAGCTCGAGGAGATGGAAATCCGCCGCGAGCGAAATACGCTCGACGCCGAGGCGAAGGAACTCGATGCGCTCGTCGCCAGCCCGGCACGCCAGCGCACGCGGATGAAGCGCGATCTCGCGGCAATGCGCGAGCGCTATGGACCCGAAACGAAGCTTGGCGCGCGGCGCACGTCGGTGTCGGAGGCCGCTCCGGCGCGCGAAATCCCGCTCGAGGCAATGATCGAGCGGGAGCCGGTCACGGTCATCCTCTCCCAGCGGGGATGGATTCGGGCGATGAAGGGCCATCTGGACGATGCGGCGGTGGCTGCGGTGAAGTTCAAGGAGGGCGACGGCCCCGATCACGCGATCCGTGCCCAGACCACCGATCGCATCCTGCTCGCGACCGACCAGGGGCGATTCCATACGCTGCCCGCCGACAAGCTGCCTGGGGGCAGGGGCTTTGGCGAACCGGTCCGGCTGTTCGCCGACATCGAAGCCGATGCCCGCATCATTGCGCTGCTGGCGGCGCGGCCGGGGGCCGAGCTGCTGCTGGCGGCCGCAGACGGCAAGGGCTTCGTGGTGGACATGGCCGATGTGACTGCCGAGACCCGCAAGGGCAAGCAGGTCGTCAATCTTCGTGAAGGCGGGCGGCTGAAGGTCGTTCATTCCATCGCGCCCACCGACGACTATGTCGCGGCGATCGGCGACAACCGGAAGATGGTCGTCTTCCCCCTGTCCGAACTGCCGCGCATGGGCCGCGGACAGGGCGTCGCGATCCAGCGTTACAAGGATGGCGGATTGTCCGACGCTATCAGCTTCCGCCTCGATGACGGGCTCAGCTGGACGATGGGCGGTGAGACCGGGCGGACCCGCACCGAGAGCGACCTGACTCCGTGGCGCGCGGCGCGCGGCGCGGCCGGCCGGATGCCGCCGGTCGGCTTTCCGCGCGACAATCGCTTCCGTCCCCAAGGGTGGACAAAGGCTTAAGGCCTCGGAAACAGAGCATTAACCCTGCGCTGTTAATGCCGATCCACCATGCGGGCGGCAAAAACCCATAGCGAAGAGGTGGCTGAGGCCCCCGGTGGCGATGCCGCCGCCCCGGGAACCATGTTCCCGGCCGCGCTGCAGGAACTGCTGGATACGCCGCGCACGGCGGCGCAGCAGGAGTTCATCGACACGCTGCCGATCGCGATCGCCTTGCTCTGCCTGGCGGAGGGCAAGCCCAGCATATTGGCGAGAAACCGGTCTTTCCTGGAGCTTGCCGGGCGGCGGGCCAGTCCGCCCCCGACGGACAGCGCACGCGAACTCTGCCCGGGGATCGGTTTGCCGCTGGTACCCGAGATTCGCGATTTCCTGGCGTCCGATGAGCGGGAACGCGGTTTCGACATGCAGGAAGGCGACGGCATCAGCGGTCGCCACTTCGCGGTTCGGCTCGTGCGTCTGAGCGGAGGCGACTCGCCCGTGCCGCGGTGCATCCTGTCGCTGATCGATCGGACCCAGCAGGTCGAGGGCGAGCGTTCGTTGCGCACGCAGATGCTGCGCGACAGCCTGACCGGCTTGCCGAATCGCGCGGCATTCGCCGAGCAGGTCGAGAATGCGATGCTGAACTTCGAGACCGAGGGGCGCCAGTTCGCGATATTGCTGATCGACCTCACGCGTTTCAGCCGGGTCAATGAAGGTGTGGGTTCGCTCGCCGGGGATGAACTGATCATCACCGTCGCCCGCCGCCTCGTGTCCACGCTGCGCGCCGGCGACGTACTGGCCCGGCTGGTGGGCGACGAATTCGCGGTGCTGCTCAGCGTGGCCGACGACCCCTCCGAGGCTATGCGCGCGGCGCGCCGCATCCAGGCGTCGCTCGCGACGCCGATCCGCCTGGGCGAGCTCGAGATCAAGATCGACTGCGCCGTCGGCGTGGCGATGATGGCGTCGGCGATCGACGATGCCGAGGACCTGATCCGCAACGCGCAATTCGCCATGAAGCGCGCCAAGGGGTCGGGCCATGCCGAACTCTACCAGGCCTGCGACAGCACCGCAGCGCGCCAGCGCTTCAGCCTCGAGACCGAGCTGCGGCGTGCGATCGAGCGGGACCAGCTGACGCTCGCTTTTCAGCCGCTGATCGAGCTCGCGACGGGCAAGGTCGTCGGATATGAGGCGCTCGCCCGCTGGGACCATGCGGAAAAGGGGCCGATATCGCCCGCCGAGTTCATCCCGGTCGCCGAGGAGTCCGGGCTGATCGTCCAGCTCGGGCGCTGGGCATTGCGCGCCGCCACGCGGACGCTTGCCGAATGGGACCGGATGGCCGGGATGCAGCTGCCCGTCCACATGTCGGTCAACGTGTCGGCGGTGCAGTTTCAGCGCGACGATGTCGTGTCCGCAGTCCAGGCCGCGCTTGCCGAAAGCGGCATCGCCGGAAGCCGGCTCAAGATCGAGCTTACCGAAAGCTGCATCGTCAGCGACCCTTCCGGCATCGCCACGGTTCTTCGCGCGATCCATGACCTCGACGTGATGATCGCCATGGACGATTTCGGGACCGGCTATTCGAGCCTCGCTTATCTCCAGAAGCTGCCGATCGACGTCCTCAAGATCGACCGCAGTTTCATCGCGCCGATGCTGGTCGATCGCGACTCGGTCGCCATCGTGCGCGCGATTCTCGGCCTCGCTTCGGCGCTCGGCATGACCACGACCGCCGAAGGCGTCGAATCGGAGCAGCTGGTCGAAACCCTGATCGGTCTTGGATGCGATGTGGCCCAGGGCTATTATTTTGCCCGCCCGCTGCCCTCCGACCGGGCCTATGCCTATTGGCGCGAGCGCAAGCTCTGATCCACCGCTTGGCGCGCGAGTAGCGTCACGCGCTCACCGTCAGGAAAATCCTCTTCGATCCATTGCCGCTCGATTCGCTGCAGGGTCGCCGCGACGACAGGCCCGGGCTGCAGGCCCATGGCGATCAGTTCGCCTCCGCCCAGCGGCAGGCGCGGTCTTTCCCACCCACTCAGCTGATCGAGGCCGAGATGCTCCGCATCGACCTCTCCGCGCAGCAGCAGATCGATCGCGACATCGTCGCCGAAGCGATAGGCGAGCGCGCGGGCTGGGCCGGTCGCGGCGCTCGCGCCAAGCTCCAGTCGGCGCGTCGCCAGCTTCGAGAGCTTGAGGCGGCGGGCGATGGCAACCGCGGTCTCCGGATCCTGCGGCAGCAGCGCACCGAGGCGGCGCAGGCTATCGGGACGGGTACCGCTCAGCTGCTCGCGTGCGACGAGGCGGGCGAGGCGATCGGCGCCGTCCGTATCGATTTCGGGAATGATCGGACGAAACAGGCCATTGTCGAGCATCAGCGCGATCGTCGGCGCGGGGTTGGTGCCGCCGAGCAGCTTGAGCAGTTCGTCGGCGATCCGTTCGCGCGACAGGGCCATGAGATCGTTCGCCCGCGCAACGCAGGCCTGCATCGCCTCCGCATCCGGCTCTCCCCGGCCGAATCGCTCGTGGAAGCGGAAGAAGCGCAGGATCCGGAGATGATCCTCGGCGATACGGTGCAGGGCGTCGCCGATGAAGCGGACCCTGCCGTCGCGGAGATCGTTGAGTCCGTCGAAATAGTCGAACAGCTCGCCGGTCACAGGATCGGCGGACAGCGCGTTGATGGTGAAGTCGCGGCGTGCCGCATCCTCGCGCCATTCATCCGTGAACGCCACCGTCGCGTGCCGGCCGTCGGTCGACAGATCGCGTCGCAGCGTCGTGACCTCGACCGGGCCGGAGGGAATGAGCGCGGTGACGGTCCCATGGGCAAGACCCGTGGGAATCGCCTTGAAGCCTGCGGCGACGATCCGGTTCATACTCTCCTCGGGACGCCAGCGGGTTGCGCAATCGACGTCCTTCACGGGCAAGCCCAGCAGGCTGTCGCGCACCGCTCCACCGACGAAGCGGATCATTCCGTCCGATGCGCCTAGAGCCTCCATCAGGCGATCGAGCCCTTCGGCGCGGCGCCAGTCCGTATCCGGCAGGCGCGTCATGCCGCGAGCCCTACAGCCGCCCGCAGGCGCGGTGCCATGGCCACGATCAGCCCGGCCGTCACCCCCCAGATGCGCTCGCTGGGCCAGTCGATTTCGAAATAGTGCCGCTCGATCCCGCGCAGCGTGCCGCTCTTCCTCAGATGATGGGCATCTGACAGGAGATGATCGAGAGGGACTTCGAACAGACCGGCAACCTCCGCCTCGTGCGGGCGCAGATCGAGGCCGTCGGGAATGACGCCGATGACCGGCGTGATCAGATAACCCGAGCCGGTGGCGTAGGGGCGCGCCGTGCCGACCACGTCGACGCGGTCTGGCGGCAAGGCGACCTCTTCCCAGGCCTCGCGCAGGGCGCCGTCGATCGGACCGGCATCCTCGGGATCGAGGCGCCCCCCGGGAAACGCCACCTGGCCGGCATGCGCACGGAGCCCGGCGTGGCGGACCGTGAACAACACGCGGGGGCGCGGCGCCTCGATGATCGGCATCAATATGGCGGCGGGCACCAGGCTGCGCAGGTCGGAGACGAGCTCCTCCTGTTCGATGATGGGTTCTTGCTGAAGATCGGGCGCATCCGCCAGGCTCCGGCGGAGCCGTTCGGCCAGACCGCTCATTCGTCCCCCAGGCGGAAGAAGGCCCCGTTGCTCCACAGGCCCACCGGCTCGTTTTCTTCCTCCAAGGCAAGGTCGACCAGGGCATAATAGACCGGCCGGTTGATCAGCGCCTTCAACCCGCCCCGCACCTCCAGATAAGGGTGGGGGCCATCGTCCCGCTGGCATATCTCCAGAGGATGTTCCCGATCCGCAACGACGACGTCGTCCGTGTTCAGGCGGAAGGCCAGGCGACGATCGCGGCCTGAGCCCTCTGACTTCAGTTCGACCGCGAGGAAAGGGGCGTCGTCCACGCCGATCGACAGGCGTTCGGCCGGCGTCACCAGAACATAGCTACCATCCTCCTCGCGCCGGAGGATCGTCGAGAAGAGCCTGACCATCGCCGGGCGGCCGATCGGCGAGCCTTCGTGAAACCAGGTGCCGTCGCGCGCGATGCGCATGTGGCTGTCGCCACAATGCGGCGGATTCCAGCGTTCGACGGGGGGCAGGCGGTTTTCCGCAGCGTAGCGGGCGATCTCCTGCAGCGACGCTGCGGCGAAGTCCGGGGCGGGGTTGCTTTCGGGCATGGCGGCGATGTGCCCCTTAAGCCAGCGCTCTACAAGAGGCGGCTTCCCCCAATATGCGGCATCACGCCGGGCGGAGTTGTCGGTCCGTCGCAGCCGTCGGGAGCATCCGTGGCCGAAGCACGCCTTCTCGCATCACCTTCTGCCCCGGGCGCAGCCGCACCAGCAAACGGTCGCGGTCCACCGGTCCCGGCAGCTCCCAGCCTGCGGTCGCTTCTGCGCGGAAGCCGAAAAAGCGGCCATAATATTCGGCGTCGCCGATGAGCATCATCGGTTCCGAATCCGTGCCGTTCGCCTGTGCCAGGGCGGTATCGACCAGCTTACGGCCGATACCGTCGCGCTGGTGGTCAGGATGGACGGCAACCGGCCCGACGAGGATCAGGGGCTCGACGGCGCCGTCCGGTCCGGCGATCTCGATCGGCCAGCACTGGATGCTGCCCAGCAGCCGCTGTTCCTCGTCGAGCGCGGCAAAGCTGAGCGCCGGGCTGGCGTCCATCCCCTCGCGCAGCCGATAAGCGGTGCGTCCATGTCGGTCGGCGCCGAAGGCAAGGTCGAGCAAATTCTCGACGGCGGACGGAGCGACCGAGGTGAGGGGCACGATGCTGATCAACGCGATTGGGAATCCTTGTTCGGATGGAGCGGCGCCTTTACCGTCTCGCGGCCGAATGTGAAGCAGAATCGGATGATGATTTCATGAAGCTGTTCGACTCCGACTGGGCTCCCAGTCCGCGCCGCGTGCGCATCTTTCTCGCTGAGAAGGGGATCGAGGTCGAACGTGTCGCCGTCGACCTGAGGACGGGCGCTCAGCTCTCGGCCGAATATGCCGCAGTCAATCCGCAGCGGCAGACGCCTGCGTTATTGCTCGACGACGGTACGCTGATCGACGACTCGCTGGGGATATGCCGCTATTTCGAAGCCCTGCATCCCGAACCGTGCCTGTTCGGTCGAACCCCGGCGGAGATCGGCCTCATCGAGGCGTGGCTGCGGCGCATCGAGCATGACGGCTTTCAATCCGTCGCGATCGCGTTCCGCAACAGGGCCCCGGCGTTCGATGGCCGGGCCGTAGGCGGCGAATGGCCACGCATCGAACAAATAGAGGCGCTGGTCGAGCGAGGCCGGCTGATGTGGGGGGCATTCGCGGACGTTCTGGACCGGCGGCTGGAGGGAAGGAGCTTCATTGCCACCGACAGCTTCAGCATGGCTGATATCGCGCTGCTCATCGTGATCGACTTCGGGCTGGCGACACGCTTGGCCGATCCGTTCGAAGGCCGGCCCGCGCTGCGCCGCTGGCACGAGGCCATCTCCGCCCGCCCGTCGGCGAAGGCCTGAGCTGTGGGTGACCTTGTGGACAAGTTGGGGAGCGGCTGTGGATCGGGCATAGCGTGGGGCATGGATCGCAGTCTGGCCGGATGGAATGTCGATGAACGCTGAGTTCGGGGAAAAGAGGACCGCCATTGTCACGGGCGGTGCCAAGCGGATCGGGGCGGAACTGGTGCGGGCGTTGGCAGCGGATGGCTGGACGCCGCTGATCCATTATCGTCACAGCGAGGAAGAGGCGCAGGCGCTGGCGGATAGCTGCCCCGGTGCGCGCATCGTCCAGGCGGACCTTGCCGAGCCGGGTGGGCCGGAGCGCGTGATCGCGGCGCTGGACGGCATGCCGCCCCCGGCCTTGCTGGTGAATAGCGCTTCCGCCTTCGTCTTTGACGCCTTCGACGATTTCAGTATCGAGGCATGGGATATGCACATGGCGGCGAACGCCCGCGGGCCCGCGCTGTTGTCGCGTGCCTTCGCGCAGGCAGTCCCGCCGGGGCAGGGGGCGATGGTCGTCAATATCCTCGACGCCAAGCTTTCCCAGCTCAATCCCGACTTCTTTACCTACACGATATCGAAGATCGCCTTTGCCGGGGTGCACGAGCTTCTCGGCCGCCTGCTTGCGGGGCGGGGGATTCGGGTCAATGCGATCGCACCTTCGGTCACCCTCGTATCCGGTCCGCAGAGCCGCGAGAATTTCGAAAAGGTGCATGCGTTGAACGCACTGGGCAGGGGGATCGAGGTCGGGCAGATCGTCGAAGCGTTGCGTTTCCTGATCGCGGTTCCCACCATCACCGGCCAGACGATCACCCTCGATGGCGGACAACGCTTTCTAGGTCTGTCGCGCGACGTGCAATATCTCGCTCAGGAGGATTGATGAATTTCCCCCAGCTCGACGGCCTCGTGCCCGAGGCCCTGGCGCCGCGCACGCGCCGGATTGTCCTGCGCGATTTTGCGGTGCCGATCGACATCGGCTTCCACGATTTCGAGGTCGGCAACCCGCAGCGCGTTTTCGTGACGGTTGAGGTGTGGCTCGACGAAGCCAGCTTCGCGTCGCGTGACGAGGTCGAGTGCGCCTGGGACTATGACTTCCTGCGGACCGAGATATTGTCGCTGGCCAAGGCTCGTCGCTACAATCTCCAGGAAACGCTGGCGCGCGGGGTCTATGCCCTCGTCGCTGCGCGTGCGGGCGTTACGGCGCTGCGAATCTCGACGAGCAAGCCCGACGTCTATCCGGACTGCGCCTCTGTCGGGGTCGAACTCGCGTCCTTCTGACCTCCTGCCTCACCGGGCTATAGTGCGCCCGCAGGGGCCGAGCTGCTTCAGCACGAAGGCATAATCCTCCCGCACGGCCTGTGCGTCGGCGGCGCCGAGCGAAGTCGTGCTCCGTTCGGGCATTGCAGACGGCAGGAAGCAGGAAAGGCGATACCAGAGGAGCGAATTGGGTGCTGGAGCGGAAGCGCTGTCGTCGACCATCTCGCCCAGCGCTACGGCCCATTGCGGCTGCTCGCCCGGTCGCCGCAGGATCGTCAGAGAGATCGGCCGATCATTAGGCGTCGTCAGGAAGATCTGGGATTCGCTCTCGCCGGGGATGGCGCCAGGCACGTGGAATGCGTTGCCGACCCCTTTGATCACCGGAGGAGCGGTGGGCGCCGTCGCCTCGGTGAGAATCGACCGCAGAAGCGATTCGGTCCCCTGCGTCCAGTCGACCTGAGAATAAGGTGAAGTGAGGCGAAGCTCCTGAGGACGTTGCGGAACCCGATTTCCAAAAACCACCACGCGGTTTTTTTTCAGCTTGGGCGCGCGGCCTCGGTCATCAAGCGGTAGGTCCACGATATAGCTTACTGTGCCCGGCAAACCTTCCGCGCCGCGCAACAACATCGCGGTCTGTGCTTCGATCAAAAAACGGGCATGACCTGCCTGCAAACCGGGCGCGAGATCACCCTTGAGGCGCTCGGCCTTGGTGATCGTCACCCCCGCCACGACCTGCGCCGACAGGGCGAGATCCGCAAAATCGGCATAGGAAAGCTGCCGGATTCCGGCGCCCGCCGACACCTGCGTCGACGGCATGACGGACTGGGCATGTGCCCCCGAGAACGGCATTGCAGTCATCGACAAAGCAATTATCATGCCAGCGGTGAATCGTGATCGCGTCATGCAGTCCATACGCATGGTATGCTCCGTGGTTCCGGCGGATGTGAAGCGGTGGATAGCGTTGTTCGAGCCGCCCCGTCACGCCCGAAAAGGGCATCCAATGCGCCGTTTCGCTTATTGCTTCCGTCGAACTGTCGCGATAAGGACACACCTCCGCTAAATATTATAACTATGTCTGGCGGGTGAAGGGCCGGGCGCTAATGGCACTCCCATTGGTGCGTGCCGGTACAATTGCTGGCTTTGGATTGGAGGGAGTGTCGTTCCTTAATGGCTTATGGCGATCAAACCCTTAGCACCCGCAAGGTGGTGTCGATTGGGCTGGTGGTCCTGCTCCATGCAGTGATCGGATATGCCTTCGTCACCGGGCTTGCGTATAACGTCGTCAAGAAGGTCGCGCGCGACCTTAAGACGTTCGACGTCGTAGAAGAGGCGCCTCCGCCTCCGGATCAGCCGCCGCCTCCGCCGCCGGAGACCAAGATCGAGCCGCCGCCCGTCGTGGCGCCGCCTCCGATCGTCCAGGTGGCCCCGACCGTCGCTCCGCCGATCGTGTCGGTTCCGGTTGCTCCGCCGCCGGTCATCACGCCGGCCGCTCCGCCCGCGCCTCCGCCTCCGGCGGTTTCGCGTCGGGGTGAACCGCGTGGCACCCCGGGCGAGTGGGTTACCCCCGAGGATTATCCCTCTGCCGATCTCCGCGCCGAAAATCAGGGCACGACCAGCTTCGAGCTGGCTGTCGGCCCCGATGGCAAGGCGACCAATTGCTCGGTGACGAACTCGAGCGGCTTCCCGTCGCTTGACCAGAAAGCTTGCCAGATGTTGTTGCGCCGGGCGCGTTTCAAGCCCCAGCTCGACGGCAATGGCCAGCCGATGGCGTTCACCTACCGCAATCGCGTTCGCTGGCAGATCCCGAGGGATTGAGCTTTTGTCGGGCTGACCCGGCGGGTGGCCCGACGTCTACGACCGGATACAACAGACAGTTTCAGAGAAGGAAATTCAGTTTATGGCTAGTCCCGCAGCCGAAGGTTCGAACCCGTATGGCCTGATGGCCGCTCTGGAGCAGGGCGGTACGATTGCCTGGGCGACCTTCCTCATCCTCGTCGTCATGTCGGCGGCTTCGTGGTACATCATGTTCACCAAGCTGCTCGAGCAGCAGAAGATCCTTAATCAGGCGAAGAAGGCGCGCGTGTCCTTCTGGTCGGCCCCCAGCCTGAAGGACGGCCAGGCGAAGCTCGAGAAGAACTCGGCTTATCGTCAGATCGTTGACGACGGCATCCTCGCTCAGGAACAGCACACCAAGCTGACCGACCCGGTCGACCAGCATGAGTGGCTGACCGGCTCGCTGATGCGCAGCCAGGGTCTGATCAACTCGAAGCTCGGCAACGGTCTCGCGGTGCTCGCTACCGTCGGTTCGACCGCTCCGTTCGTCGGTCTGTTCGGTACCGTTATCGGCATCTATCGCGCGCTCATCAAGATCGGCGCTGCCGGTCAGGCCTCGATCGACGCCGTCGCCGGCCCGGTCGGTGAGGCTCTGATCATGACCGCGCTTGGTCTGGCCGTGGCCGTTCCGGCCGTGCTTGGCTACAACTGGCTGATCCGTCGCAACAAGGTCGTCGCTGAGCAGCTCTCGGCCTTCTCGACCGACCTGCACGGTTACATGGTTTCGGCCGGCGCCGTTAAGCCGGCGACCACGGTCAAGGCCGCTCCGGCCCCGGCCGTCAAGAAGTAATCGACCGACGTCCAGGGCGGGAGCCACGTGCTCCCGCCCACGTCTCGAAAGACGTCTGGCCCAGGGAACGGCGAACGAGCCGGACCTTCATCGGGTCGAGCAAGTAGATAGGATTAGTGCCGATGGCCATGAGTGCCGGCCCCGCCGAAGACGGCGCCCCTATGTCGGACATCAACACGACGCCGCTCGTCGACGTCATGCTGGTGCTTCTGATCATCTTCCTCATCACGGTTCCGGTCGTCATTCAAACGGTGCCCGTCAAGCTTCCGAGCGTCGTGTTCGAACCCACGACGACGAAGCCCGAGAACGTCGCGCTCTCGGTGCGTGCGGCGCCTGACGGCTCGTGCGAAGTCTACTGGGGGCTCACCAAGGTGAACTCCTCGGAACTGATCGACCGTGCCGTGGTCAAGCTGCGCAAGGAAATCGACAAGCAGGGCGGCCCCAACGCTCCCGGCCTCGAACTTCCGGAAGTGCATATCCGTGGTGACGTGAACACGCCCTATCGCTGCATCGGCGGTACGGTGTTCGCGATGCAGCGCGCCGGGTTCACCCGCGTGGGCTTCATCTCGGAACCGCCGGCTGGCTTCGCCAGTCCGCGCCTCTAAGCCCGCTTACAAGGAGTAGTCATCATGGCAATGTCAGCGGGAACTGCCGAAGGCGAACCGATGATGGACATCAACACCACGCCGTTGATCGACGTGATGCTGGTGCTCCTGATCATGTTCATCATCACCATTCCGATCCAGACCCATGCGGTGAAGCTCGACCTTCCGGTCGACAGCGGTCCGACTAACCCGCCGCCGGTCGATCCGATCAAGAACAAGGTCGTGATCACGCCTACGGGCGAGGTTCTCTGGAATGGTTCGCCGATCGATCTGGTGCGTCTGCGCCAGTATCTCGACATCACCCAGACGATGAACCCGGTCCCCGAGCTCCACCTGGAGCCGGACGCCCAGGCTCGCTACGATCTGGTCGATCGCGTTCTCGCGGTCACCAAGCGGGCCCAGGTCGAGAAGATGGGCTTCGTCGGCAACGAGAAGTACGGCAACGCTTTCTAAGCGTTCCAACCTCTCCAAACGAATTAGGGCGGCCCTTTGGCCGCCCTTTTTTGTTGCCTTCCAATTCGGAGGGATAGCCGGGCTCAGTCGAGCCCGGCATATTCGCGCAGCGGTGTTTCTGGACGCGCACCGAAATGCGAGATGACCTCTGCGGCCGCCAGTCCCGCAATGCGGCAGCATTCGGCAAGCGGTAGCTCCTGCGTCAGCCCGTAGAGAAAGCCTGCGGCATAGAGATCACCGGCCCCGGTGGTGTCGACCACCCGCTCGACATGCGCGGCGGGGCTTTCGACCCGTTCGTCGCCCCGGATCGCAACCGACCCCTGCGCGCTGCGGGTGACTGCGGCGATCTCGACCATCGGCTTGAGCTGTTCGATAGCCGCATCGAAATCCTCGACCTGGAACAGCGCGAGCAGTTCGCTCTCATTGGCGAAGAGGATGTCGATCCGGTTGGCGATCAGGTCGAGAAAGTCGGCGCGGTGACGCTCGACGCAGAAGGCGTCGGACAGCGACAGCGCCACTTTCCGGCCGGCGGCGTGCGCCACGTCGGAAGCACGGTGGAAGGCCTCCTTCGCGTGGGGCTCGTCATAAAGATAGCCTTCGAGATAGGTGACCTTCGCGGCGGCCACCATCTCGGTATCGATGTCGTCGGCATTGAGGTTCACGCACGCACCGAGATAGGTGTTCATCGTGCGTTCGGCGTCCGAGGTCACGAAGATCATGCAGCGTGCGGTGGAGGGGCCGTCGGTCGCCATCGGCGTCGTGAAGCGAACGCCGGCGGCGAGCAGGTCGTGCCGATAGGCAGCGCCGAGCTCGTCCTGCTTGAGCTTGCCGATATAGCCGCATTTCGCGCCCAGCGATCCCAGCCCGGCGATGGTGTTGCCGGCCGAACCGCCCGATGCGCGGGTGACGGGGCCCATCGCGGCATAGAGCCGCTCGGCGGTGTCCTCGTCGACCAGCGTCATCGCGCCCTTGGCGAGATTCTGCTGGGTGAGGAAGCTGTCGTCGGCATGGGCCAACAGGTCGATGATGGCATTGCCGATGCCGACGACATCGAGGGTGGCGTCCGTCATTCAATATCCTTGCTTTGGGCAGGAGCCTGCGTGATGAGAAGGGGATTCCATGCCCCGCAGCCCTGCTGCGGGCAACCCCCCGACGGACCCATGCTAGACGAACTTGATGAACTTTTGACCAAGGCGCTCTCCTGGCGGGAGCAGGGCCATGGCGTGGCGATCGCGACCGTGGTTCAGACCTGGGGCTCCGCCCCGCGCCGCCGGGGATCGCATGCGGTCATTCGCGAAGACGGACTGTTCGAAGGCTCGGTAAGCGGCGGCTGCGTCGAGGGTGACGTGCTCGTCGCCGCACAGGCGCTGTTGGCGGCGGGTGGTGGCTTCGAACGGCGCGACTATGGCGTGCAGGATGACAATGCCTGGACCTTCGGCCTGGCCTGCGGGGGCAGCATCGAGATATTGATCCAGACCGTCGACGATGCCCATATCCCGGCCGCCCTTCTTGCGAAGCTGCGGGACGAGCGAAGGGCCGGTCGGGCGGTGACCGTGTCGAGCGATCTCGTGACAGGCCTGTCGAGCATTGTCGATCAGGTGCAGGAACCGGCGGAAGATTACTTCGTGAACGTCTATGCGCCGCCTCTGCGCATGCTGATCGTCGGGGCCGTCCATGTCAGCCAGCAGTTGGTGCCGCTGGCCCGGCAGCTCGGCTATCGGGTCCATGTCGTCGATCCGCGCGACAGCTTCGCAGCCGCCGAACGCTTCGTCGGAATCGACGTCGACACGCGTTGGCCTGATGAAGCCTTCGAAGAGTGGAAGCCGGACAGCGCGACCGCGATCGTGACGTTGACTCATGATCCCAAGATCGACGATCCCGCGCTTGAGGCGGCGTTGCGCAGCGAGGCATTTTATATCGCCGCGCTCGGTTCGCGGCGCACCCATGCCAAGCGGGTCGAGCGTCTTTCAGCCAAAGGCTGGGATGACGACGCGCTGGCAAGAATCGACGGCCCGGCCGGAATCGCAATTGGCGCGGCGACCCCTGCGGAAATCGCGCTTTCCATCCTCGCGGGTGCGACGGCCGCCTTGCGCCGGGCGTGATCGTCGGGGCGATCCTGCTGGCGGCAGGAAGCGCCCGCCGGATGGGCGACGACAAGCTGCGCATGGATCTGGGAGGCAGGGCGCTGATCGCCCATGGCCTGGAGACGCTGATGCGTCCGACAGTCGATTCGATCCTGGCCGCCGTCGCGCCTGGCTCGTCGATCGCTCCGTTGCTGGAAGGGCGCGCCATGCTGGTCGAGGTGGCGGATCACGCCGAGGGCATGGGCCGTTCGCTCGCTGCCGCAGTGGCCGCGATTCCCGCGCACTGGGACGCCGTTCTCGTCGCGCTGGCCGACATGCCCTTTGTCCGTGGCGATACGATCGACCGGCTTGTGGAGCATGCATCGCCAGATACGGTCGTCCGCCCACGCCATGCGGGACGACCCGGAAATCCGGTCCTGTGGGGGAGGTCGCATTTCCCCGCACTCGCGGAACTGCGTGGCGATGCGGGCGGGCGCTCCCTGCTGGGCGACAGGGTGCCGCTGCTGATAGACTGCGACGACCCGGGGATCCTGTTCGACGTCGACACGCCCGAAGCCCTGGCCGAGGCGCGAGCGCAGCTGCGCGGCTGATCCTCGCCGCTCGGCTCAGAGCGAGCGCAGCGCCTGCGCCGGGCGGGCGTTGAGGATCGGCAGCGATCCGGCGAGACCGATGCCCAGGGTCCCGACCGCCCCCACCAGCAAGGTGACCGCGACGAGACCCCAGTCGGGCGCCCAGGCGAGCTCGAAGATTTGCGTGACCACATACCATCCGGCGAGGCTGCCCGCCCCGAGCGCGAGCAGCGCGATCACGGCGGCAAGGAGAGCGTATTCGATCGCCTGTGCCAGCAATATCTGGGTCCGGCTGCCGCCGAGCAGCTTGAGCAGCACCGCGTCATAGAGCCGGGCGCGCCGCGACGCAGCGATGGCGCCGATCAGCACGGCGATGCCTGCGGCGAGGGTAACCGCTGCCGCCGCACGGATCGCGGTTGCGAGCTGGCCGAAAATCTCGCCAACCTGTCCGGCGACGTCCTTGACGCGGATCAGGGATACGGCGGGGAAACCGCCGACGACCGCGCGGCTGACGGCGGCTTCGCGCGCATCGGGCAGAGCGATCGTCGCCATATAGCTGTGGGGCGCACCCTCGAGCGCGCCGGGCGCGAAGACGATGCCGAAGTTGAATCCCATCCTCTCCCAGTTGATCCGGCGGATAGAGGCGATGCGTGCGTCCATCTCCACGCCGAGGATCGAGAAGCCCAGGCTGTCCCCGGGCTTCAGGCCGAGCGCCTTGGCGGCCTGTTCGTCGATCGAGACGAGTGGCGGCCCCGCATAGTCCGCCGGCCACCAGGAGCCCGCGACGATCTCATTGCCTTCGGGGAGGCGGGCGGCATAGGTCAGGCCCCGGTCGCCATTGAGGATCCACGCCCCCTTGGGCAGCGGCTTCAGAGCGGTGACGGGGGTCCCGCGCACGCTGGTCACTGTGCCGCGCAGCGACGGCACGGTAACGATCGTCGCGCCGGGCGCCTGGCGCTCCACGGTGGAGCGGAAGCGATCCAGTTCGTCGGTGCCGATATCGAGCGCGAAGAAATTGGGCGCGGTCCGGGGCACCGTCTGCTCGATCTGATGGGTGAGGTTCGACTGGATGATCGCCATCATCGCGAAGAGCGTCAGACCCAGGCCCAGCGCGACCACCAGCCGGTCGGTCTGGGCCGCGGGGCGGTGGAGATTGGCGACGGCGAGACGCAGCAGCATATGGCGTGAACGCGGCAGCTTGCGCGCGACGAATCGAACGAGGCGGCCGACCACCCAGAGCAGGCCGAACAGGGCAGCCGCACCGGCCAGGAAGCCCGCGCTCAACTCCGGTTGCCGTGCGGTCGCCACAGCCAATGCGGCAATCGCCGCGCCGGCGCCGATCATCAGGACCAGAACCCGCCAGCCGGGCAGGCCGAAGGGCTCGATCCTCGCGCGGAATATCTCCGCGGGGCTCACCCGGCCGGCGCGGCTGAGCGGCGCGAGGCTGAAGAGCAGGGCCGCCAGCAGGCCATATAGCGCGCTGATCGCCAGGGGCAGGGGAAACAGCGCCAATTTGGGGGCGACAGGCAGCGCATCGCCTGCGACCCAGCCGACCACCGCCGGCACTGCCGCACCGATGACGAGCCCTCCCGCCACGGCGCCGAGCGAGACGATGGCGACCTGCAGCAGATAGATGCGGACGATCAGCGCAGAGGAGGCCCCGACGATCTTCAGCGTAGCGATCGACGTGCGGCGCTGGTCGAGCCAGGAGGCGACGCCATTGCCCACGCCGATCCCCGCCACGATGAGCGCGGTGAGCCCGACGAGCGTCAGGAACTGGCCGAGCTGGTCGACGAAGCGCCGGAGGCCGCGCGCCGCGTTGGTGCGGTCGCTGACTTCCCAGTTCGCCGCATGATAGCGGGTGTCGAGCTGCTCAGAGCGCGCGCGGACGTCGCGATCGTCTGAGAGCCTTATGCGGTAGCGGGCGGTAAAGAGGCTTCCGGGCTGGAGCAGGCGGGTTGCGTCGAGCGCCTCGCGCGACAGGAGGATCGTTGGTCCGAAGGCGAAGCCCTCCCCGACGCGATCGGGCTCCTGGTCGATCAGCCCCGCTACCCGCAGACTGGTTTCGCCGACCCGGATGCTGTCGCCTATCTTCAGCGACAGGCGCTCGGCGAGGGCGGGGGCCACGATCGCGTCGCGGCCAGTCGGGCGTTGCGCCAGCGCCCCGGCCTGGGCGGTGAAGCGCCCGTAGAGCGGCCAGGGGCGGTCCACGCTCTTGAGCTCGGCGAGCACCGAAGCGCCTGCATCGGCGCGGGAGGCCATGGCACGCAGCCGGATCGACTCGGACGTTGGGCCATAGGCGGCGAAGGCGGCGCGCTCGCCTGCGTCGGCTTCGCGCTGCGCCACGCGCATCTCGATGTCACCACCCAATATCTCGCGCCCGCGCCCGTCCAGCTCGGCGGTGATGGCGGAGGCCAGGCTGCCGACTCCGGCAAGCCCCGCTACCCCGAGGAAAAGGCAGAGGATGAGAAGGCGCAAACCCTTCAGGCCGCCCCGCATGTCGCGGAGCGCGAGCCGCCATGCCGTCGTCATGCGGCGCGGCGGTCGGTGACGATCGCGCCGTCGCGCATCTCGATCACCCGCGCGCAGCGGGCGGCGAGGGCGGGATCATGCGTGATGACGAGGAGCGTGGTGCCGGTCTCGCGCTGGCGGGCGAAGAGCAGGTCCATGATCGCCTCGCCGGTGGCAGCGTCGAGATTGCCGGTCGGTTCGTCGGCGAACAGCAGTCCGGGGCGGGGCGCGATAGCGCGCGCGATGGCGACGCGTTGCTGCTCGCCGCCGGACAGCTGCGCCGGATAATGGTCGCAGCGATGACCGAGGCCGACCGCCTGCAATTCTTCGCGGGCTCGGTCGAATGCAGCCGGCTCGCCCGCCAGTTCGAGCGGGACCGCGACATTCTCGAGCGCGGTCATCGTGGGCAGCAAGTGAAACGCCTGCAGGATGATGCCGATCCGACCGCGCCGCGCTGCGGCGAGCGCATCCTCGTCGAGCGTGCCGAAATCCAGCCCATCGATCAGCACCGTGCCCGAATCCGCTCGCTCCAGGCCCGACAGGACGGACATCAGCGACGATTTGCCCGAGCCAGAGGGACCAAGCAGGGCGACCGTGTCGCCCCGGTCGATGCGAACATCGATCTGCCGCAATATCTCGACGCGCGCAGGAGGCTTGCCCAGCGCGAGAGTGACGGCGCTGGCGTCGATGATGGCGGAGTTCATGCGGCTGTCGGATCCCTGGACGCTGTCCGACTCAACATGTGGCGCCCACCGGCGCAGATCAATGGCAGCGGCGAAAAAAGGGCCGATTGCCCTCAGGCGGCACGCGGCCCCTCTACGGCGATACGCTGCAATTCAGGGAGCGCCAGCTCCAGTGCGCTTTGCATGTGGTCGTCGCAGCGCGGCATCCTGTTCCAGGCGTCGAGCGCGGCGATCTTATAGGCCTCGGCGAGCGTCGGATAATTGAAGGTGTTCTCGACGAAATAGTCGATGGTGCCGCCCAGGTTGAGCACGGCCTGGCCGATGTGGATCAACTCGGTCGCGCTCTCGCCGATGATGTGGACGCCCAGGAGCTTGCGGCTCTCCAGCGCGAAGATCATCTTCATCATGCCCGACTGCGTGCCCATGATATGGCCCCGCGAGGTTTCGCGGAAGCGTGCGATGCCGCATTCATAAGGAATGCGGCGATCACGGACCTCCTGCTCTGTCAGGCCGACGGTGGAGATTTCGGGCACCGCATAGATACCATAGGGAAAATAGGCGGGGGCGGGAGGCATCGGCGCGCCGAAGGCATGGCAGGCAGCGATGCGGCCCTGTTCCATCGAAGTGGAGGCCAGGCTGGGAAAGCCGATGACGTCGCCGGCCGCATAGATATGCGGCACCGACGTCTGCAGAGACGCCGGATCGACTTTCAACCGGCCGCGGCTGTCGGCTTCGAGCCCGCAGCGGTCGAGCTGCAGCGCAGCCGTGGCTCCGATGCGGCCTGCGGCATAGAGCAGCATCTCCGACCGGATCCGGCGGCCGTCTTCGAGAATCGACACGGCCCAGCCCTTCGCATCGATCTCGACGCGATCGAGCTTGGCACCGAGCCGGATCGCCATGCCGCGATCGCGGAGCTGGTGGACGAAGTCGTCGATGATCTCGCGATCGACGAAGTCGAGGAACGTGTCGCGCGGCTCGATCAGCGTCACGGGGACGTCGAGCGCCGAGAAGATCGTCGCATATTCGATCCCGATAACGCCAGCGCCGATGACCGTCAGGCTGCGCGGGATGGCCGGTTCGGTGATCAGGTCGTCGCTGTCGAGGATGTTGGTGCCGTTGAACGGGATCGACGTCGGGCGAAAGGGCATGGTGCCGACCGCGATCAGGATCTTCTCACCTTCGACCAACTGGACCTCGCCCTTCGGTCCGGTGACTTCGATTTCGTGCGGCCCCCTGAAGCGCGCGGTGCCCTCCATGGTGCGAACGCCGTTGCGGGTGAACTGATGCTCGAGCACGTCGATCTCATGGTCGAGCGTCATCTGCAGCCGGGCGTTGAGGTCCTTGCCCTCTATGTCCTTCTTGACCCGATAGGCGCGGCCGTAAAAGCCACGCTCGCGCCAGCCGGTAAGGTTCAGCACCGTCTCACGCAGCGTCTTCGACGGGATGGTCCCGGTGTGCACCGACACGCCACCGACCCGGTAGCGGTTTTCGATCACCAGGGTCGACTTGCCCAGCTTCGCGGCCTGGATGGCGGCGCGGCGACCCGCCGGTCCGCTGCCGATGACGATCAGTTCGTAGCGCATGTGATCGCTCCTCCCGGCGCGCCACCTGGCGGGTCGGAAGCGCGATCCTGCACCATGAGGTCGGAAGATAAGGTTAAGGGTAGTCCGAGCCCACCCAATGGGTTTCGGTACACTACAGAAAAGGCCCGCCTCTCGCGAGACGGGCCCTTTCAAAGGCTGTTAAAGAAGATCAGGCCTTGACCTTGGCCTTTGCGCCTCCGCCCTTTTTCGGGCGCTTCGGCGCGGCAGGGACGATCTCGAACGAGAGAGCCTCGTCCTTGAACTTCACCTTTACTTCGCCGCCGTGGACGAGCTTGCCGAACAGCAGCTCCTCGGCGAGCGGCTGCTTGATCTTCTCCTGGATCAGGCGGCCCATCGGCCGGGCGCCGTAGAGCTTGTCATAGCCCTTGGTCGTCAACCACTGTTTGGCCTCATCGTCGAGGCTGATGTGCACCTCGCGGTCGGCTAGCTGCAGCTCGAGTTGCAGGATAAACTTCTCGACCACGCGCGAGACGACTTCGGCCGGCAGATAGCCGAACGGCACGATCGCATCGAGCCGGTTGCGGAACTCCGGCGTGAAGAGCTTCTTCACCGCTTCCTCATCCTCGCCCTCGCGGGTGAGCGATCCGAAGCCCAGCGTTTCGCGCGCCATGTCGGACGCACCGGCGTTGGTCGTCATGATCAGGATGGTGTTGCGGAAGTCGACCGTCTTGCCGTGGTGGTCGGTCAGCTTGCCGTTGTCCATCACCTGCAGCAGGATGTTGAACAGATCCGGGTGGGCCTTCTCGATCTCATCGAGCAGCAGCACGCTGTGCGGATGCTGATCGACCGCATCGGTCAGCAGGCCGCCCTGGTCATAGCCGACATAGCCCGGAGGGGCGCCGATCAGCCGGCTGACCGAATGACGCTCCATATATTCGGACATGTCGAAGCGCTGAAGCGGGATGCCTAGGATCGAGGCGAGCTGGCGCGCCACCTCGGTCTTGCCGACGCCGGTCGGGCCGGAGAAGAGATAGTTGCCGATCGGCTTGTCCGGGTCGCGCAGTCCGGCGCGGCTCAGCTTGATCGCCGAGCTGAGCACCTCGATCGCCTTGTCCTGACCGAACACCACACGCTTCAGATCGGTCTCGAGCGTGCCGAGCGCCTTCTTGTCGTCGGTCGACACGGTCTTCGGAGGGACGCGCGCCATCGTCGCGATGACGGCCTCGATCTCCTTGGGCGTGATCACCTTCTTGCGCTTGGCGGGGGGCACCAGCATCTGCGAGGCACCGACCTCGTCGATCACGTCGATCGCCTTGTCGGGCTGCTTGCGGTCGCTGATGTAGCGCGACGACAGCTCAACCGCCGCCTTGATCGCGTCGGGCGTGTATTTGACGTTGTGATGCTCTTCGAAGGCCGAGCGCAGGCCGGCGACGATCTTGATCGTGTCTTCGATCGTCGGCTCGTTCACGTCGATCTTCTGGAAGCGCCGCAGCAGTGCGCGGTCCTTCTCGAAATGGTTGCGGAACTCCTTGTAGGTGGTCGATCCAATGCAGCGGATCGAGCCCCCCGAGAGGGCCGGCTTGAGCAGGTTGGAGGCGTCCATCGCGCCGCCCGACGTGGCACCGGCGCCGATGACGGTGTGGATCTCGTCGATGAACAGCACCGCGTGCGGCAGCTTCTCGAGCTCGGTCACGACCTGCTTGAGACGCTCCTCGAAGTCGCCGCGATAGCGGGTGCCGGCGAGCAGCGATCCCATGTCGAGCGAATAGATGACGGCGGGGAGCAGCACTTCGGGCACGTCGCCTTCGACGATCTTGCGCGCCAGGCCCTCGGCGATCGCCGTCTTGCCGACGCCCGGATCGCCCACATAGAGCGGATTGTTCTTCGAGCGGCGGCAGAGGATCTGCACGGTGCGATCGACCTCGGCCGAGCGCCCGATCAGCGGATCGACCTTGCCCGACTTGGCCTTCTCGTTGAGGTTGACGCAGAACTGCTTGAGCGCGCTCTCGCCCTTCTTGCCGTCGGTCTTGGCCTGCGCCTTCTCTTCCTCCGCGCCCTTCACTTCGCGCTGCTCGGTCGGCTGACCGGCCTTGCCGACGCCATGGCTGATATAGCTGACGGCATCGAGGCGGCTCATATCCTGCTGCTGCAGGAAGAAGACGGCATAGCTCTCGCGCTCGCTGAACAGCGCGACGAGAACATTGGCGCCGGTGACCTCTTCGCGGCCCGAGGACTGCACGTGGAGGATCGCACGCTGCACGACGCGCTGGAAGCCGCTGGTCGGCGAGGGGTCGGTCTCGCCCTCCACCTTGAGCGCGTCCAGCTCGGTGTCGAGATAGTTGGTCACCGCGTTGCGCAGTTCCGACAGGTCGACGCCGCAGGCGGTCATCACCTTGGATGCATGTTCGTCCGCGATCAGCGCCAGGAGCAGATGCTCCAGAGTCGCATATTCGTGGCGCCGGCTGCTGGCTGCGCTCAGCGCATTGTGCAGCGTCTGTTCGAGTTCGCGGGCGAAGGATGGCATCGTCGTTCTACTCCGTTCGGCATGGGCCGAGCCATGCCGCTACACCATATGTCGGGTGCCCAAGGCCGTTCATCAAGAACCACCCTGCTGCCGGGCGCGATAGAGCGTCGCTTTCCGGCAGTCGCGCCGTCATCGCTTGAATAGGCTTTCGGCCGTTGCGCGATGGTTAACGGCCGTCTTCATACGTTCGCGGCAGCGCTCTATCTCGCCCTCGAGCAGGGCAATTCGGGCTTCCAGTTCGGCGACCGACAAGGGGTCGAGATCCTGGCGAACCAGCCGGTTCAGAGGATCGTCGGGCCGCTTTGCGAAAAGATCGTCAGGCTCCATGTCCTCAAAGTTGACCCTGACGGACCGCATGTCAATAAACCCGATGGTGAATCGGGTGGCCTGGGCGCCTTGATCGGGGGGAAGATGGGCGAAATTCCTGTGACGATGTGGGCGATCGACCCCGATGGGGCCGGCGGCCCCGAGATATTGGTACCGGTCAGGCGTCCGGTGCCGGTGCCGGGGCGCGGGCAGGTGCTGGTCCGAGTCGCCGCAGCGGGCGTCAACCGGCCCGATGTCGCGCAGCGGACGGGGCGCTATCCGCCACCGCCCGGCGCGCCGTCCATCCTGGGTCTGGAGATCGCCGGCGAGATCGTCGCCTGTGGTGGCGATGTGATGCCGGAACTGCTCGGGCAGGAAGTCTGCGCGCTGGTGGCCGGGGGCGGCTATGCGGAATATACGGTGGCGGATGCGTCACTCTGTCTGGCCGTGCCGAACACCTTGTCGATGGTCGAGGCGGCAGCGATCCCCGAGACGCTGTTCACGGTGTGGAGCAACCTGTTCGAGCGCGCCTATGCGGCCGACGGAGACACCGTCCTGATACATGGCGGGACGAGCGGCATCGGCACGATGGCGATCCTCCTCGGTCGCATCTTCCAGCTGCGGACGATCGTCACGGCGGGATCCGACGACAAATGTGCGGCGGCGGTCAAGCTGGGGGCCAGCGCGGCGATCAATTATCGCACGCAGGATTTTGTGGCAGAGGTGGCGCGGCTGACCGGGGGCAGGGGCGTCGACGTGGTTCTGGACATGGTCGGCGGGGATTATCTGCCGAGAAACATCGATTGCCTCGCCGACGATGGCCGCCATGTCTCGATCGCGATATTGGGCGGGCCAAAGGCAGAAATTCCGATCTGGAAGATCATGCAGAAACGCCTGACGCTGACTGGCTCGACCCTGCGACCAAGGGATCTTGCCTTCAAGGCCGGTGTTGCCGACGAGATAGCGTCCGTGGTCTGGCCGCATGTCGAGGAGGGGCGGCTGAAGCCGGTGATCGACACGACCTTCCCGCTGACCTCCGCCGCCGACGCGCACAGGCGCCTCGAAGAAGACCATGTCGGGAAGATCGTGCTGACGATCTAACAGCCAGCAATAGGGGCCGCCGCCTTACTTCTCGAGGCGCTTGGCGTGGTCGAGATGCCCTTGGACGACGGGCAGCAACTCACCGGCCACGTCGCGCAGCGCAGGCGTGTCGCCCTTGGCCGAGTAGTCGCGCAGCAGCACGACGGCATCTTCGTGCGCGTCGACCTGCTCGTCGACATAGTCCTCGTCGAACGCGGCGCCCTTCTTCTTGCCGAGTTCGGCCAGATCTTCCTGCTGATCGGCCGTCAAAGCGGCGTTAGGGGTGAGCGGCGGATTGGCCAGGCCCGCAGCAGCCTTCACTTTGGCCGTCGAGTCGGTGTGCGCCTTGATCATCTCGGCGGCAAAGTCCTTCACTGCCTGGGACGACGCATTGGTTACGGCCAGCTTCGCCGCTGCGATCTCATAGGCATCGGACTTCGCCATACGGTCGATGAACTCCTGTCCGGCCGGCGTCGGGGACAGGGCCTGCTGCGCGTCGAGGGCGACGTTCGACGCCATGGCGCCTGCGCTGTCCGCGACCTGCTCGGCCTGGTTTGCGGCGGCATCGGCGGTGGCCTGGGTTCGGTCCCCACAGGCCGACAACGCCAGCATCAGCGCGGCGGCCGATACGAAATGGACGTGGCTTTTCATGATCAGCGTTCCTCTATTTGGAGGGGCTGAAACGATCCGGTCGATGTGGCTGTTCCCGAGCGCCTGCCATCATCAACTCGATTTCCGTTACGGACACGGACCGTAACGGCTTCCCCCGCGAAGCTGGCGGAAGGGAAGCTGGTCCCTGATGCGCTCGTTGAAAAGCGTTGGGCCGACGCGGGAACCTCAACGTAGCGATACACGCCCGCCGACGAACGCGATGCCGAGTTCGCCCGGCTCTTCGTCATAGCGGAAGTTGCAGATTGCCGACAAAGGCATGGTGCCTCAACGCGCAGCCCCAGATTCGGGCTCCCGCCCGGGGCAATCTCCGGCCGTCAGCCGCCGCCGAGCAGGCCGGCCGTGTCGAAATAGTCGCGCCAGGCGGTGATCTTCCCGCCGCTCGTTTCGATGATCCCCATGATCCGGATCGACGCGGCGACCGACCCGTCGGCCGTGAGGATGTGGTCTACGCGCTCGGTCAGCACCTTGTCGCCGAGCGCGACGATCGAGTGCATGTCCACGGTCATCGCGACCATGCCCAGATTGGCTTCGAACCCGTCGAGCGCCGCCAGTGCCTCGTCGATGCCCGTGGTCAGGGACATGCCGACATTTTCCCAGGTCGTCTGGGGCGTGAAATAGTCGCGGATCGACTGGCGGATGGCGTCGCGGCCCTTCGCCCATTCGGCGAGAAAGGCTTCGGCGGTGGCGATGGCGTCGCTCATGTGATTGTCCCCTCCTTGGTTCGTTGCCAGGTTAACGCTCGATCACCGTCGGGGCAATGGCGGCGACGTTACGGAAACAGGTCGACGATCTCTGCGTCGGCGAACAGGGCCTGTGCCAGGAGCGAGCGATGGCAGCAGGCGGGCGCCCGTTCGAAGCAGAGCAGGGCGACGCTCCGCTGCTCGGCCAGGTCGCGGAGCATCGCGGCTTGCGCCATGGCCTCCGGAAGTTCGAGCTGCCCGGCATAGATGCGGCTGAGCGCCTCCAGGTCGTTGCGTCGCGCCGCCGCGCGTCCTTCGGGAGGTGTGCCGAGCGCCTTGAACCCGACATAGTCGATACCGGCCTCGCGCAGGCCTGCGGCCAGGATATTCTTGGAGAATCCGGGACGGCGCGACAGCGGCACCGCGCGGACATCGGCCAGTATCTTCACCTTGGATTTGCGCAGGCAGGCAATGAACTCCGGCTGGGTTACCCCCTCATAGCCGATCGTGAAGACCCGCGAGAGGGCGCGAGCGCTCAGGACTTGCCGTTGCCGCGGTTGGCGTAGAGCAGGGCGGCTACGATCGCAGCCGAGCCGATGCCGACGGCGGCGCCGATCACGGCAGTCTTCTTGGTGATCTTGGGCACGGACTTGGTCTTGCCGGTCGAGCTTGCCGACTGCGAGTCCGTTGCGGGGGTGTTGTCTTCTTCCAACGCCAACTCTCCTGGTTGATCCTCCAGCTATGGAATCCAAGCCATGGCTAAGGCAAGCGCTTCGTGGTCGACATGAGGGCGGCGCGTGCCGAACCGAGGATGGCAGCGGCGCTGTCACCCGGATTTCAGGCCAGCGCGTTCCAGAGCAGGCGTGCCGTCATCGCGAGCGAGATCGTCACCAGCAGGGGCCTGATCACGCGCGCACCGAAGCGCATCGCCATGTGCGACCCGGCGAGGGCGCCGGCGGTCGTCCCGATCGCCATGCACAGGCCGAGCAGGAACAGGATGTGCCCGGCGAACAGGAATATGACCAGGCTGCCGAGGTTGCTCGCGAAGTTGAACGCCTTGGTATGGGCGGTCGCGCGCGTCAGCCCCATGCCGCGCAGCGAGACCAGAGTCGTCGCGAAAAAGCTGCCCGTGCCCGGCCCGAAGAACCCGTCGTAAAAGCCGATCGCTCCGCCGACCGGCATATAGGCGCGCACGCTGAGCCGCTGATGGGCGTCTTCGTCGTGCATGCGCGGAGACAGCACGATATAGGCCGCGACCGCCAGCAACAGCACGGGGACGATCAGGTTCAGCGCGTCGTTCCCGATCGCCTGGACCACGATCGACCCGACCCCCGACAGGGCGGCGATGATCGCCACCGTGGGGCCATAGGTCCGCCAGTCGATCATCCGCTTGCGGCTGAAATTCCAACAGGCGGTGCCCGAGCCGAAACTGCTCTGCAGCTTGTTCGTAGCGAGCGCGGCGATCGGCGGTATTCCGGCCCACAGCATGGCGGGAATGGTGAGAAGCCCACCGCCCCCCGCGATCGCATCGATAAAGCCGGCGACGAACGCCACGGCGGTGAGGATGGCGTAGCTATCGAGGCCGAGTTCCATGGCGGAACGGCGTGCACGACCGCGGCTTTCCGCGCAAGCCTTGGCACACGAAGCCCACCGGCTTATGGGCCGCGCATGGAAAATCCGCGTTTCGAACTCGCCATTCACGCCGTCGACGGCAAGGCCCGCACGGGCACGATCCGCATGCAGCGCGGCGATATCCGCACCCCTGCCTTCATGCCGGTCGGTACGGCTGCCACGGTGAAGGCCATGAAACCGGGGGACGTTCGTGCAACGGGTGCCGACATCATCCTCGGCAACACCTATCATCTGATGCTGCGGCCGGGCGCGGAGCGCGTGGCCCGGCTCGGTGGGCTGCACGACTTCATGCGCTGGGATCGGCCTATTCTGACCGACAGCGGCGGCTATCAGGTGATGAGCTTGTCGGCCCTCACCAAGCGCAGCGAGGAGGGCGTGTCCTTCAAGAGCCATCTCGACGGCTCGTCGCACATGCTGTCGCCCGAGCGGTCGATCGAAATCCAGCGCCTGCTCGATTCTGACATCATCATGGCATTCGACGAACTCGTGCCCACGACGACGACGGAGCGCGAGCAGGAAGAGGCGATGCTGCGGTCGATGCGCTGGGCGCGGCGTTCACGCGCGGCCTTCGATGCGGGCGGCGAGCATGCGGAGCGGGCGGCCGTCTTCGGCATCCAGCAGGGAGCGCTGGACGAGCGGCTGCGCAAGCTTTCGGCCGATGCGCTGCTCGACATCGGGTTCGACGGCTATGCGGTGGGCGGTCTGGCGGTCGGGGAGGGGCAGGAGGCGATGTTCGCCACGCTCGACTTTGCGCCGGGGCAGCTGGACGAAGCCAAGCCTCGCTATCTGATGGGGGTGGGCAAGCCCGACGATATCGTCGGCGCGGTCGAACGCGGCATCGACATGTTCGACTGCGTGTTGCCGACACGGTCGGGGCGCAATGGGCAGGCCTTCACGCGTGAGGGCCCGATCAATCTCCGCAATGCGCGCTTCGGCGAAGATCAGGGGCCGCTGGACCCCACATGCGGCTGCCCCGTCTGCGCGCAGTTCAGCCGCGCCTATATTCACCACCTGATCCGCGCCGGTGAAATTCTCGGCGCAATGCTGATGACCGAGCATAATCTGAGCTTCTATCAGTCGCTCATGGCGGACTTGCGCGAAGCGATTGCGGACGGACGACTCAAGGCTTTCGCCGATAGCTTCCGTGCGGCCTATTACCGAACAGGCTGAACTTACCGTCTCTAACAGAGAAATGAGGGAGCGCCCGACGGCGCTCCCTCGGAACAGGTCTCAGGTTCAGGGCATCAGCACGCCGTCGATAACGTGGATGACGCCGTTCGACTTGGCCATGTCGGCGGCTGTGATCTTCACCTTGCCCCCCTTGGCATCGGTCAACCACCAGGCGCCGGCCGAATCCTTCCAGCCCGTAAGCGTCTCGCCCTGGACGGTCTTGAGCATTGCCTTGCCGCCATGCGCCGCTGCATTGGCGGCGATGTCGGCCGCCATCAGCTTGCCCGGCACGACGTGATAGGTGAGGATCGACGTCAGCGTCGCCTTGTTCTCCGGCTTCAGAAGCGTGTCCACCGTCCCGGCCGGCAGCTTGGCGAAGGCTGCGTTGGTAGGCGCGAACATCGTGAACGGGCCGGTTCCCGACAGCGTGTCGACGAGGCCGGCGGCCTTGACCGCGGCGACCAGCGTGGTGTGGTCGGGCGAAGCGACGGCGCCGTCCACGACCGTCCCCTGATGGGCTCCGTGATGATCGGCGGCCTGTGCGACCGAGAGCGGCACCGCCGCCGAGGCCATGAGTGTGGCGCCTGCGACGGCGCGGAAGAGCTTTCCTGACGTGATTTTCATCGTCTGCATCCTTCTGGAACACTTCCGGATCAGGAAGTGCACCCAAGGAACGTGACAAAAGCCGGGTCGGATGCGCGCCTTCCCCAAAGGGCAGTGCGGCAAATCCGAAACCGGAATCAAAAACCCCGCCAATCCAGAGGATTGACGGGGTTTATGGTGGGCGTGGCAAGGATTGAACTTGCGACCCCTGCGATGTCAACACAGTGCTCTACCACTGAGCTACACGCCCAATGCGGGGCTCCCTAGCGGAGCCTCAGGGGGTGCGCAACCCCCCAATGTCGTTTCTTTTTAAACGCCTGTCGCGCTGCCTACCTGGAACATGCGATCGACCTCCATGACGAGGTCGCGCAGATGGAACGGCTTCGAAAGAACCTTGGCGTCGGGCGGGGTTGCGCCGGCCTTGAGCGTCACGGCAGCGAATCCGGTGATGAACATGACCCGCATGTTGGGCGCCATCACATTCGCGCGCTGCGCCAGCTCGATGCCGTCCATTTCGGGCATCACGATGTCGGTCAGCAAAAGATCGAAGCTGTCCTGCTCCAGCAAGGGAAGCGCTGCCGTTCCCCGGTCGACGCTGGTTACCGCATAGCCCGAACGCTCGAGTGCCCGCGCGAGATATTCGCGCATCGAGTCGTCGTCCTCGGCCAGCAAAATCCGGATCATGGCGGTCACATCCTGCATGCCGGCCTCATGCCGGTCCTGCCGCCCACTTATGCGCGAACCGCTTAACAATTTCCAGATGCTGGCGAAAAAAGCGATCGTCGATCAGCCTTTCGTAGCGGCAGCGGTTGCGTGGCCGGAAGGGCGACTCTAGCGTATCGGAATGGAGTCCGGCGCCCCCTTCGCTCTCATCGGCCCGGCGGTCCCGGTGTCGCCGGTGCTGCTGACCGTGCCGCATGCCGGGCGCGACTATCCCCAAGCTGTCCTGGAGGCGGCGAGGGTGCCTGTGGAGCGGCTCAAGGCGCTCGAGGATCGCTTTGCGGACGAGTTGGTCAAGCCCGCCGTCGCGCAGGGCGCGAGCGCTATCGTCGCACGGGTCGCGCGCGCCGCGATCGACCTCAACCGCGACCCGCGCGAGATCGATCCGGGGATGGTTGACGGCACGCTGGCGGCCGAGGATCTGCTGCTGAGCGGGAAGGTCCGCGCCGGGCTCGGCCTGTTCCCGCGGCGGCTTCCTTCCTGCGGCGAGCTGTGGCGCCGCCGTATCCCTCTGGAGGCGGCCCGCGAGCGTATAGCGGATATCCACGCGCCCTATCATGCGGCGATAGCGCAGCGTCTCGATCTCATCCGCCAGCGCTTCGGAGCGGCGATCCTGATCGACTGCCATTCGATGCCGCCGCTGCCCGTCCGGCATGCCGACGGTCCGGTGCGCATCGTCGTCGGCGATCGCTTCGGCGCAGGCGCGTCGCTGGCGGCGGTCGACCTGGTCATGGCGGTGATCGAAAGCGTCGGACTCGTCGCTGCCCGAAACCATCCTTATGCCGGCGGCTATACGATAGACCGGCATGGCCGGCCGCGGCGCAACGTCCATGCGATCCAGATCGAATATGACCGGTCGCTCTATCTCGACGCTGCGCTGGATCTTCCAGGGCCGAACGTCGACGGCTGCGGCCGTCTGCTCGCTACGATAGCGAGCCGGCTGGAATCGATGTTCCGGCCCGAAATGCCGATCGCCGCAGAATAAGCTCCCGAGCACATAAAAGAACCACCTCGTGCTTTCGCACGAGGTGGCCAAGGTTCAGGGAGGAACGCATCCCGAGGGATGCGTCGTACGGGGCCGCGAAAGGGGGGCACGACCACCGCACATTCACAAGATAGGCCGCTTGCCTTGAGGTTTCAAGGAAAGTTCGACCCATATTGGGAATTTCCTTAATCCCGCAGCACTTTCCTCTCGTTCTGCCTCACGCCTGTGCGTCGGCCGGGGTGACCGGAGGTGCCTTGCCCTGCTGGGCCTGCATGCCGAACACATCGCGAATCAGCGACAGCGAGAAGAGGTGGGCGTAGATCAGCGGCAGGAGGCCGCTCTGCACCATCTTGCGCAGCACGTCCCCGCGAAGCTCCTTGAGCTTGTCCTCGGAGATGATCTGGAAGCCGCGATAGACGAAGGGCTGGCCGCCTTCGGGTTCGATCGTCACTTCGCCGTCGATGAGCAGCTTGTTCTGAATCAGCTCCTGCATGAACATGCCCGTGCGCATGCCGGCCTGCTCGAACTGTTCGCAGAAGGCGAGCGTGTTCTTGGTCGCCTCGGCCGGTTCCTCGCCGTCGAACAGCGGCATGCCGTCCTCGAATTCGCCGATCACGCCCGACGTGCCGTCGAAGCACAGAGACAGATCGTCGCTATCCGGGCGAAGCCGGGCGAGCATGAACGGATAGCGGCGGACATAGGCGGGGATATAGATGTCGCGGGTGGGCATGCCCTTCTCGTCGACGAAGACGTTCACGCCCTCATTGAGGCCGAACAGCGCCAGCGGCACCGGATCGGGGCCGGCCGAGAACACGATCGGGTAGAAGCGCTGCGCCGAGATGAATTCCTCGACGGTCAGCGGCACCGCATGGGCGGTGGCGAAGAACTCGGCGGTTTCCAGCGTGCGCGCCTTCCAGGTGGCGTGAAGCTGGCTCGAGAGCGGCTGCAGTTCGTTGTAGAAGAGGGGCAGAGCGTTGGCCGGGGCAGTCGCCATCGACAATCTCCTGAAATCCGGTTGAGAGGTGGATGATTTCGCGGGTTGCGGGCCCGGATGATCGAGCCGGCGTCTATTGATCCTTGGCCTCTGGCGCAAGCGGAACAAGCTTTCCGGGGTTCATGATGCCCAACGGATCGATTGCCTGCTTGATAGCGCGCAGCATGGCCAGGCGGACGGGGTCTCCAAGGCGTGAAAACTCCGCCAGCTTGGCCTGCCCGATCCCATGCTCTGCCGACAGCGAACCGCCCGAAGCGGCGACGAGATCATGGACCATCGCGGTCGCCTGGCGTCCATGGGCGGCGATCCAGTCTTCGCGGCCGGCATCGGCGGGCGGAAGCAGGTTGAAATGGATGTTGCCGTCGCCGAGATGCCCGAAGGCGATGATGCGCGAACCCGGAAACCGGGCTTCGATCTCGCGTCGCTCGCGCTCCAGAAAGACGGGCATCTGGGAGACCGGCACGGAAATGTCGTGCTTCAGCGAAGGACCGTCGAGCTTCTCCGCTTCCGAGATGGATTCCCGCAACGCCCACAGCGCTTCCGCCTGGCTTTCGCTGGACGCGATCGTCGCGTCGATGACGAGCCCGTCCCCGATCGCGTCGGCCAGCGTCGACTCCAGGGCCGTGGCAGGGTCTCCGGCGCCGCGCGCGCCGACGGCTTCGATCAGCACGTTCCAGGGGCATGGGGAGGAAAGCGGGGCGCGCATGCCCGGAACATTGCGCAGCACCAGTGTGAGCGCATCGTCCGGGACGAGCTCGAAGCTCTCGACCGCTTCGCCGGATATCTCCTCGATCCGACGGAGCAGGCGCAGGGCATCGGCCGGGCTGCGCAGGCCGGCCCAGGCGACCGCCCGGCCACCGATGGCGGGAACGAGGCGCACCGCCGCTGCCGTGACGATGCCCAGCGTGCCCTCGGCGCCGGTGAGCAATTGGCGCAGGTCATAGCCGCGATTGTCCTTGCGCAGCGTGGCCAGCCCCTCGAAAACGGACCCGTCGGGGAGGACTGCTTCCAACCCCAGGACAAGCGAGCGCATCGGCCCGAAGCGAAGGACCTGCGTTCCTCCAGCATTGGTCGAAACGAGCCCGCCCACGGTCGCGGACCCTTTCGCCGCGAGCGACAGGGGAAAGCGCCGGTCGACGGCTGCAGCCGCCGCGTGCAGATCGGCCAAAATCACCCCGGCCTCGGCGATGATGGCATTATCGGTCGCGGAAACGGCGCGTATCCGGTTCATCCGACGCAGCGAAATCAGCAGCGCCGAGCCATCGGCGGGGGGCGTCGCACCGGCCACGGTTCCGGTATTGCCTCCCTGCGGTACCAGTGCGACGCGCGCTTCGGCCGCGATGCGGACGATCGCCGCCACTTGGTCCAGCGTGGCGGGGGCGAGCAGGGCGAGGCTTTCGCCGCGATAGCGTCCGCGCCAGTCGGTCAGCCAGGGCGCGATGATGTCGCGGTCGGTGACGCAGCCCTGCGGCCCCAGCATATCGCGCAGGCGAGCGATGAGATCGGCGTCGGGGCGGTTGAGCGGCGGCATGGCGGGAACATAATGCAGCGTCGGCGCGATTAGCCAGCACAACCGACAGCTTTGACGGCAGGTGCGGTAGTTCATCGGTCGTTCAAACGGTTGCGCCGATGAGGATCGGCTTTATGGGTGGCTCGGCACCAAAGGGGTTCGGTGAAAAGGGTGGAACGTCGGACGTGAAAATCGGCCGCTTGCCGCGAGTCCTGAGCGTTGGAGTGCCGCTGGCCTCGGCTGCGGCGCTATGTCCGTGGCTGCCCGGTTTCGCGCAGGCCGCGCCGACGCTGCTCGCGCAAATGACGATACAGCAGACGCTGGTGGTCCGCGTTCCCAGCAGAACGCCTCAGAAACCTCTGAAGTGGAAAGAAAAAAAGGGTCCTAAATGCGTGACGATGGCGACCATAGCCGGCGCTGCCGTCGTCGCGGATGACGCGATCGATCTCGCCTTGCGGGGAGGGCAGCGGATGCGTGCCGAATTTTCGTCGCGCTGTCCCGCGCTCGATTATTATTCGGGCTTCTACATCCTGCCGACCGAAGACGGCCGCATCTGCGCAGGGCGCGACGTAATTCGCACCCGGTCCGGAGGGCAGTGCGAAATTCGCCGCTTCCGCAAGCTCGTGGTCGATGCCTGAGGGGCGTCGGCCCGCAAAATCCTTGACAAATCGTGCTCATACGCCCAATCGCCCGCTCTGTGCGGAATTGGGTTCCGTACGCTTTTCCGGATAACTTCATGTCCTTTGCCGATCTCGGCCTTTCCGACGAACTTCTCCGCGCTGTAGTGGAGTCTGGCTATACCGAGCCCACGCCGATCCAGGCGCAGGCGATTCCGCCCGTCCTCATGATGAAGGACCTGATCGGCATCGCCCAGACGGGCACGGGAAAGACCGCCAGCTTCGTCCTGCCGATGATCGATATTCTGGCGCATGGCCGTAGCCGGGCCCGCATGCCCCGCTCGCTCATTCTCGAACCGACGCGTGAACTCGCAGCGCAGGTTGCCGAAAATTTCGAGAAATATGGTAAATATCACAAGCTTAACATGGCACTCCTCATCGGTGGTGTGAACATGGGTGAGCAGGTGGCCGCGCTCGAGAAGGGCGTCGACGTGCTGATCGCCACGCCTGGCCGGCTGATGGACCTGTTCCAGCGGGGCAAGATCCTGCTGACGGGCTGCAGCCTGCTCGTGATCGACGAGGCCGACCGGATGCTCGACATGGGCTTCATCCCGGACATCGAGGAAATCTGCACGAAGCTTCCCGCGCAACGGCAGACGCTGCTATTCTCGGCCACCATGCCGGCGCCGATCAAGAAGCTCGCCGACAAATTCCTTACCAACCCGAAGCAGATCGAGGTGTCGCGTCCTGCGAGCACCAATTTGTCGATCGATCAGTCGCTCGTCGAAACGTCGAGCCGTGCCAAGCGCGAGACGCTGCGCAGCCTGCTGCGCAGCGAGACCGTCACCACCGCGATCATCTTTTCGAACCGCAAGACGACGGTACGCGATCTCGCGTCGAGCCTGGCGCGCCACGGTTTCAAGGCGGGACAGATTCACGGCGACATGGAGCAGCCCGAGCGGCTGCGCGAGCTCGACCGCTTCAAGGGTGGTGAGATCAACATCCTCGTGGCGTCCGACGTCGCGGCCCGCGGCCTCGATATCAAGGGTGTCAGCCACGTCTTCAATTTCGATGTGCCCTGGCATCCGGACGACTATGTCCACCGCGTCGGTCGCACCGGTCGTGGCGGTGCCACGGGTACTGCGATCACGCTGGTCACGCCCGAAGACGCCGAGGCGATTGCGGCGATCGAAAAGCTGACCGGCGCCCCCCTGCCGAGGCGCCCTCGTGTCGCTGGCGCCGATGCTCCGAGCGAGGAAGCCACTGCCGCTCCCCGCGAGCGACGCGACCGTCGCCGGGACAAGGCCCCGCGCGAGGATGTGGCCCGCGCAGACCGGACGGAACAACCCGAGCGCGTGCAACGCCCTGAGCGTGCGGAGCGTCCCGAACGCGCAGAGCGGGCGGAACGTCCCGAGCGCGCGGTTCCGCCGCCGCGCGAAGCCCGGCGTGACGATCGTCGCCCCCGCCGCGATGATCGCCGTGACAGACAGGACGATGGGCCCGACGATGGCTGGAACGGCCCGGTGCCGAGCTTCCTGACGGTCGGCTTCACCAACTAGGAGCGCGCCCGGGGCAGCGCGGGCTCCCCGGATGCAACGGTGCGCTGACGGGGTTATCGCGCCAGATCGGTGATCAGCGTCCGCATGAGCGCAAGGGCCGGGTCCAGGCTGGCGATCGGCGCCCGCTCGTTGAGGCCATGCGCGAAATCATCCTCTGGTCGCAGGAACATGCCCAGCACGCCATAGCTCGGCACGCCCTTTGCCCGGAAGTAGAGACTGTCGGTCGCCCCGGCGGACATAACGCCCGATATCGGCAGGCCGGGATAGCTGAGGTCTATTCCCTTGCGAACGGCCTTCATCAGATCGGAACGCAGCGGCGATGCATCACTGGCGAGGGGGGCGCCCAATGTCGTGATCGTCGCTTTGTCGTCCGCCGCCACAACCCGCAGCCTGTCGCGCACGCTTTCGACAGACTCGCCGGGAAAAATGCGGCAATTGACCGACAGCGTCGCCTTTTGCGGCAAGGCATTGAGGGCATGGCCTCCCGAAATCATCGTCGGCACACAGGTCGTGCCGGTCTGGCCCACCCATTCGGGATCGGCGCGCAGTTTCGCGAGAGCGGCTTTATCGTCTGGGTTCTTCGCGAAGTTTTGAAGGGCCGCTCCCATCTCGCCGCCCAGCTTTTCGCCTGCCTGCTGCAGATAGGAGGCGGTCAGGTCGTTGGTGCGCGCCGGAAATCGATAGGCAGCGATCCGCTGGGCGATCGCCGCTACATCGGCAATGGCGTTGGACGGGCCGGGACGGCTCGAATGCCCGCCGGGATTGGTGACGGTAAACTCGAAATCCGCATAGGTCTTCTCGGCGCCCTGGACATAGAAGGCGACTGGCTTGCCCTGTTCGTCGAGCTGGCCGCCTCCGCCATCGGCGTTGAGCAGGAGCTCGCCTTCCCCGGCGTATCGCTCGGCAAGGCGCGCCGTCGTGGCCATGTCGGTCTCCTCATCGCCCGACAGCAGCAGCAGGATGTCGCGCCGCGGCTTGAAGCCTTCGCGCTTGAGCTGGAGCAGAGTAGAAACCAGAACGGCGTCGCCGAACTTCATGTCGAGCGAACCGCGCCCATAGACGAAGCCCTTTTCCTCGACCGGGGTGAAGGGATCGCGAGTCCAGTCGGATGTCCGCGCCTCGACGACGTCCATATGGCCGGACAGCAGGATGGCCTTGTCTTTCCCCTTGGCGGTCCCGCGATAGCGCGCGGCGAGCGAGACCGCGTCGCCTTGCCCCTCGATCACGATGTCGTCGGCGGCAAAGCCAGCCTCGCGCAGCTGTGAGGCAATATAGTCGGCCATGCGCCGCATCTCGCCCCGGCCCTGCACCGTCGGAATGGCGATCATCGCCTTCCAGATCTTGAGCGCTTCGGCATGCTGGGCTGGAGCTATGGTTCCGGTCGCGGCGGAGACCTTTGCAGGCAGCAGGGCCAGCGGCGCTACAGCGGCCAGGAATGGGATGATCTTCCGAAAAGCGAACATGGCGGGCGCTGACCTCGTCGAAGCTGGTATACGACAGTGAGCGAGCGACCCGTTTCCGTCAATCGCGCTCGCCGCGCGCGGCGTCGACGATCCGGCGGAACTTGCGTCGCCAGCGCCCCCGGTTGCGCTCGCGCCGCAGCCGTCGCCGCTCGCGAATAGTGTCGATCAATTGATGGGTTCCGCGCCGCAGAAATCCCCGAAAAAGTCCCCGGCTCGACAGGGGTTCGAAGCGCTCGTCGACCGACTCCGGGTCGAGGAGTCCGCTGGCGCCGATCGCATAGGTGGTGTCGTTGACCTTCTCGGGTTCGAAGGGATTCAGCGTCTTGCCCGACCCGCGCAGGCATTCGATCGTCCCGATCAGCGATCCGGTTCGCTGAAAGGCGTCTCGTACCGCCTGTTCGGTGGTGCCGAGATGTTCGGCGAGGAGCCGCTCGCGCAGGCTGGTGATCGCAGGATCGGGCTGCCCGTTCGCGCTTCGGTCGATCGCGATATCGCATTCGCTGTCGAGCCCCATCGAGCGGTTGTTCATGTTGGAGGACCCGACGCGCAGGATGACGTCGTCGACGATCATCAGCTTGGAATGGACATAGATATGCCGTCCGGCCGCAGTGACCGGCGTGTAGATCTGGAAGCGATCGTCGCGGTCGATCTCGGCGAGCGCATAGAAGAGCTCGGCCCGCGCGCTGCCCATGACGGCTTCCTGCAACCAGCCGTCGGCGCTGACCGGATTGATGATGACGATCTCCGGGCCATCAGTCTCCTCGAGCCGTTTCGCTATCGCTTCGGCTACGCGCCGCGACGCAAAATATTGATTGTCGGCATAGATGAATCGACGCGCGCGGGCGATCATGTCGACGTAGAGCCGCTCGATTTCGCGCACCTCTTCATGATCGTCGGCGCGCGGCTCAGTCCGCGCGATGGCGACGTCGATGTCACGGTGCAACGGTTCGACTATAGCTGGCCAACTGGTGTCATGGGGTGTCGGCTCGGGCAGATGCTTGCCCGTCGCGCGATGCCAGCGGGTGCGCGCAAGATCACCCAAAGCCTTTGCAACCGGCCCCTCGACCAGTCCGGCGGTGTCGTGCCATGGCCGATAGGGATTTCCGTTCGGCCGAACGCGCCGCGGATCGCCGTCGATATGATCGGGTGTGTCCCAGCGATCGGAGGTCATGTCGATCCCGCCGCACATCGCCAGGCTGTCGTCGACGACGAGCAGTTTCTGGTGATGGGTGCCGCCGATCGGATGGCTGCTGTCAAAGCGTATGGAAACATGGCGGCTCAGCCGCCAGCGGGCGAGGGTGAACACCGACAGGCCACGGCCGAGCATCTTCAGGAAGCCCATGTTCCAGATCAGGAGGTTGATCCGGAGCTCGGGCCGCCGCTTCGCGAGCCAGGGGATGAACTCCGCAAGGCAGTTCGGCTCCTCGCGATCGGCGGCGTCAGGGTCCAGCAGGATGCGCGGATCGACATCCCAGCCGACGAGGATGATCTGCTCGCGCGCCGCCATCATCGCGTCGCGGGCCACGCGGAAATAATCGGCGGCGTCGATGATCACGCCGAAACGGTTCGCACGTTCGACCTGCCAGCAATTGTCATCCGTCCGGAAAAGGTCGCTCGACATCATAGCCTTGTTTTCGATCGCCGTGAGGCAAGCGGCAGTCCGTCCCCGTCAGCGTCAACGCCGAAACGAACGGCTGGTGCCATGGCAATGTTCACCCGGTCGCAAAGTTGCTCCGGCTGGGCCGATTCAGGCGGCGACCGAAACGACCCTCTTGCGCGGTCGGCGCCAGACCAGGCTAGTCGCCGCCGAGAAGTTGAATACCGCGCCCATGATCGCGCCCGCCAGACCGGCGAGAGACCAGTTGCCGAACTGGTGGATCGCGATCTCCGCCACGCCGACATTGGCGAGGGCGCCAAAGCTGCAGACGACGCAGAACAGGATCAGGCCGGCAAGGAAGGAGAGGCCGGTCAAGCGGCGGTCGCGATAGGTGAACTCGTTGTTCATGACGAAGTTCGACACCATCGCGATGAAGGTTGCGGTGAGCTGCGCCGCGATGAAGGTGAAGCCGGCCAGTTTCAGGCCGTTGAGGATGGCGAGGTGGACCAGCAGACCGAAGCCGCCGACGATGCTGAACAGCGCGAAGCGGGGCGGGATCAGCCCATGAGTCAGCTTCTCGATGATCAGGAACAGGAACTGAGCGAGCACCATCACGCTGATCTTGCTCTCACCCTCCTGCCGCGCGCGGAAGACATAGGGGACTTCCTCGATCTTCAGCGGGGTGTGCGACGAGCTGATGATGTCGAGCAGGATCTTGTACCCCTGTTGAGACAGGTCATAGATCACGCTGGCGAAGATCTCGCGGCGGACCATGAAGAAACCGCTCATCGGATCGCTCGTTTGATTGCCGACCAACATGCCGGCCATGCGCGTGGCGAAGTCGCTCATCTTCGCGCGCGTGGCGTCCCACTCGCCGATGCCGCCACCCTCGGCATAGCGGGTCGCGACGACGATGTCGGCGCCGGTCGAGGTCAGCTTCTCGTACATCTGTTTCAGGATGCGCTCGTCATGCTGGAAGTCGGCATCCATGACGGCGATCGCGCTGCCGTTCGCAACCAGTGCGCCCTCGATCACCGCCGAGGACAGGCCACGCCGACCGACGCGGCGGAGGCAGCGCAGCCGCGGCTCCTCGCGCGCCAGGCGCGACACCTCGGCGAAGGTCTGATCGGGGCTGTCATCGTCGACGATGATGATTTCCCACGGAATGTCGCCGAGCGCCGAGCGCACCGCTTCGACCAGCGGCGCGATATTGGCCTTCTCGTTATAGGTCGGGATGACCAGCGAGACGTCGGGCGCCGACAGCTTGCGGCGCGGCGCCTTCTTGGTTTCGATCATGCTCATCGTGCAGCCCCCACTGACTATCCCCTCGGACCCGCCTTAGCAGCGGAAGATGTTTTCTGTCGAACGATCGCGTACAGCGCCGACCGGTCGTCCGACCAGACCGGGCGTAGCCAGTCCGCCCTGGGGCGATTGGCCGGATCGACCCCCAGCAGCCAGAGATGGTCGAAGGCGCCGCGCGGGATCTGCGCGATGCGGTCGGCGAGGAGCGGTTCGGGCCGCTCGCATCCGGGCAGGCGCACCTGTGCGCTGCTGTGATAGGCGAAGTCGCGCGGTATGGATGGCCCCACCGCCACCAGCTGCGCGCCCGGCATGTCGAACTGGTCGTTGACGAAGGCATCGCGTCGGACGATCGCCATGCTCGGCAGATGAATGATGCGGGGCACGTTCCAGCCGCGCGGGCAGGGCGGGGCGACCAGGGCGACGACGCGTGCACCGCGCGGGATGCTGGGAAGCACTTTCAGCCAGCGCGCATGATCCTCGGCATAGCGCGCATAGCTGATCGTCGTCGCCACGCTGCGCGCGGTCACGAAGGCCAGTGCGAGCAGGGCGATGGCCGACGCGGCCGTCCGTCCCCAGGCCGGCCGGGGCGCGAGGGCGAGCAGGCCGATGGCGAGCATCAGCGGCGCGATCCGCATGTCGGCATAGATCAGGCCGAAAAAGGCATAGGGAATGAAGATGTAGAAGGCCGCCATGACGAGGAAGACGAGCAGCAGGCGCCGGCTCATCCGCATCACGCCGACGAGCCCTAGCCCGATCAGCCCCATGCAGAACAGCGCCGACAGACCCTCCCATTTGACCCAGCGATCGCGCATCGCGCTTTCGATCCAGCCCCATTTGTCGAAGAGGGCGAAAAAGGCGCTCGTCTCTCCCTGGTTGTCGCCGCTGCGCCACGCGACGATCGGGATAAGCGGCAGGGCGAGCAGCAGGCATTCGAGGACCACCGCGCGCACCATTGCGAGGCTGATCCTCCAGCTCGTGACATGGCGGTAGAGCGCGTTGCCGACGACGAGCAGGCCGAAGACGACCCAGCCGAAGATATGCGCGAAATAGATGAGCAGGCTGCCGAGCAGGATCAGCGTTCGCCAGACCGCCGGTAGCTTGAGCCGCTGATAGCGCAGCACGAGGCCGAACAGCAGAAAGGCGAGGGCAGCGCCCAGCGAGAAATTGATGAAGCCGTAGTGGAAGGCGTAATTGTAGATCAGCGGCAGGGCGAAGGCTGCCGAGGCAGGCAGCTCGCCATGCGCCTCGCGTGCGATCAGCAGCAGTCCGCCGGCGGAGAGCAACGGGATCAGGATGACCACCAGCTTCGTCGCCGGCTCCACCCCCATCAGCGGCTGCAGCACATAGACCAGCGCGTCGACCCCGAGATTGCCGACCGGCATCCAGTCGATCGAGAAGATCGAGGAAAGCGTCGACGCACCCGCCATGCCGGCCTGGATATGGAAACGCCCCATATGCGTCGGCACGTCGTCGAGCGGGGGGAAGGGTGGCCACAGCAAAGGCAGCGCCATGAGCAGCAGCAGCAGCGCCACATAGGTCTTCGACTGCCACCAATTCGCTTGTTTGCCGCGTTTGTTCGTCATCGGACCGCCTCGAGAAATCTGCGCGCGGTTGCGTCCCATCCCAGCGTCCGCGCCCGCGCGAGCCCGGCCTGTTCCATTGCGACGCGCGCGTCCGGGTCGCTCAGCAAGCGACGCAGCGCCGCCGCGATCGATGCGGGGTCGTCACCGTCGACCAGCAGCCCCGTCACGCCGTCGACCACCGCGTCGGTTGCGCCGCCCGCGCGTCCGCCGATGACCGCCTTGCCGCAGGCATTGGCCTCGAGGAAGATCAGTCCGAAGCCTTCGGTGTCCCCATCGGGCAAGGTGCGGTTCGGCATCGCGAACAGCGTGCAGGCCCCGTAGAGCCCGACCAGCGTCGCATCGTCGACAGCACCCCGGAAGCGGATCCGCGGCGCGGCCGGAGAGGCGGCCGCCAGCGCCCGCAGCCGTTGCTCTTCCGGTCCCTTGCCGGCGATTACCAGATCGACCTCGGGAAAATCACCGGCGATCAGAGCGAACGCCTCGATCAGCCGGTCGAAGCCTTTCCGCTCGATCAGCCGCCCCACCGCGAGGACGAAGGGCTTGTCGTCGCTCCCGACCGTTCCCGGCTGGAACCGATCGAGATCGACCCCCGGCGTGACGAGGTCGATCCGTTCGGGCGCAACGCCGAAATCGCTCATCAGCCGGTCGCGCGTGAAGCTGGATACGGTGATGACGTGGTCGGCTGCGCGAAGCGCCGGCCCGCGCAGGCGGGCGAGGCGGTTGTAGGTCTTCTGCACGACCTCTTCGCCATGGGTGTAGAGGATGATGCGCCATGGCGAGAAAAGCCCGAGCAGGATGGCGAGCCAGCCGAGCCCCTGCAACTCGCCCACGACGATCGCGCTCGCGCGGATGCGCGTTGCGAGAAACAGGACGCGCAGCAGCACGTAGAGCATGACCGGCAGGTCGACGAGCAGCAGGTCGAGCAGGCCGATGCGGCGACGGAATGCCTCGATGCGCGGCGGACGCAGCCAGGCGATGCGATGGATCGGATAGCTCTTCCCGGCGTCGCTCTCTCGCCAGCCCGCAATCGGCTTGCCTTCGTCCGCGTCACGCCAGGCGGTGAGCACGTGAAGGCGCGGTGCGCAGGCGCGCGCGAGACGGTCATAGACCATTGGCGTGCCGCCCACGAGCGGGGGCAGGGCGTTGGCGACGAGCAGGATCGGCCGGTCGTCGCTCAATGCCGGGCGACCTTCCACAGGGCGGTGAGCACCGACCGCTGGAACAGGAACACCGCAGCCAGCCAGACAAGCGCCAAAAGGCCTGCGGCCTCGAACACGGCGAGGATGGGGTGCGGCGGGATGCCGCCGCCCCGTGCGACATCAATGGCAATACCCGCAGCGCCGACGACCGCGCAGATCGCCGCCGAGGGAAGGAGGCTCGCCAGCATCTCTCGCAGCGAGAACAGGCCGAGCGCCATGCCCAGCCGGATTGCGGCGGCGGCATAGACCAGCGAGACCCCTATTGTACCGATCGCGACATAGACGATGTTGGTCCAGCTCAGCATCGCCAGCATGGCGACGCGCGCCGCCTGTTCGGCAAGGCCGAGCACGAACAGCTCGCGCGCCTTGCCGAGCCCCGACAGCGATGCGTTGAGCACGACGAACTGCCCGGTTATCGCCGCTGCGATGCATAGCCAGGGCGCGGGTGCGATCGACGACTGCCACTGCCAGCCATAGAGGCCGATCAGGATCGGTGCGGACTGGGTCGCGATGCCGATCAGGATCGGGGAGAATATGCAGCCGAACAGCCGCATCCGCACCAGCAGCGTCGCATGGGCGTCGATCCCGCTGCGCAGCTCGTGCGCGACCAGCGGCGACAATATGCTGAGCACCGGCGGTGCGGCATAGTTCCACAACATGCGCGGCAGCATCTCCGCCCGGTCGAGAAAGGCTGCGGGCGCAATCCCCAGCGAGCGGCCGACGAACAGTTCGTTCAGTCGGGGCCCGACCTGCCCGAGCAGGACCCCGCCCAGCACCCAGCCGGTGAAGGAGGAGATCGAGCGCCAATGGGACAGCGACGGACGCCACACGAAGTCGGGCGGACGCGCGATCACCGACAGGCCGAGTGCCACCGCCCCGTTGACGACCGATCCATAGGCCATGGCGAGGCTGCCCCAGCCGGCATAGGCCAGCCCCACCGAGGTCGCAGCTCCCGCCGCCGCGCCGGCCAGCGTCGCGAGGAGGATGGTCTTGAAGCGCAGCGCGCGGGTGAGCAGGCCGTGGCTCAGCACCTGATAGGGCGCCATCAGATAAGACAGGGTGACGATGCGCAGCACGTCGGCGATGGTCGGTTCGCGGTAGAAGGCGGCAATCGCGGGCGCGGCAAGGAAAATGAGCCCGGCGAAGGCGAAGCTCGTCAGCATCGCCATGCCAAGGGCTGTGCGCACCATCGGCCGGTCGAGCCGGGGCGCGGCGATCAGGAACATGTTGACCCCGGCGCTGCGCAGCGTGGCCGCGATCACCACGGCGGCGAGCGCGATCGAGAAGGCGCCGAGCTCGTGCGGCGACAAGAGCCGCGCGACGATCAGGCTCGCCGAAAAGTCGATCACGAACTGGACGATCGTCTGGATGCCGACGATCCGCGCCATCGCGCTGCCGCTCATGCTCATCGCGACGCTGCCTGATCGGCACGGGACGCGCGGCGTCGGCGATCGCCCGTCACTCCCCCCTTCCGATATGAACGCACGCCACCCCCCAGCCAGGCCACGGCGTCACCTTATGGAAGGCGCCGGATTTCGCCAGCGATTCATGCAGCTACGGGGGATTGGGCAGTTCTTCCTTCGCCCGCCCATATAGTATGCGAAACCAACCGGGCCGAATGGGCTTTTACTCATCGCACGGGTGCCGACGTTCCGACGTCATCAACAAGCGAGGACGCATGGCAAGAAAGCTCAAGGTCTTCCGCACGGCGATTGGTTTCCACGACGCCTATGTCGCAACGCCCAGCCGCACGGCTGCGCTCGAGGCCTGGGGCAGCGACAAGAATCTTTTTGCGTCGGGCCGCGCGGAGGAGGTTACCGATCCTGCTCTGACCGCTGCGCCTCTCGCCGATCCTGGAAAGGTCGTGAAGCTGCGCCGGGGTAGCTCCGCCGACAATATGGCCGCGCTTGCCAATCCGACACCCGCGCGCCGCAGGGACATGAGGAAGCCCTCTCGGCCGCCCGCACCAAGGCCCAGTCGGGCGGCACTCGACAAGGCGGAGGCCGAACTGGAGCGGGCCGAAGCTTCGCTTGCAAGCGAGCTGGAGGCGATCGATGCCGAACTGGAGGAGCTTCGCAAACGCCGTCGTGCCCTCGTGGACGAACACAGGCAGAGAATCGGAAGGTCGCGTGACGATCTTGATGATGCGCGGGCGGACTATGAGGCGGCGGTGGCGAGGTGGCGCGAGAGCTGAGGACATTCCGGCGACGCAACCGACCAGCAGATTTTCGGGGGATGCTTCCTGTTTGTCAGGATTTCGCGTGCACAATGCCGCGAATCGGCGGGCGTCGTTTCGCGTCCGCTTCCGAGCGAAACGCGCAGAGGATTGGTGCGATCGTGCAAGGCTGGTTCGTCGTCGATGTGGAAAAGGATCTGAAGCTGATCCGGCTGACCATGGGTGGCTTTTTCGAGAGCGCCACGATCGTCGAGATGCGCGCGCAGTTGATCGAGGCCATCGCTACGCTGGCGTGCAAGCCTAACGATCACCTTACCTTATGCGACATACGGGACATGGACATCCAGAGTCAGGAGCGCGTCGGCGAGTTCGCAAAGCTCGTCGGCAGCGACGATGTCCGTTCACGACGTCTGGCATTCGTGACCGCGAGAAGCCTCGCGAGGCTGCAGGCGAAACGGCTGACCTCGCGCGAGGGGGTAGAGTTTTTCGCGGAGACGAGCGAGGCGTTCGACTGGCTGACAGCGTGAGGGGCGGGGGCCTGCATCCGCGCGCGCCTCTCATCACCTCGAGCTTGAACGCGCAGCCGAACTCCCTTTGTCGTGCGATGGACCTCCGGTGGATGGAAAAAACTATCGCGGTGGCCACAGAACCGGCAGCAGGCCAAGCAGATCAACGACAACCGAGCGCGTCCAGCGGCTCGAGCGCCTCTGGAATATCTGCCCTCGCCTTGGGTCAAATTGGCGAGAATGGAAATCCGGCAGCTTCTCTGGCCGAAAGCCATATGTGCATCAGATGCCGAAGCCTCCATCGATCGTCTGGCTGGTTCCGGTGATCCAACCCGCCTGATCTCCGGCCAGATAGCTGACGAGAGCCGCGATCTCCTGCGGCGTGCCGTGGCGCTTGATCGCCATGGCGCCGTGCAACTGCGCCGCGTGCGGGGCGTCTGCGGGGTTCATTTCGGTATCCGTGGGCCCCGGCTGAACCACGTTCACCGTTATGCTGCGGTGGCCAAGCTCGCGTGCGAGACCTCGGGCGAGCCCGTGAAGCGAGGCCTTGCTCATTGCATAGGCGGCGATCCCCGGGAACGGAACGCAGTCGCCATTGGTCGAACCGATCAGCACGATCCGCCCGCCATCGGGCATGGATCGGGCGGCCTCGACGGAGCTGTGATAGGCACCACGGACATTGACATCGAAAAGTCGATCGGCGTCGGCAGCCTCGACGTCGAAAACGGAGGAATAGATAAGGACCGCCGCGTTGTAGACGAATATGTGGAACGGGCCGGCCTCTCCGATCAGCGCGGCCATCGAGTTCCGGTCGGAGGCATCGGCCTTGCGCGCCGTCGCACCCGTTTCCGCCGCCAGCGCAAGAGCCGCGCCTTCCGAAGAGCCATAGGTGAACAACACCTCGTCACCGTCTCGGGCGAATGAGCGTACGATCTCCGCGCCAATTCCCCGGCTCCCTCCAACGACCAGAATTCTGCGTCGGCTTCCCGTCCCCGCCATCTCCGCCCTCGTGCGTTTATGTATACATGATTCGGAATTGGCATGGAGCTTGGCGCGAATCAGTGCCGCAGTATAGCGGCAAAGAATACACATATGTGGAAGTTGACTCGGGCAGAGACGTCGTTGGGTTTAGCGGTTTAGCTCTATTCGCCCTCTTCCGTTCAACATGGGCGCTTCGAAGCTGCATTTGGTGTCCGTTTCAGCTCGAAAATCCGGGTCCACAGAAAAATTGTATCCATATTTTGTCAAAGCACCCTAAAAAGCGATTGACACCCATGGCGTTGAGTACAACTCTTCGCGGCGTCCGATGTTGCGGCGCATTCGCTGAACACCGGTGATGGGCGGCCCAGTTCGAAAAGGGACGGCGCCCGCTTTATTGTCAGCATGGCAGAAAAGGGGGGTATATGTTGAACTTCCATCACCTTCGGCAGGTGAGTGCATCAGCTCTTGCGCTCGCACTCATGTCGACTTCATCGTTCGCTTTCGCTCAGAGCGAAGCTTCATCGGCCTCCGCTGATCGGAGTGAGATTTCGGAAGGAGACATCGTTGTCACGGGCTTGAAGCGTGACAGCAAATTGATTGAAGCTCCGGTTTCGATTTCTGTCTTCGATTCAGAATCCATTGTAAATGCAGGTATTCAAAAGCCCACCGACTTCCTTCAACTTACACCTAATGTGGACATTGTCAGCTCGGTCAATGCCGGTGACTTTCTAATCAACGTCCGTGGTCAGGCGTCGATCCGCAACGCCGAGCCCTCGGTCGCGATCCTTATCGATGGCGTCAAGATCGGCAGCCCGGCCGAGTTTAACTCGGCCCTGTTCGACCTGGAGCAGATCGAAGTTCTCAAGGGCCCGCAGGGCACGGTCTATGGCCGGAACGCTTCCGCCGGCGCGATCATCATTACCACGAAGAAGCCCACCGAAGAGTTTACCGGCAGCGGTATGTTCTCCTATGGCAAGTTCGGGACCTACAATGCGAACGCCAGCCTGAGCGGGCAGATATTGCCTGGCCTGACCGCCCGCATTTCGGGTGCTTTCACCGGCACGGACGGCAGCTACACCAACGTCAACACCGGTGAGAAAACGCAGCGATTCAAGGAAGAGGTCGGGCGCCTGCGCCTCCGCTGGGACGATGGTGGACCCTTCACCGCCGACGGCCGGATTCTGTTTTCGCATGCGACAGGCGGCGCCGTGACCTACACGGCAAAGATCCAGGCAGTGCCCGGTCTGTCGCCGAACGGAACGCTCGTCCACGGCATCCCGATCACCGACATCAGCGCCAACAAGAACCTCGATATTCCTTTCGTTTCGGACGTTCCCGGCCGCTACGAGCGCGATATCTTCAGCACCGGCCTGATGATGAACTACGACTTCGAAAGCGCCGATCTCACGTCGATCACCGGCTATTCGAACGTCCGTCAGTTCTCGAGCGGCAAGAATTACCCCTATGGCAACGCTTCCGATCCGACCACGAACTATTTCGGCTGGACTCCGATCTTCGGCGACCGCACGCAAAATCTGGTCATCAAGACCAAGCAGTTCATGCAGGAACTGCGCCTGACGTCCAAGCCGGGCGATTTCCTGGAATGGCAGGTCGGCGGCGAGTTCGTGTGGAACAAGCGCGATTACAGGATCGGCAACACGCTAAATGGCGCGCTTCCGGCCGGGATCACTGCGGCGGAGCTGGTGGGCTATGTCGGCTATAACGCCGCCGGACAGCGCACCCTGGTCGGCGGCGGCAATGCCATTCCGTTCCCGGTCCGCATCTTCGGCCTCAATAGCGCCTATCCCACCACGAACCTTGTCGAGGATCGCTTCGTCGGCAAGAATTACGCGCCCTTTGCGAACGTCACGATGCACTTCACCAAGCAGCTGTCGCTCGAACTGGCCGGACGCTACGATATCGAAAAGCGTAGCACGGGATCGATCGGGCCGGATCAGCCCAATCCTTTCCTGGGCGGCGCCAGCTACAATGCCTGCGTCCGCATCACCGGGCAGACCGCTGCCCAGTGCGCCGACGGCATCAGCAAGACCTTCAAGCAGTTCCAGCCAAAGGCCACGTTGACCTACAAGATCGGAGACAATGCGTCGGCCTATGCCAGCTGGGGTCGCAGCTTCAAGTCGGGCGGTTTCAATCCGATCGGTACGCGTGAAACCGCGGTGCTGAGCCGGGTCACCCTGTTCCGCCAGCAGGATCCCACTCTCAGCGCTGCTGCCGCGCGGGCCCGGGCCGAGGCGGCGATCATCACCCAGGACACCTTCAAGAAGGAAGTCGCGACGACCTATGAGGTCGGCTTCAAGAGCGAATTGTTCGACCGGGTGCTGACCTTGAACACCGCCCTGTTCTGGACCGACGTCAAGAACAACCAGCAATATGTTTTCGACCCGATCGCCTTCGTGGAATCGATCGAATCCATCGACAAGTCGCGGATCAAGGGCCTCGAGATCGACGCCACCGTCCGGCCGACCAAATGGCTGACCTTCTTCGGTGCGTTCGGCTATATCGACGCGAAGATCCGCAAGCTCACGGCAAATCCGGCTGCCGTCGGCAAGACGCCGCCCTATGTGCCGGAAACGACGCTCACGCTGGGTTCGTCCGTCGATATTCCGTTGGACGACACCAAGTCCTTTATCGGTCGTGTCGAATATAACCGCACCGGTCGTACCGAATATAACACGATCAACGACCCCGATTTCGCTCGCACGCCCTATTCGGTCGTCAACGGCCGCTTGGGTATCCAGACGGAGAAGTGGGATCTCACGCTGTGGGGTCGCAACCTGTTCAACAAGCGGTACGTCAAGGAAATCGCGCCGATCATCGCCGGCACGGCCAATGCGTTCTCGCTGGCCGATCTGCGAAACTATGGTCTGGAAGTTCGCTTCCGCTTCTGAAGTCCGGGCGCGGCGGTGGCCCTCGTGCCGCCGCCGCTTCCCTTCTCATGGGTTTAGTCGGCAGCGCGTAAGACGGAGGGTTTCATGGGCGATTCCTATCAGCGGCACGGGCATGTGATGCCGACATGGTCGCCTCCCTATGCGCCCGGCCCCTACTACATGGAAAAATACCATACGGTCATCGTTGAGCTCGAAATTCCGCGCGACGAGGTGCTCTACATGACCCCGGAACCGCTTACGGCGGTCGGCAGCGACCGTGTGTACGCGATCGTCGTGGACGGTTCCCAACCACCGCACAGCCTCCATTATCATGAGGCGCTGATCTGCCATGAGGTCGAGTTCGAGGGGAAGCGCGGCATGCACATCCCCTATATCTGGACGTCGACCGACACTGCGACGTTCACGGGCCGCGAAATATACGGGATGCCGAAGCTGCTGTGCGACGATGGCCGGCTCGAGATTCACGCGAACGAGGTCTACGGCAAGCTCGAGAAATATGGGCGGACGATGATGGAGGTCGCCGCCATCACCGACCAGAAGGGTTCGGTCGACGAACTGCCGAACCTGTCGAGCTGGATCATGGTCCGCCATATCCCGTCGCCCGATCCCAAGGTGCCTGCGCGGCGGCAGGTCGTTCATGCCCAGACCGCTGATTTCAAGCTCGATTTCCTGTGGAAGGGCAGGGGCTGGGCGCGGATGGGCTATCCGGGAACCTCGGCCATCCATCGGATCCCGACCGACAAGGTGACCAATGCCTGGTACGGCAACTTCTCCTTCGTCCTGACGCCAGCGGAGATCCTTCAGGACGTCGAGTACACCTTCACCGAGTGGAACTGATCGCCTCGGCGACTGCACCCGACGTCCGGAGGGAAATGTGAAAGCGGACAATCGAATTTCGCTGGACGGACGCGTCATCCTGATCTCCGGAGGTGGTTCCGGCATCGGCCGGGCTGCCGCGGCTCTTGCCGTCGAGCGGGGGGCCTCAGTCGTATTGGGCGACAAGAACGTTTCTGCAGCCGAAAGGGTCGCTGCAGAACTGGGGCGCGACCGCGCCATGGCGCATCCGCTGGACGTCGTCGACGCGTCCTCCTGCGCCACGATCGTCGCTGCGACCGAGGCCCGGTTCGGGAAGCTCGATGGCCTGGTGAGTGCTGCCGGTTTGACGGGCGCCGCGGCGCCGCTCGCCGATTGCGCGCTGAAAACCTGGAACAGCGTGATCGCCGTCAATCTGACCGGGATGTTTCATCTTATGCAACCGGCGATCAAGCTGATGCTCAAAGGCGGCGGCGGTTCGATCGTCAACCTGTCCTCGGTCGCCGGCCTCGTCGCCGTGCCCGATCAGGTCCAGTATATCGCCAGCAAATTCGGGGTGATCGGCCTGACCAAGAGTGCGGCCATCGATTACGCTGCCCAGGGCATCAGGGCCAATGCCGTCTGCCCGGGTGGAACGCGCACGCCGATGCTTGCCGAGTGGGTGGAGGCCGATCCGTCACGCGAACGGTTTCTTGCAGCCGGGCACCCTATCGGCCGGGTCGCCGAGCCCGAAGAACTGGCCGAGGCGATCGTCTGGCTGCTGTCCGACGCGGCCTCCTTCGTCACCGGCGCCGTCCTGACGGTCGACGGCGGGCTGACCATTTCCTGACTATCCCACAGGGACAACCCCAAGGAGTTTCGATGAACGCGATGCTACTCGACGGCAAGGTGGCGATGGTTACCGCCGCAGGCTCGGGGATCGGCCGGGCTTCGGCGCTGACCATGGCCGCTAGGGGTGCGCAGCTGATGGTTACCGACATAGACCTCGCCCGCGCCGAGACGGTGGTCGCCGAGATCGTCGAGGCCGGCGGTTCGGCCGCAAGCATTCTGTGCGACATCGGGGACGAGGTCAGCATCCGCGACGCGATCGCGGCCACCGAGGCGCGGTTCGGCCGCCTCGACATTCTGCACAACAATGCCGCCCTGCTGTCCGACGAGGCGCTCGCCAAGGACAACGACGTGCTGAACGTGCCGGTCGATATCTGGGACCGCACGATGGAAGTGACGGTTCGCGGAACAATGCTCGCCTGTCGCTATGGCGTGCTTGCCATGCGCCGTGCCGGTGGGGGAAGCATCATCAATACCGGGTCGATCTACGGCTTGCGCGCGGCAAATCGCATGCCTGCCTATAGTGTCTCGAAGGCGGCGGTCCACATGCTGACCGAGGTTGTCGCCACCGCCCATGGCCGGGAAGGCATACGCTGCAACGCCGTGGCTCCGTCGATGATGCGCACGCCGACGCTCGACCGGCTCGTGCCGCGGGAGATTGTCGCCTATAACGAAGACGCGGCCCTTCTGCCGCGCATGGGCGGTCCGCAGGATGTTGCAGAAATGGTCGCGTTCCTGGCGTCCGACGCGTCAAGCTATCTGACGGGACATGTCTTCCCGGTCGATGGCGGTACCATGGCGCATTTGCCGACCTATGGCGATGAGCGCCGCTATCTGGAATCCCAGCGATAGGCCGGAGCGGCGAAGCGAGCGTAGGCCCGGGAACCGGTCGCTCGGGGCGACCGGCACTGCTGTTTCGGGCTGCAGGGGTGTAGCTGACCGCTTTCGAGATCACGCTTCCGTCAGGGCGTCGGCGGCTCCGTGCCAAGCGCACCCGGATTCATGATATTGTCCGGATCGAGCTCGCGCTTGATCGCGCGAAACAGAGCTGCGGTCTCCGGAGCCAAGCGCTGCTGATAGGGATAGGCCCGCCCGAGCTGCGTGTGGAGCGCGCCGATTGCATCGAGCCTGTCAATCATCTCCTTGCGGAGCGACGCGACGAAGGCTTCTGCGGCTGGCCGGGCAGGTGCGTCGGCTGGAGAACTCCCGCCCTGACCGCGGAGCAGTTGATCCGCAAAAGGAGTCAATCGATCGCGCCAAAGGAACATGGGCTCGAGAGTAACCGCGCCGCCGCCGAGCGTCGCCAGCAGATGGCGCACCTTGATCCCATGTTCCGCGAGGCCTTCCGCGCGCTCGCTGACGAGGGCTTCGACAACAGCCATGCCCTCGAGGGCGCGTGAATGCGGAAGGATGGCATGGATCGGCACCCAGCGTTCGCCCGGAGCACCCGCCAAGCCGGTTACCGGACCGAAGGGCATTCGGAGCATGGCCCTGGCCACGGCCGGGTCGGCGGCCACCAGGTCTCTTTCCCGCGCCAGCGCGGTCGCAGCTGCGACACGGCTCCGGCATTCGGCATCATCCTCGCCTTCGACGAATATATGTACCGCCATGCCGCGGCCCGGTGCGGCGCGAAGGCTGGCGCGCGCCATGGCGACGCCTTCAGCCGCCCGTTTCGCCAGCGATCCGCCGCCGCCGAGCAAGGCGCGTAGATAATCGATCTTTGCCCTGAGCCCGGTCTGCCGCACCCGCTCGCTTTCCAGCTTCACGTCCAGCGCCATCACCTGGCTGGCATGGCCGTCACGACCGATCGCTTCCAGAAAATCGAACAGAGCGGCAAGGTCGGCCGTCGCGAAGCTCACCACGTCCCGCGCCGGTGGACGACGGCGCAGGCGCAGCACGATGGCCGTCTTGATGCCCATCACGCCGGCGTCGGAAGTGAAGAGGCCGGTCAGGTCGGGACCGAAATGCCGCAGGAAGGGCAGCGACGTCTCGACCCCGAAACTGCCGGTACGCAGGATGGTACCCGTGCCCGTGACCACCTCGATCCCGATCACGGAATCGGCGGCTGTCCCATGGCGTCCCGTCCCGTAGAATATCGCGTTCTGCGCGATCGCGCCTCCGATGGTGGCGACCCGACCCGACACCGGTCCGCGAAACGGAACCTCAAGACCTGATGGCGCCAGCGCCTCGTCCAGGGCCTGCCAGGTCACCCCGGGTTCGACGATGGCGTAGAGATCGCGATCGTTGATCTCCCGGATGGCGTCCATGTCCCGCAGGTCGACCTGAACTGCGCGATCCGGCCGGGACGACAGATAGCCGCTCGTGTAGCTCGCGCCGCCTCCGCGCGGGACGAGGTGCAGTTTGTGTTCCCGCGCCATGTCGACCAGGCGGCGGATGTCCTCGGCCCCGCCGGGCCGCACCACCGCGAGGACGGGATCGCCGCGATAGAAAATGTCCTGCCCGGCGAGCGCGAGGCTATCCTGGTCGATGATGACCCGATCTTCACCCAGCGCAGCCCGCAAGGCCGCAAGCGCGTCGGTCGTCATGCGGACTGCGACATGAAATGCTTGCGCAACTCCGTCTTCAGCACCTTGCCGTTGGCGTTGCGCGGTAGTTCGTCGATCAGTGCCAGTTCCTTCGGGATCTTGAACGACGCGATCTTGCCCTCGCAGAATACCGTGATATCGGCGGCACTCAGCGAGCGACCCTCGCGGGGCACGGCGACGGTCAGCAGCCGCTCGCCCCAGCGCTCGTCGGGAAGCCCGATCACGGCGACTTCAAGGATGTCGGGGTGCCTGACGAGCACCTCCTCGATCTCGCGCGGATAGACATTCACGCCACCGGTGATGACCATGTCCTTCTTGCGGTCGACGATATAGAGAAACCCGTCCGCATCGCGCTTGGCAAGGTCACCGACGCTCACCCAGCCATCCTTGCTCGCCTGGGCTGTTTCCTCCGGCCGATTATAATAGCCGTTGAAGAGCGTGGGCGAGGACACCCAGAGCTCGCCGACTTCTTCCGGGTCGCATTCGCTGCCGTCCTCGCGGCGGATACTGACGCGGGCGTGCGGCTCGGGAGTGCCAACGCACCGGTCCTTGAGCAACTGGAAGCGCGGACGCAGGTTGCAGACCACGCCCATCTCGGTCGAACTGTACAATTCGTGCAGCACGTCGTTGCCGAAAAAGTCGACGATCTTTTCCTTCATTGCCTGGGGCAAGGCTGCGGCGCTGGAAATGATCGACCGGATTTTCGGGTGGCGATAGGCCGCCAATATGTCGGCCGGCAGTTCGAAGATCATCTGGAAATGGGTGGGAACCAGGAAGATCCCGGTGAAGTCGCCGCTTTTGAGCTTGGCGAGCGTCGTCTTCGCGTCGAAGCGGTCGAGTATCTCGAACCAGCCGCCCGATGCCAACGAGGCCAGCGGATAGGCCAGGCCGCCGCCGAAGGCCAGGGCGGTAACCACAAGGAAGCTGTCATCCGGGCCGAAGCATCCGAACTCGGCGGCACTGATCAGGCCGAAGAGCAGGCGCGAACGGTGGGAGAGCAGTACGCCTTTCGGCAGCCCCGTCGTGCCGGATGTGAACGGGATGGTCCAGACGTCCCATTCTTCGATGACGGGCAGGCTTTCCGGCTTCGGCGGCGATGCGATCAGCGCCTCATATTCCTCACCGAATTCGATGATGGGGATCGACGGGTCGAAGCCTGCTGCGCGGACGGCCGGCGCCGTTTCGCTATCGGTGAAGATGACCTTGGCTTCGGCGCTTTCGACAACCGCCTTGATCTCGCTGGGCGTGAAACGCGGGTTGACCGTGGCCAGCGCGACGCCGGCATCGGGAAGGCCGAGCGCCACCTCGATATATTCGATGCAGTTGCGCGCGACGATGGCGCCGTTCTGGCCCTTGGTCAGGCCTAGCGTCGTGATCGCCGCATCCCGCAGTCGTTCCGACCGGTCGACGAGCGTGCCGTAGCTGAGCGTCCGATCCCCGCACACCACCGCCTTGCGGGCGGGGTCGCGTAGAGCGGTGGCGCGAACCGACCCCAGCGCCGTCATGGACACGTAGTTCTGGGGAATTTGCGCGGTACGGACCGGATAGCTCATGGCGACCTCAGCGTGGGATTTTCTTGAAGATGCGTAGCGCGTTCTCGCGCATCAGAAGCCGGTGCGATTCCGGGCGGAAGCCCAGCGCATCGACTTCCTGCACGCCCCGGATCGGGTCGATCACGGGAAAGTCCGTGCCGAACAGCACCTTCTCGCGCCCATAGGTGTTCGCATAATGGACATAGGATTGCGGCCAGTGCTTCGGCGCATAGGCGTCGCCCGCCGTGTAGACATTGTCGTGCTTCCAGCACATTGAGATCATCTCTTCGGTCCACGGAACACCGACGTGGATGCCGATCAGAACGAGTTCTGGAAAGTCGATCGCGACCTGGTCGAGCAGGATGGGACGGGCGACCGAAGGCAGCCGCCGTTCGCTGGAGTAGACCAGGTTCTGCCCGACCTGCATCATGATCGGAATGTCGAGTTCGCAGCACTTGGCATAATAGGGATAGATCTGCGGAGCATCGGGCGGGCAGCCGAACCAGTGCGGATACCAGTGAGCGCCGACGAAGCCATAATCGTTGACGGCTTGCTCCAGTTCGCGGAGGCCCTTCATGCCGCGGGTCTGGTCGATCCCGGCCAGGCCCGAAAACCGGTCGGGATAGCGCTGGCAGATCTCCGCGATCATCTCATAGGGTACTTCCCATGACAGGCGCACGTTCAGGTCGCCGGCCCGGACGGCGATGAGCAGTGAGCGTTCGATCCCGGCCGCGTCCATCCGCCGCAGATAATCTTCGATCGTGATCCCGTCGCGCATGGCCGGGTCCATCCGGACCTTGGCTTTGAAGGCATCGTCGATGCCGGTCATGCCGCCGACCACCGCCTCCGGCGTGAAGATATTGCAGACGATGTCGATATAGCCGCCGCTCATGCAACCTCCGTGCTCTGCCGGCCGTGCGCCGGTCCTGGCAGCTTCCCGCTGGACAGGCGGCGAGTCAAATGTAATCATATTGGCGATGGATAATTCCATATATATGGAAGTCAGAGCATGACCGATGATGGCAGCGTTAAATCCGCGTCGCGGGTCTTCGAAATTCTGGAGCTGTTCGACACATGTCGCCTGCCGCTCAGCGCCACCGATGTGGTGCGCAAATTGGGTTGGCCCCAATCGAGCACGGTTGCGTTGCTCAAGACGCTCGTCTCCTTGGGTTATCTCGCCTACGACACCTTCGAGCGCACCTATCTTCCGACCATGCGGGTGGCGCTGCTCGGTGGCTGGCTGTTCGATGCGCTCGGCCCTGACCGTCGATTGCTCGAGTTCATCAGGACGGTGGGCGCCGAGACGGCGGAAACCGTCTCGCTGTCCACGCAGACCGACCTCGAAATGCAGTTCCTGCATGTCGAGCGCGGCACCAAGCCGCTTGCGCTCACCGTCTCGGCCGGAGACCGGACCGCGCTGCTCACGACGGTGATCGGCATCGTGGCGCTGTCGGGGCGCAGGGACGACATGATCGCCCGCTATGTCGAACGCGCCAACCGGAGAATGCGCGATCCCGCCTATCATGCCGACCTGCGGCACGTGATGGAGCAGGTGTCCGTGGTGCGCGAACGCGGTTTTGGCGAGGGGGACAGCGAATTTTCGACCGGGGTAGGGGCCCTTGCCTGGCTGCTGCCTCCCCTTCCGGGCGGGCGGCGCATGGTCCTCTCGGTGGCGGGCGCTGCGGACATGATCCGGCTTGAGCGCGAACACATCATCGACAGCGTCACAGGCGCAATGAGGAGCTTTTTCGATGGCTGAGCCCGCCCCCGATTTTCGTTGCGGGGCTACCCTGCAGCGCGGCTATCTCGATCTTCGCGATGGGCAGATGCACTTCGTGCGCCGCCAGGGCTGCGGCGTTCCGATCGTGCTTCTGCATCAAACGGCGAGTTCGTCACGGATGTGGACGAAGGTCATGGAACGCCTGCTGGCTCCGCAGCCGCTATGGGCTCTGGACACGCCCGGCTTCGGCGCCAGTTTCGACCCGGTACAGGATCCGACGATGGCCGACTATACGCGATGGCTCGCCGAGGCGATCGATCAGCTCGCCGGCTCCGGACGGGTCCATCTGGTCGGGCATCACACCGGTGCGGCGATCGCGCTGGCCTATGCCGCGGCCCGCCCGGAAAGAACGCAGAGCCTTACGCTGTTCGGACCGGCTGCCCTCACGCAGGAAGAGCGGAACCATTATGCCAGTCGCCTCGGGGCGCCATTTCGTCCCAATCGAAGCGGCGCATATCTTCTCAAGAACTGGGAATATCTCCGGGTCGGCGGGGCGGACCGGGACATCGACCTGCTGCATCGGGAGATGATCGACATGCTGCGGGGCTGGGCATCTCGGCCCCATGCCTATCGGGCTGTCTGGGAGCAGGATGTCGCCGCGCAGCTCGGTTCCCTGACTTGCCCACTGCATCTGATCAGTTCTCCGGACGATCTGCTATTCGGCCTGTTCAATCGGACCTGTGCGGTCCGTCCGGATGCGCAGGTCACAATCTTGAGCGGGGGTGCCAATTTTGCGCCCGACCTCAAAGCCGACGAGGTCGCGTCGGCGCTCGACGCCAGCGGCTTCTACGGAGAAGCAGCGCTGACGTGCGAGCAGTGAGGCACTCAGGCAGAGGCGGCGCAGACCTCGGCCACTGTCGTCCCACGGGCGAAAAGCATGGTCATGCACTGGATCGCATAGTCGTGCCGATCGCGCGCGGACTCCGCGACCGCGTCGGTCACGAGCCAGGTCTGATAGTCGCGATGGCTGGCGTCGCGCACCGTGCTTTCGACGCAACAATTGGTGGTGATGCCGCAGACGATCACCCGCTCTATGCCATTCTTCTCCAGAACCTGGTCCATGTCGGTTCCATAGAAGGCGCTCGGCTTGCTCTTGTCGATGATGGCTTCGCCTGCTCGGGGCGCGAGGGCGGGGCTGATCTCCACTTCCCATTCCCCGGCTTTCAGCGCTCCCTCGGCCTTGAGGCCCGGGTTGAGCTCGATCATGATCGCCCCGTCGGAATAGTCGGGCTTGTAGACGTAGCGCGTGAAGACGACGAGCGCTCCGGCGTTGCGCGCTGCTTCGAGAAGCTGGACACACGGATCGAGAGCCTCTCTCAAAAGGCCGAGATTGAAGCCGAGGCGCGCCATTGCCGCGTCGTCCCGCAGGAAACCCTCCTGCATATCGACGATGATCAACGCCGTGCTGGAGTCGAGACGGGGCGCGATCGGAAGGTCGGACATGGGGGGCTCCTCTTTTGCCGTGAGATTCAGCGAAAACATCATGTTGGTGTACATGATAGTCAAGAAGGTCGCTCCGCTGGCGGTCCGTCACGTGAGTAACTCGGCAACAAAACTATGATCTATTTATATGAAATATAAGAGTTAAATCGATTTTTCAGAAATGTGGAAAGCTACGCGATTAGGAAATAAGGGATAGAAACAATCTTCCTAATGGATACAAATCGACTGTACCAGTGAATCGGCGGCATGGCGTCGATTGAGGAAGCCCGATGAAGTCTATCGACAGGCCGGGCAACGGGACAATGAAAGGGTTTGAAATATGACCACGACCGTCGCGCTCGAAAATCTTCGCTTCGGCATCTTTCTGCCGCCCATTCACATGAACCACGAGAATCCTACGCTTTGTATCGATCGCGACATGAAGGTCGTCGAGCATCTCGACGCGCTGGGCTTCCACGAGGCGTGGATTGGTGAGCATCATTCGGGCGGCGGCGAGCTTATCGCTTCGCCGGAATTGTTCATTGCCGTCATGGCGGAACGGACGCGCTCGATCCGGCTGGGAACGGGCGTCAATTCCCTGCCTTATCATCATCCGATGATCCTCGCAGATCGCTGGATGCAGTTGCATCACATGACGCGCGGCCGCGTCATGTTCGGCTGCGGTCCGGGATCGCTGCCGTCCGATGCCAAGATGATGGGCATCCCCGTCAGCAAGCAGCGCGACCGGATGGAAGAGGCGCTGGCCTGCATCACCGCACTGATGCGCGGCGAGACGGTGAGCTATTCCTGCGAGTGGTTCACGCTGGAAAATGCGAGCCTGCAGATGCGGCCCTATAATAATGAGCCGGTCGAGATCAGCACCGCCTGCGTCGTGTCCCCGTCCGGCCCGATGGCCGCTGGTCGCTATGGCACATCGATGATGACGATCAGCGCGACGTCGCCCGCCGCAATGGAGGCTGCCGAGCGGAACTGGAACATCGCCTGCGACATCGCGACGGCGCACGGCCATAAGATGGATCGCCGGCAGTGGCGGATGGTGGGATTCGCCCATATTGCCGAGAGCCGCGAGCAGGCCCGGCGCGATATGGAATATGGGCTGAAGGACTGGATCGACTATTACAAGACGATCGGCACGCTTCCGATCGTCCCCGAAGAGCATATGGACGATCCCGTAACCTATATGATCGATACCGGGCTCGCCGCAATCGGTACCCCGGACGATGTCGTCGAGCAAATCGAGAAACTGTGGAACGCCAGCGGTGGTGGTTTCGGCTCCTACCTTATCTGCGACCTCAACTGGGCGCCGTTCGAGGCGAAGCTGAAGTCCTACGAGCTGTTTGCCCGCTATGTGATGCCGCGGATCAACAATATGAACCGGCAGCGCGATGTTCAGCACGACTGGATCAAGGCGGAGCATGCCGGTTTCAAATCGTCGCAGGAAGCGGCGATGCAGGCCCAGTTCAAGAAGCTGGAAGCGCTGCAGAAGGACATCGGCAAGCAGGCGTGAGCCTGTGGGAGGCCGCCCGGCGGCGGCCTCCGCGCGATTGCGCGTTATCCGGCGCGGTCGAGGAATCGGGCCAGGCTCTGCGCCACCCCTTCGGGATCGACATCGGGTTGGAAATCCATGCCTTTGACCATGGCTACCTCTGCATCCGGGCGAAGCTCCGTGGCATGGTGGAAGAGCGGCCAGAGCGCATCGTCGTCCGAAATCATCAGAAGAAGCGGAACCGACACGGCCGAGAGCAGTGCCTCGGAGTTCTGCTTCCACACTGCCGAGAAGGCCTTGGGCATCGCCTCGACGCCGATCAGATGGTCGATCATTTCTCGTTGGTGCAGGGCGACCGTCTGGTGCGCGCCGATGGTGACGAGATAGTCCCAGGCCGTCTGCAAGTGGCTGCCGTCCGCCGAGACCGAAAATGGCTCGGTGAAGGTTCGGCTGAATTCTTCCCGCTCGGCCGCCGACGCAATCACCGGACCGATCAGCGTGAGGCTGCGCAGCCTTGTTCCGACAAGATCGGCAATCTCGAGCGCAATGCACCCGCCGGTATGATGCCCGCACAAATCGAAGCGATCGACGCCCAGTGCGTCGGCCGCCTCGATCAGCCGCTCGGCATAATAGCGCAGCGAGGTCTGGCCCGCCGGTGCGAAGGAACCGCCGAAGCCGGGCGTATCGAAGGCCACGCAGCGGCGGCGATCCGCCATCAAGGCCATGACCTTCTCGTACATTGCACCCGAACTGGCGGTCTGGTGAAGAAAGAGCAGCGCGGGCGCGTCCGCTGCGCCCGCAGTCCGATAGTGGATCTGGCCGTCGCGGCTGTCCGCATAGCCCTTTCTGATGCTGGTCAAATGGCTACCCTCCGGCGGAAGCGGATAAGCGTCGACAGGATCAGTCGACGGCGGTCACGATCTCGATCGCTTCGTCATAGCCTTTCGCACCTGACTGCGATTCCAGATCCTCATAGTCCTGCTTCAGCGGACGCAGGACGATGTCGAGAAACTGCGCCCGCCATGCATCGCGTTCCTTCTCGACGTCGGGGGAAGGGCGATAGGCATCCACCTTGGCCTTGAGCGAGTCATCCTCGCTTACAATACGCTCGACACTGTCCAGCCGCTCTCGCAGCACGACCACCTCGCCGGCAAGTGCGAGGAGCATGGACAGCAGATTGTCGGTCGTCTTGTCGCCCAGATAGATCGGGCGGTCACCCTTGGCCTGACGGGGAAGCTCGATCATGCCTTCTTCTCCGCGCCCCACAGATACCAGGCGCCGCCACCGCCAAAGTCGCCGGCCTGGAATTTCTGCGTCCGTCGTTGGGCGGCTTCCTCGAAGGCGGATGGCTGGAGATGTTCGAAGGCCGCGTCGGCGCCAAAGCCGCTGATCTCCGCCAGTTCCGAGGGGTCGAGTTCGTGGCTGCCGCCCCAGAAGGGTTCGTTGTTGTTGCGCGTGTCCCAATCGAGCAGGAAAGCATCGAACTCGCTCATCGCGCCATAGGGCGGGGTTTCGAGATGGACCAGCAGGCCGCCCGGCGCGAGAAGGCGATAGGCCTCCTTCATGATGTTGCGGATCGCCTTGTGGCTGGTCTCGTGGACCAGGATATGGCTGACGATGAGGTCGAAATGGCCGTCGGGGAAGTCCGTCGCTTCGGCGTTCTGCTGGCTGTAGTGCACCCGCTTGCCGAGCGATTCCGCGCGGGCATGCGCGTAGCGGAGCATCGGGGCCCCGACGTCGATGCCGTGCAGTTCCGCCTCCGGGAATTTGTCGGCATAAGGCAGCGTCGAGTGGCCGACGCCGCAGCCCATGTCGAGGATCCGCTTCGGCTTGAAATCGGGGCGATTCTGCTGGAGATAGCTAGACAGCGACTGGCCCATGTCGTCGTTGAGCGGCCCCATGCGGCCCATCACGTACAGCCATACCGCGCGATCATAGACCGCACCGTTGGCGAGGTCGTCCTGCTGATACTCGCCGTGATAGTTGCCGGGCATGCAGTGGATGTCGACCGCGCTGACATAAGCGGGAACCGGCATCTCCGGATGGAGTGTCAGCGAACCCAAAGGTGCAGCCACCGCATTGCCACGGTTCTGGATATCGGCGTTCTGCCGCTCGACGGACAACTGGACCGAATGCCACATCATTTCCTGGCTGGTCCGCTGCATGGCACCCCACATCCGGAAATAGGGGTCGTTGTCCATGAGGTGACGGATCTCGTGTCGATTGGCCGGTTCGCTGCCCCGCTCTTTCACGAAAGCCGGGAGGGCGCGCTGCTCGTATGCCAGCTTGTTGCCGGGAGCCACTTTCGTAGCCAGGTGGAATTTTAGCGACGTGACGAAGAGCTGGCGGCTCTCCTCTTCATTCGTCGGCATTGCGAGTATGCCATGTTCGAGCTGTTTGCCGGGGTTCAGGGCGCCGGTAGCCATGTCAACCGCTCCTTCCATGCTGGAATCAGATCAGCGTCGGAAGAAAGTGTCAGGCGCAATTGGCAATCATGCAATATCTAATTGAGTACAAAATCGAAATATCAGGCCCATTTCCCCCAAAAAATTATCACATACAAGAAATATGTATACGATTATTGTCGCGCCCACTTTGCGTCGAATGCCCAGACCTCGGGAAAACCGATCATTTCGCAAAAACCTCGAAAGTCGGCGAGGCCGACCTGCGATGGCCGCGGATCACCCTTGTCCATCAGTTCCTGATAGGCGTGTTCGATCGCATGGGTCGAGGCCAGCCCGCTGAGCGCTGGATAGATGGCTGCAGCATAGCCGATGTCGAGCAACTCCGCTGCGCCGAGCATCGGCGTGTAGCCGCCGTTGGACATGTTGGCCATCATCGGCGCCACGATCTCGCGGCAGGCCGTTCGCATTTCGTCGACATCGTGCAGCGCCTCCACGAACAGCATGTCCGCACCGGCTTCCGCGTAAAGCTGGGCACGATCGATGGAGCGCGAGAGTCCTTCGCTTTCGCGCGAGTCCGTCCGCGCGATGATCAACGTGTCGGGGCTTCGTCGTGCTTCGCAGGCGACCCGGATCTTGTCCGCCATCTCTTCCGCCGACACGACCTGCCGGTTCGGCGTATGCCCGCACTTCTTGGGAAACACCTGGTCTTCGATCTGGATCGCGGCCGCGCCGGCTTCTTCGAAACCACGAACCGTGTGGTGGACGTTCAACAGGCCGCCATAGCCGGTATCGGCGTCGGCGATCACCGTGGCTTCGCTGACCTTGACCAGGCGGGCGATGCGTTCGTGCATTTCGGCATAGCCAACGATGCCGGCGTCGGGAATGCCGTGCGCCGAAGCCGTGAGCCAGAAGCCGCTGCCATAAAGGACATCGAACCCGACCTTTCGCGCCAGCCGCGCCGCGATCATGTCGTGGACGCCGGGAACGATCAGCAGCTCCGGCGCTGCGATCCGTTGGGCGAGGGTGGGGGTGATAGAGGGCGTTTCTGCCATGATGGTCTCGTTCGCTTAGCGGTGGAGCAAGACGAAGCTGCGGATCGCATCCGCCGTCGCCTGTGGCTCAAGATCGGGTTCGAAATTGGCGCCGCCCGGAAGGACGACCGCCGTGGCGTCGGGTCTGATCTCCCGGGCGCGGGCGAAAAATGGCCAGAGATCGTCGTCCGGGGCGCAGATGATCTGCAGCGGCTGGGCCAGCGTCTGGAACAGTGCGCTGAAATCCTGTGCCCAAACTGCCGCATAGGCGTGCGAACGCGCGACATGTGCGCGCAGCATTCCGGTCAATTCGCGATGGATCAGCAAGGGATCGGCGGCGGCTCCGCCGGCCACCAGATAGTCCCAATTGTCGCGCACATAGGCTCCGGTCGCCTCCGGGGTGAAAGGCGGTCCGGCATGGCGCGACAATTCCTCCCTTTCCTCGGAAGTGCAGGTGATCGGGCCGAACATCGTCAGCGTGCGGACGAGTACTGCATCGTCAGCGGCCAGCTGGCAGGCGATCGCCGCGCCCGTATGGTGGCCGATCAGATGGACCGGCCCAATCCCGAGCTGGCGCAGCGCTTCAGCGATCCAGCGGGCATAGTCGGGCATGCCGGGCGCCTCGGGCGGATCGAAGCTTCCGCCGAAGCCGGGTGTGTCGAACGCGATCATCGGCGCGTTCAGATCTGCGAGTGCGTCGATGGTCCTGGACCACATCTGCCAGTTGCTCGCCGTCTGATGCAGGAACACCAGCGGAGTTCCTGCACCTTCTGTCGAGGCATAATGGATCTGGCCTTCCGGCAGATCGACATAAGCTTTCTTCACGTGCCGGCTCACTGCTCGTAGGCTCCCTGCATCCGTGCCCCATCGGCATCGGCGTGACGGCTGCGGTGCATCAGCGCGATGGCTGCTGCGTTGCAGACCGCCGGGGTCAGCGCGAAGATCAGGGCGATGCCCCATATCGCGCTTTGAGACTGTTCGGTCTTCCCCGCCACGAAGCCGCTCAAGCTCAGCAGGGAGCCGGCCAGAGCGGTTCCGCCGAGCGAAAAGGCCACTTTCTCGCCGGCAACGAAGAGACTCGAGAGAAAACCAGCGTGCGAGTCTCCACCATGCCGATCTGCATCCTGGGCGATCAGCTCACTCAGCCGGGTGAAGGCGCTCTGCCAGGTGATGGCATTGGTCATTCCAAGCGCGATCGATGCTCCGTAGAAGGACATGAGCGAGCCCGGCGGGCCAAGCCCCATCCAGGCGAGCGAGGCGCTGTACACCACGCTTCCGGCCATGAAGGTCGCACGCGACCCGAACCGGTTCGTTATCCGTACCAGCAGGGGTTGCTCGAGCATCTGCACCGTGCAGGTGAGAACCACCGAGATGCTCAGCGCTACGAACGGATCCGGGAGGGCCAGTTTGAACACCAGAAGATAGGTGAGCGTCGCATAGGCCGCGCCCTGGCCGATCATCTGCGCGAAGAAGGCTGCGAGCAGAAAACGATAGGGACGGTTCCGCTTCAGCGCTTCCCATTTGCTGCTCTTGGTGGCGTGGCTGCGCACCATCGGGGCCTCGCGCGACCCGAGAAAGGACAGGATGAGCGCCACCGAGCAGATCCCGGCCATGACGACGCTCATGATCTGATAACCTTGGAAGCCGCTGCCGAAGCGCTGGATCAGCCACGGTGCAAAGCCGGCGCCCATCATCACCCCGAACGCCAGAAACGTGGTCCGCCATCCCATAACGCGAGATTGTTCCTCGGGCACGTGCGTCAGTTCTGCGCCGATCGACAGGTGCGGAACGGAGAAGATCGAGAAGATCGTGACATAGGCGGTGAAGACGAGGGCGACGTGCAGCGCCTTGTCACCTTCCAGTCCACCCGGCGGTATGAACAGGGCGATCAGCGCGACCGGCGCCAGCGCGGCGCCGACGAGAAGCAGCAACCGTCGCGGAAAGCGGTCTCGATAGCGATCGCTCAGGGCGCCGACCGCGAAGTCGCAGGTTGTCGACCAGACAAGTTTCGGGACGAAGATCGCGAGGCCGGCAACGGCGGGCGAAATGCCGAGCAGCTGAGTCATGTAGAAAAGCAGCAGGAGCGATGGGATGTCGCGGTAGGTCTGGATCGCGACCTGGCCAGTGCCCCAAAGCGCCGGTTTCCACGCCGGCATCGGCGAGGCGGCGCTCACAGCGCAGCTTCGTAGAGCGCGCGAGCTTCGTCACGCTCTATCGGTCGGGGATTGTTGATCAGCAAACGCGTCTGGAGCATGGCTTCCTCCGCCAGAAGATCGAGATGTTCGGCGCCTATGCCCACCGCCGACAGCTTGTCGGGCAGGCCGATGTCGGCAATCATTTGCGAAAGCGCGGAGACGAATGCCTGCGCCCGCTCGCCCCGGTCGAGCGTGGCGAGCTTTGGATCGATCAAGGGCGCAAGCTCGGCATAGGCCTGCTCCGCTGCCGGGATGTTGAACCGCAGAACATGGCAGAGCATCAGCGCATTGGAGAGCCCGTGCGGAACGTGGAAAATCCCTCCCAGCGGATATGCGAGAGCGTGCACCGCCGCCACGGGAGCGTTGGAGAAGGCTATACCGGCGAGATGACTCCCCAATAGCATCGCTTCGCGCGCCGCCAGATCATATCCGTCTGCGATGACTTTGCGCATGTTCCCCGCCAGCAGCTGCAGAGCCTGCCGGGCGAGCATGTCCGATATCGGGTTCTTTAGCCTCGCGGAGGTGTAGGCTTCGATGGCATGCACGATGGCATCTATGCCCGTGGCTGCCGTTATCGACGGGGGCAGGCTGATGGTGAGGCTCGGATCCAGCAGCGCCCACTGCGCATAGAGCGCGGGTGATACTATCCCGAGCTTGCGGCCATCTGCGGTGGTAAGGATAGCGATCGGGGTCGCTTCCGATCCCGTGCCTGCGGTGGTCGGGCACAAGATCAAAGGCGCAGCTAGTCCGGTCGCCTTGCCGACACCGTAGATCGCCTCCAGCGGCTCGTCATTGGCCAGCAGATAAGCGGCGACCTTTGCGACATCCATGGGGCTGCCTCCGCCAAATCCGACAACAGCCACGGCGCCCGCGTCTCGACCCTGGGCGACTGCTTTGAGTACGGTTGCATCCGAAGGGTCCGGTTCGACGGAATCGAAGATGGATACGCTTCGTCCACTGCGTTCCAGCGCGGCCAGCGCGACATCCGCCAATCCATGCGCCAGAAGTTGCTTGTCGGTGACGAACAGGACGGGACCGGGCGGAAGCAACTCGGCCATCTGTGCGGTCGATGCGGCGCCACAGCGCAGCGACGGGCCATAAGTAAAGGGAAATCCGTTTGTCATCGGCGGCCTAATGCTCCCGGGCTTGTAAAATAGGAGGGAGCGGCTGCTGCTTCGTTCACGATGAAGCCGCCTCGTCGTTCAGAAAAAGCAACGGATCGGCGCGCTGTCCTTCATCCGCCAGAACTCTGGAAACGAGGCGCAAAGCGAGTGACCTGCGGATAGGCTGGCCCTTGCGAAGCTTGGCCCAGGTATTCCAGCTGATCCCGAACTGATCGTTGAGCGAGGAGGGCGTCTGGGACTGGCAGCGCTGCATCATGCCATGGACCAGCCCGCTGTCGACGACGCAGGCGCGGGGGCGGACACGCCGCATCGGTGAGGTTATGTCATGCTGCATGGCCCTCTGCCTCCGCAGAATGGGGGAGCCATGGAGTGGCCGCCGCGAGACGGCCTTCTATCGCGGCGATGGCGGCTTCCTCGGCTTGCGCTTCCCCGATCGGGTCGAGACCCGAGAGCAGCCGGGTCCTTACCCGCTCGTCGATCGCAAAAGGGTGAGCCTCTTCGCCATGGAAGATGGTGCGCCGTTCCAAATCGACGCAAAGCGTCGCCCCCGATTGCGCCAAATCCATCAGATGCGCGAGAAGATCGATGGGGACGGTGATGGGCAGCAGGCCGTTATTGATGCTGTTGTTATAGAAGATATCCGCTATCCGGCTGGATATCACGCAGCATATGCCGAAGTCGGCCAGTGCCCAGGCCGCGTGCTCGCGGCTCGACCCGCAGCCAAAATTGTCGCCCGCCACGAGGATAGTCGCCTCGTTCCAGGGCGCCTGATCGAGCACGAAACCCGGTACAGGCGTTCCGTCAGGCGCGTGGCGCTGATCGTAGAACAGCGCAGCCTTTAGGCCCTTGCGCTCGACGGTCTTGAGGAACTGCTTCGGAACGATCTGATCGGTGTCGACATTGGCGAGGGGCAAGGGGGCGGCGATACCGCAATGACGGGTGAAGGGCTTCATGACATCAGCTTCCGGACATCCGTGATCCTGCCGGTTACCGCCGCTGCAGCCGCCATCGCCGGACTCATCAGGTGGGTGCGTCCACCGCGGCCCTGTCGACCTTCGAAATTGCGGTTCGACGTCGATGCGCAGCGTTCCCCCGGCATCAGCCGGTCGGGATTCATGCCGAGGCACATCGAACAGCCTGGCTCTCGCCATTCCAGTCCGGCCGCGACGAAAATGCTGTCGAGGCCCTCTGCCTCCGCTTGCGCCCGCACAAGGCCCGAGCCGGGTACGACAAGCGCACGAACCCCGGCGGCGACGGTGCGGCCGCGGACCACCTCTGCTGCCGCGCGGAGGTCCTCGATGCGGCTGTTCGTGCAGCTGCCGATGAACACGCGGTCGATCGGCGTGCCGGCGATCGGCTCGCACGCCTTCAGCGCCATATAATCGAGCGCTTGCGATTTGCTGGCCCTGCGATCGGGGTCGTCGATCGAACCCGGATCGGGAATGGTCGCGTCTATGGCGATGACATCTTCCGGGCTGGTGCCCCAGCTCACCTGCGGGGCAAGCGACGAAACGTCGATGACGAACTCTTCGTCGAACCGGGCGTCGGCATCGCTGGACAGGGTACGCCAATAGGCGAGGGCGGCCTCCCAGTCCGCGCCGTGAGGGGCAGAAGGCCTGCCGGCGAGATAGTCGAACGTCTTTTCGTCGGGAGCAACCAGCCCCGCGCGCGCACCTGCCTCGATCGTCATGTTGCAGAGCGTCATCCGCCCTTCCATCGACAGGGCCGACACGGCCTCGCCGACATATTCGATGACCGCTCCCGTGCCGCCGCCGGTGCCGATCGACGCAATCATCGCAAGCGCCATGTCCTTCGCACCGACATAGGCCGGTGGCTTGCCCGCGAAGCGGATGCGCATGTTGCGCGATTTGCGCGTCCGCAGCGTCTGGGTGGCCAGGACATGCTCCACGTCCGACGTGCCTATGCCGTGGGCCAGCGCCCCGAAAGCCCCATGGGTCGATGTATGGCTGTCGCCGCAGACGATCGTCATGCCAGGCTGCGTGCGTCCCTGTTCGGGCCCCACGACATGAACGATCCCGTTGCGGGGATCGCCCATGCGGAACGCTTCGATTCCGGCTTCAGCCGTGTTGCGCTCCAAGGTCTGGAGTTGCACGCGCGCTTCCTCATCCTGCACACCGGCAAGTCCGAGGGCCTGATCGGCGGTCGGGATATTGTGGTCGAACACGGCCAGTGTCCTAGCAGGGCGGCGCACGGGCCGGCCCGCTTCACGCAGACCGGCGAAAGCCTGCGGGCTCGAGATTTCATGAAGCAGATGGAGGTCGATGTACAGGAGCGAGTCGCCGCTATCGCCAAGCGGCGTGGAGTGCGCTTCCCAAATCTTGTCGTAGAGCGTTCGAGCGTTCGACACGGACAATCGCACCCTCAAGAGTGTATACTTATCCTGTAAGCGTGACTCATTAGGTCGCTATATTACGCCCTTGTCAAGCAGCGAGTCTCAATTTATGTGTACAAAATACCGCTGAGGCCAGTTCGGCATCGAGGCGCCTGAGGCGGTGCTGCCCACAAGTGTCTGCCGTCACTTTTACGTTCCAGACCGTCCGGGCTTCGGTGGTGGGTTTGAATGTCGGGGACCACGATCGTCGCTCGTTCGGCGGGTCGACGTCGTTGTTTCCGGAAAGCAATTCACGAAGAGGGGCGTCGAATGGGCTATCGCTTGGGCGTAGACGTTGGAGGAACTTTCACCGACCTTCTGCTCTTTGAAGACCAGTCGGGTCAGTTCTGGCGGCACAAGACGCCGTCGACTCCCCATGACAGTTCCGAGGGCATCTTGAGCGGCGTCGAGGCCGTGTGCGCCCAGGCCGGAATCTCGCCCAAGGAAATCGGAATTTTTCTTCATGGCACCACTGTCGCCACCAACGCCGTTCTGGAAGGGAAAGGCGCCCGGGTCGGCCTCGTTACCACCGAGGGCTACCGCCAGATTCTGCAGATCGCCCGAAGCTTTGTGCCCGGTGGACTCGCCGGATGGATCGTATGGCCGAAACCCGAGCCGCTGGCGAAGCTCGAGGACACAGTCGAGATCAAGGGACGGATGACCGCCAAGGGGACGGAACTGCGTCCGCTGGACGAGGAAGAGATTCGTTCAAAGCTCGAGACGCTGAAGGCCAATGGGGTCGAAGCCCTGACGGTGAGCCTGATGAACGCCTATTTGAACGGCGAGCACGAACGGGTCGTCGAGCGCATCGCCCAGGACGTCATGCCCGGTGTGCCGATCTCGCTGAGCCATCAGGTGCTCCCGGAAATGCAGGAATATGAGAGAACGCTGACGACCGTCGCCAACGCCGCCGTGCGGCCCGTTGTCGGGCGCTACGTCCGCAATCTGCGCGATAAGCTCGAACGCGTCGAGATGAAGGGGCAACTCGCGCTTCTGCGCTCCGATGGCGGCCTGATGTCCTCGCAGAAGTCCGAAGAGCAGCCTGTGTCGCTGCTGATGTCCGGGCCGGCGGGCGGCGTAACGGGAGCCTTGTGGGTGGCGCGCAACGCCGGCCTGAAGAATATCCTGACGCTGGATGTTGGGGGCACTTCCACCGACGTCGCGCTGATCGAGGGTGGCGAGCCGCGCCGGGTGCGGACGACCGAAGTGGGCCACCTTTCGGTCCGCGCATCTTCGCTCGACGTGAAAACAGTCGGGGCTGGAGGCGGCTCGATCGCCTATGTTCCCGAACTCACCAAGGCCCTGCGCGTCGGCCCCCAGTCGGCCGGCGCCGTTCCGGGACCGGTTGCCTATGGCAAGGGCGGTACGCTTCCTACGGTGACTGACGCCAATGTCGTACTCGGCTATCTGCCGGAAAATCTTCTCGGCGGCAGCTTCAAGCTGGATCGTGCCGGGGCGGCGCGCGCCGTGCAGACGATCGCCGATGCCCTGGGTATCGGCCTGACTGAGGCCGCCCGCGGCATCATCGATATCGTCAACGAGAATATGTTCGGTGCGCTGCGCATGATCTCTGTCCAGCAGGGCTATGATCCGCGCGAGTTCGCATTGATGGGATTCGGCGGCGCGGGCCCGTTGCACGTCAACGCCGTCGCCCGTCTGATGGGGAGCTATCCGGCCGTCTCGCCGGTATCGCCTGGCGTCCTGTGTGCGCTCGGTGACGCTACCACCCGCATGCGGACAGAAACCGCCCGCTCGCTCTCGCGCCTCCGTTCGGCGATCACGGGGGAAGAAGTGATCGCTATCTTGCAAGATATGGAACGCCAGGTTCGCGACACTCTGATCGCCGACGGGCTCGCTCCCGACACGATCGAGACCAGCTTCGAAATCGATGTCCGCTATTCGGGACAGGCCTTCGAAGTGCCGATGACGGCGACCATCGATCAGATCCGGGAAGCGGGGATCGACGGCCTCGCCCGCCGGTTCGACGATGAGCATCGTCGTCTCTTCACCTTCAACATGGATGCGGAGCACGAACTCGTGAATCTCCGTGCGGTAGCGCTGGGACGGGCGCTCGAACTGCCGTCGATCGCTCTCGAACGGGGCGACGGTGATCCGCGCGCGGCGAAGATACGGGATCACGAACTCTGGATGGATGGCGGCCCACGGGCCGCCGCGATTTACGATCGCGCGCGCCTGCGTGCCGGCGACGTGATCCCGGGACCCGCAATCGTGATCGAGATGGACTCGACCACGCTCATCGAAACCAAGCACATCGCCCGCGTCGACGACTACGGCAACCTGCTCATCATCCCGGCCTGACCGGTTCGCGAAGGGTAAAAGCAATGGCTCAGATCATCGAAACCAGCCCGCAACCGTTCAAGACCGTGGCCATCGATCCCGTGACGCTCGACATCGTCGAGAACGCGCTGAGGAATGCGCGGGTGGAAATGGACACCACCCTCGTGCGCACCGCGATGTCACCCGGCATTCGCGAGCAGGGCGACGCTTTTCCGCTCATCGCCGATCACAAGGGTCGCATGATCGTCGGGCAATTCGGAAGCTATATCGGCCCGTTCCTCGATGGCTATTCCGGGACGCTGGAGGATGGGGACATGATCATGCTGTCCGATCCCTATTCGGTCGGCGGTGCGATCAGCCATTCCAACGACTGGCTGGTGCTGCTGCCGGTGTTCAAGGATGGACGGCTGATAGCCTACACCTCGATGTTCGGGCACCAGTCCGACATTGGCGGGATGGTCCCCGGATCGATGCCGATCCACGCAACGTCTATCTTCCAGGAGGGCGTGCGCGTGCCACCGGTTAAGATCTGGCGGAAGGGCGAATATCAGGAAGACGTCGTCAATCTGATAATGGCGCAGGTGCGCACCGCCGACTGGTGCATGGCCGATCTCAACGCGCTGATCGCCTCCTGCCGCGTGGCCGCCCGCCGGGTCGTCGAAATCGCCGAGCGCTTCGGCGACGACGTGTTCGTATCGGCCTGCGAGGAACTGCTCCAGCGTAACCATCGCGCGATGAAGCAGCTGATCGACACCGCGATCAGCGAGGAAAAGGTCAGCTTCGAGGACTATATCTGCGACGATGGGCTCGGCTACGGGCCCTACAAGATAAAGTGCACGATGTGGCGCGAGAACGACCGCGTCGTTCTCGATTTCGACGGTACCGATCCGCAAAGCCGGGCATCGATCAACTTTTTCCTGAACGAGAACATGATGCGCATGTTCTTCGGCATCTACATGATCATGGTCTTCGACCCGCAGATCCTGTTCAACGACGGCTATTATGACCTGATCGACGTGCGGATCCCCGAAGGTTCGCTGCTCAAGCCGCGGTTCCCTGCGGCACTGTCGGGCCGCACCCACGCGCTCGGCCGTATGTTCGACATTCTCGGCGGGCTGCTCGGCCAGAAGACGCCCGAGTTTCTGACAGCCGCGGGCTTCTCTTCTTCGCCCCATCTCTTCTATTCGGGGACCGATGCGGCCGGGAAATATTTCCAGCTGTTCCAGATTGGCTTCGGGGGGATCCCCGGCCGGCCGATCGGCGACGGCCCGGACGGCCACTCGTTGTTCCCCAATTTCACCAACGTGCCGAACGAGTTCCTCGAGCGCTATTTCCCGCTGATCATCGAGCGGTACGAGACCGAGCCTGACTCGGGCGGCGCAGGTCTTCACCGCGGCGGCAACGGCATCCGCATGTCCTATCGCTTCCTGGAGGCCGGTTTGATCGCCATTCACGACGATCGCTGGTTCGTTCCGCCCTGGGGCGTGAACGGTGGCGAACCCGGCCGGCGCGCGCGAAAGATCCTCGAAAAGACCGATGGCACGACGGTCGTCGTCGGGAACAAGGTAGAGGATGTTGCCGTCGAGGCGGGCGATGTACTGCACTTCATCACCTGGGGCGGCGCGGGCTGGGGCGATCCCTATGAACGCGATGCCGAACTCGTCGGCCTGGAAATCCGCAGGGGACTGGTCACTCCGGCCGGCGCGCGCGCCTATGGCGTCGTGGCCGATGCGGGCGGGGTCGTCGATCTTGCCGCGACGGAGGAACTGCGCGCCCAATTACGCGCCGAGCGCGGCAGCAGCATCCCCGTGTTCAATTATGGGGCTCCCATCGAAGAGTTGCGGGCGCGGTCCATCGAGGAGACGGGCCTTCCCGCACCGATCCAGCCGCGCTGGCAGGTGGCGCCCATGGCGGTCGCGGCAGAGTAAGAATGGAACGGGTGGGCCCCCCTCTTTCCGCCCCTGCGGTCGGTCGGGGCGCCGGCGCGCGAGATTCAGGTCCCCAAGGGGCCAGTATCATCGATGATCAGCGTAAAAACACGGATGTGATTTCGGAGAGCGATCGGCTCGTCTATGTAGCGCGCGATTCAGGAGACTATTGATGTCGCGTGCGTCCGACCTTGCTTACGATACGATACGGGCCAAGATATTGTCGGGTGAGCTGGCACCGATGACCCAGCTCAAGGAAGAAGAGCTGGCCGAGATGTGCGGTGTGTCGCGAACGCCGATCCGCGATGCGCTGCGCCGGCTCGAGGCTGATATGCTGGTCCGGAGGACCGACACGCAGCGCACCTTCGTTCCGGACTGGTCGCCCGAGGAGGTCGAGGAGATCTTCACCCTCCGCATGCTGCTCGAAAGCCACGCCGCAGGGCGGGCGGCACGCTTCGTCACGGCGGAAGAGATCGAAACGCTGCGCAGCTATACCAACCTCATTCGGGATGCGATCGAAAAGCCGGATTTCGATTCGCTGACCTTCGTCGAGAACAATCGCCTGTTTCACAATCTGATCCTGTCGATCGCCAAGTCCGATCGGCTGGCCAAGATACGCGGGATGATCGTCGAGCAGGGCATCCTCCACCGCACCGCGCGCCATTATGACCGCGTGGGGCTCCGCCGCAGCCATGCCGACCATGAAGAGTTGCTGCTGGCGTTCGAAGCGCGCGACGAAGCCTGGGCCAGCGCGATCATGGCGGGTCATATTCTGCGCGCTTATCATGTGACCATGCGCGAATATGCGTTTCAGACGGAAGAATCGGAGGCGCAAGCCACCGAAGGTGCCATGGCCACGTCCGAAGAACGGTAAACATTGTCCCCCCTTTGCCAGGGGCGACGCAGCAGAGGGTTAGCGATGTCTCAGAGGGTGAAGGTAGCTGCGGCCCACGTCTCGCCGGTTTTCATGAAGCCGATGGAGAGCGCCGAAAAGGCTGCGGAATGGATCAGGCGGGCAGGAGCCGACGGGATCGATCTGATCGTTTTCCCCGAGGTCTACCTTCCCGGCTTCCCCTATTGGATCAACAATTATCCGCCGCTGCATCAGGTGGCCATGAATCGTCGCTATCAGGATGCATCGGTGGAAGTTAACGGGCCGGAAATCGCCTGCATCCGCGCGGCGGCCCGCGACGCCGGCGTGGTCGTCGTCATGGGCGCAAGCGAGCGGGCCGAGGGCGGGCGCACCTGCTTCAACAGTGCCATCCTGATCGACAAGGACGGCGAATTGGTGGGCGTTCACCGGAAGCTGAAGCCGACCTATGCCGAACGCTATATCTGGGGGCAGGGTGACGGATCGGGCCTTTGGGTGAAGCCCACCGCCGCGGGCCGGGTCGGCGCGCTCTGCTGCTGGGAGCACACCATGAACCTGGCGCGGCAGGCCATCGCCGAGCAGCAGGTCCAGATTCATGCGGCGCTGTGGCCGGGGCTGTCGACCATGGCCGGGTTCGAGGCCGTCGCCGACATTCAGATCGATGCCATGATGCGCAACCACGCGCTCACCGCGCAATGCTTCGTCGTATGCGCATCCAGCCCGGTGACCCAGGAGATCATGGATTTTCTGCAGCAGGAGTTCGGCTCGGCCGACATGCTGGCGGTCGGTGCCGGCTATTCGGCGGTCTTCCATCCTTTTGCCGCCGCCGTGGCGGGACCGAAGAAGGGGCTTGAAGAAGGGCTCGTCGTGGCGGAGATCGATCTGGACGACTGCTCCGACGCCAAGATGTGGCTGGACGGCAGCGGCCATTATTCGCGGCCCGACGTCCTCGCCCTGCTCTTCGACCGCCGCCCTAAGCCCACCATGGTGGAGGTGAGGGATCAGTTTAAGGATTAGGCTCGCACCTGATCCGCTGCGGGGTCGTCGGTGCCCAATCGCCTGCCAGCCTCGCATTCGGGCCGGCAGCCAGTTCGCGTTCCCATTCTTCGCCGGACCAGCGACAGCGTTTACGCGCCTGCGCGATAGAACGACGGATCGCTTAGCCAGTCGTTGATGGCGGACCCGCGCCATTCAGCGCGGCCTATGCTGATCTCGAAGTTTCTGGGGCGGTCATGTATTGCATGTTGCGGTACATGGTCGAGCGGCTGACGACGGCCCGCTTGAGGATCGCGGTAATCAGCAGAACGGCGTTTTCCGTACTTCAGCACGGGCGCTATCAACTGCTGCTAAATCTTTGGAAATATGGCGCACCCGAAGGGATTCGAACCCCTGGCCTCTGCCTTCGGAGGGCAGCGCTCTATCCAGCTGAGCTACGGGTGCGTTGGGGGCCGCTTAGCAAAGGGAAAGGGGCACCGCCAGAGCTAATTGGCGGCAAGCCGGTCCTCTGCCGCTATTTCGGCGCGCCGCTGATCGGCTGGAACTTGCCAAGGCCGCAGGAGGCGCCGATCGGGATGGGCGGGGTGCGCAGCACGGTGATGATGTCGACCGAGCAGAGCTGCGGCAGCGAGGTCGCATAGCCGAAGCGCTCCTCATAGCCGAGGCCCGAGCAGGCATAGGGCAGGGTGTTTCGATAGACCTTGCCGTTGTTCATGTAGAAGTCGATCGTGCGGTCGTCGCGGACGCGCGTGTTGCGGATCGAGCGGAGGGGGATGCAGTCCTCGACCTTGCCGTCGGGCTTGATCTTCGCTTCCTGCTCTGGCTTCAGCGGGCGGCTCTGGCCGGCCGATCCGGCGGCGCAGAGCAGGGCGACGGCAAGGGCCAGGGCACGCTTCGTTCGACCACGCATCGGAACATCCTTTCCCAGATCATCGATCCTTCGGTCCATGATCATAAGACGATATCGTCCGCGCCGCGCCTTGAAAATGCCGCCCTTCGTTCAGGCCTTGGGCGCAGGCGGCGCCGGAGTCTTCGGCTTGAACCGGCATAGATCCTCGACTGGGCAGCGCCAGCATTCGGGCTTGCGCGCCTTGCAGATATAGCGGCCGTGCAGGATCAGCCAGTGATGCGCGCCCTGCAGGAAGGGCTTGGGCGTGACCTTCTCCAGCTTGAGTTCGACCTGGAGGACATTTTTGCCCGGTGCGAGGCCGGTGCGGTTGGAGACGCGGAAGATATGCGTGTCGACCGCGATCGTCTCGGCGCCGAAGGCGGTGTTCAGGACGACGTTCGCGGTCTTGCGGCCGACGCCCGGCAGCGCCTCGAGCGCCTCGCGATCCTGCGGTACCTCGCCGCCATGCTGGTCGACGAGGATGCGGGCCGCGGCGATGGCGTTCTTCGCCTTCGTGTTGAACAGGCCGATCGTCTTGATGTGCTGCTTGAGCCCCTCTTCGCCGAGTTCGAGCATCTGCTCCGGCGTGGTGACCTTGGCGAAGAGCGGGCCGGTCGCCTTGTTCACCCCGACATCGGTCGCCTGCGCCGACAGGGCGACCGCGACCAGCAGCGTATAGGGATTGACGTAGTGGAGCTCGGTCACCGGCGCGGGATCATTTTCCGCCAGCCGCCGATAGAATTCGAAGACGTCGGCCTTCTTCACAGGCCCAGCACGTCGTTCATCGAATAGCGGCCGGGCGCCTGACCGACCATCCACAGGCAGGCCTTGACCGCCCCGCGCGCGAAGATCGTTCGGTTCTCGGCGCGGTGGCCCAGTTCGATCCGCTCATTGTCGCTGGCGAGGACCACCATATGGTCCCCCGCGACCGAACCGCCGCGCAATGACGCATAGCCGATCGTGCCCTCTTCGCGCGGACGGTCGTTGCCGTGGCCGATCCGGTCGAAGCGGTTGAGCGTCGCCGCGTTCGACCCGCGTCCCGCCGCCGCTGCCTCGCCAAGCAGCAGCGCCGTGCCCGAGGGCGCGTCGACCTTGTGGCGGTGGTGCATCTCGACAATCTCGATGTCCCAGTCGGAGCCGAGCCGCGCGGTCGCCTCGCGTACCAGATGCGCGAGCAGGTTCACGCCGAGTGAGGTGTTCGCCGACTGGAGCACGGCCAGCCCTGCTGCGGCGGCCTCATTAACCAGCGCATGATGCTCGGGCTGAAGGCCGGTGGTACCGATCACGATCGGAACCCCGGCGGCGCGGGCGGCGGCGAGATGGCCGGCAAGCGCCACGGGAGCGGAGAAATCGACCAGCACGTCGCAATGGCTGGCGAGCGTCGCGACGTCGCCATGGTCGCCGAACACCGCTCCGCCGACGTCGACCCCGCCTGCCAGCGTCGCGCCCATCGCCGGCGCGGCGGCGGCGATCGCCTGGCCCATCCGTCCCTGCGCGCCCAAGATTCCGATTGCGGCCATGCCCTGTCCCTTTTCGATCCGCGCGCTTCATGGCGTCCGTCCGCGCAGGACGCAAGCGCTCCGCGAGCGCAGCGCGGTCGATAGCTCTGGCCTCACAGGCCGGGACATGCTCAACTGATGTGGCGGAGGGCGCTGGCGAGGACCGATCATGACATCGCAGGACTGGCAATTCTCACTCGACGCCGCGCTGGCCACGCTGCCGGACGATCAGGGGCGCCTCTTCACCTATCCCTTCCGGCACGGGTCGATGCGCATCGGCGTCTATGCGCCGCGGGGCGAAGATGATCAGGCGCCGCACGAACAGGACGAACTCTATATCGTCGCTTCGGGTTCGGGCTGGTTCGTGAAGAATGGTGAGCGCCGGCCGGTCAAGGCACAGGACGCGATCTTCGTCGAGGCGCATGCCTTCCATCGTTTCGAGGATTTCAGCGACGATTTCGTCACCTGGGTGATTTTCTGGGGACCCAAGGGCGGCGAATGAGGTGCGCGATCGCGGCCAGTGCCGCATTGTTGTTGGCGAGCGCGACAGATATGCCCTTGCGCGGTGCGCCGATCACCTCGGCTTTCGCCGGCATCCCCAATGTCAGCTTCGACTATTATGACGTAGAGGGCCGCACCCCGGAGGAAATCTACCGATCGATGCGCAGCCGTGCGCCGCAGACCGGCGATGCGGTGGCCCACACCGCCTGGCACATCCGCGTCGGCTGGCGCCAGACTCGGCGAGGTAACGACTGTATCGTCGCCGATCCGGTGACGCGCCTCACCATCAAGGTCACCCTGCCGCGCCTCGTCACCACCGAAGGCGTCACAGTGGAGGCGGCCTCCTTCTGGTACCGCACGATCAAGGGACTCGAAACCCACGAAGCCGGCCATGCCCGCATCGCCTTCGACCACCGTAACGACTTCGTCCAGGCCGCCGCGAAGGCGACTTGCGGCAGCATCAAGGACGTCGCCAAGCGGACGCAGAAGCGGATCGAGGCGCTGCAGGAAGCCTATGACCGCCGCACGCGGCATGGGATCGACCAGATTCCGAGAACGTGAAGATGTGGGATAGTCAAGCTACTTCCGTAAGTTATAGACTTTTCTTAAATCTTGATGAAAGGTAATATGGACCGCGATCTGCTCACGGGTTTTGACCATTGAATGTGCTGTCGATGAGAAAAGTCGGAAATATCGTCATCCTGACCGGAGCGGGCATCTCTGCCGAGAGTGGCCTCAACACCTTCCGCGCCTCGGACGGTCTGTGGGAGAACCATCGGGTCGAGGACATATGCACGCCCGAAGCGCTGGCCGCCAATCGGGCGCTCGTGCTCGATTTCTACGACCAGCGGCGGGCGGCGTTGCGGGCGGTGGAGCCGAATGCCGCGCATCTGGCTCTGGCGCGGCTTGATCGGGAGTGGCGGGGGGATTTGCTGATCGTCACGCAGAATGTCGACGATCTGCACGAACGGGCCGGGGCGACGCGGCTGCTGCACATGCACGGCGAACTGATGTCGGCGCTGTGCGAGGAATGCGGCGGGCGGGCGCGGTTTGGCGGGGCAATGCTCGACGGTACGGTCTGCGGCCAGTGCGGCGCGCAGGACAGGCTGCGGCCCGATATCGTCTTCTTCGGAGAGATGCCCTACGCCATGGAGCGGATCGAGGCGGCCTTGGCCGAGGCCGATCTGTTCGTCTCGATCGGGACGTCGGGCGCGGTCTATCCGGCGGCGGGCTTCGTGCAGATGGCGCGCCATGCGGGGATCGAGACGCTGGAGCTCAATCTGGAGCGCTCGGCCGGCAGTGGCTGGTTTGACGAGACGCGGCTGGGCAAGGCGAGTCTGCTCGTTCCTTTATGGGTGGATCAGATTCTGGGCGGGTGAACATCCGCCACGTCAGCGGATGGCTTGCGATAGCCCACCGCCCATGTAAGGTTGTTCTCTCTCTGTTCGGAGAGGGGCATGGACGACATCGAAGACGAGGACGACTTCCGCGAGCCGATCCCTGCGGATTATGGCTTGCCTGCCGATTACAGGCTGACGCCCGAGCGCCAGCGCTTCGTAGCGATCACGGGGCTTGTTGCGGACACGCTCGACTGGATTTTGATGGTGAGCCTCTGGCTGCTTCTGCTGTTGGTCGCCGCAGTTCTCGCAACGTCGTTCTTCCCCGGGGTCGTTGGCAGCGCATCGGGCGTAGGGACAGGCGTGGTGGTGGTTATCCTCTTCTTCGCGCTGATGATACCGGCCGCCTTCGGCGCTTCCATGATCGGCGGCATCATAGGCCGCCTGACCGGGCAGCGCAGGCGGCGGCGCGAGCAGGCCTATGAGCGCGACTGGTGGGAGTGGGAGGATCGATACCTCGAAACCGGCGTAGGCTATTGGGAGCGGAAGCGAGATCGCGATCTGGGCGACGAGGCTGCGCGCTTTTTTACGGAGCGCTGCTGCGATGTCGAGCGGGTCGAGAACGATGATCTCTCCGTCGTCGACCTGCTGGTCACGCGGGGCGACACGCGTCTGTTCGTGCGGTGCGATGGCCATAAGCGGCGCGTCGTGACCAAGAAGGCCGCCCGCGAAGCAGTGGAGGCGGCCAGGTCGCTTGGCGCCGGGCGGTCATCGTCATGCACCAGGTTCGCTGGGATGCATGGCCCGACGAACAGGCGCGCGCGGCAGGATTCGAACCGGTGTGGAGCGCCAGTCTAGCCGACCATGCGCGGTCGGATGGTTTATGGGTGCCGATACGCCCAGCCACCCGGATCGAGCGACTGTTGCGTCGCAAGCCGCCGATGGAGTGCATCATCGCCTGGGGCGATCGGACCGCGAAGTCTAAGAGCGCGCCGCTCGCTCAGTCGACCCAGTCCAGCCCGATCTCGCGGTAGAGACCGCGATCCTCGCCCCATTTCTCGGCGACCTTGACGTGCAGGAACAGGTGGACCTTGCGGTCGAGCAGTTTTTCCAGCTCCTCGCGGGAGCGCGAGCCGATCTCCTTGAGGCGCGTGCCGCGCTTGCCGAGGATGATCGCCTTCTGGCTGTCGCGTGCGATCAGGATCTGCTGGTGGATCGCGACAGACCCGTCCTTGCGCTCCTCATATTTCTCGGTCTCGACCGCCGAGTCATAGGGGAGTTCGGCGTGCAGTTGGAGGAACAGCTGCTCGCGGGTGACTTCGGCGGCGAGCATGCGGTCGGTGGCGTCGGACACCTGCTCTTCGGGAAAATGCCATGGCCCCTCGGGCACACGCGCCGCCAGCGCCGCGCGCAGATCCTCGATGCCGTCGCCAGTCGCGGCCGACACCATGTAGATCGCCTCAGGCGCCAGCTTGTCCTGCAGCCGCACGGCAAGATCGAGCAGGCTTTCCTTGGTACAGATGTCGACCTTGTTGAGGATCACCAGTTTGGGCTCGCGTCGCTGGGCAAGCGTGTCGAGCAGGTCGGCGATGCGGTGGGTGATGCCCGTCTTGGCATCGATCACGAAGGCGATCAGGTCGGCGTCCTGCGCACCGCCCCAGGCGGCCGCGACCATCGCGCGGTCGAGCCGGCGGCGCGGCGCGAAGATGCCGGGCGTGTCGACCAGCAGCATCTGGCTCTCGCCGGCGATCGCGACGCCGATCAGCCGGGTGCGCGTCGTCTGCGCCTTGGGGCTGACGATCGCGACCTTCTGGCCGACCAGCGCGTTGACGAGGGTGGACTTGCCCGCATTGGGGGCGCCGACGACGGCGACGAAGCCGCAGCGCTCGGTCATGACAATTTCTCCAGCAGCGCCTTGGCGGCGGCGGTTTCGGCTTCCTGTTTCGAGCTGCCTTCGGCGCTGGCCTCGGCCTTGCCCGCAATCGAAACGGTGACGGTGAAGCGGGGCGCATGGTGCGGCCCGATCCGACTGCCCATCGTATAGACGGGCGGCTTGCAGCGATGGGCGGCGGCCCATTCCTGCAGAGCGGATTTGGGATGTTTCGGGGCCTGCGCCTGGCCGGTGACATGGCTGGCCCAGGCCTTGCGCACGAAGCGTTGTGCCGTTTCGAGCCCGCCTTCGAGATAGAGCGCGCCGATCAGCGCCTCGACCACGTCGCCGACGACATTGTCGCTCTGCGCCGCACCATCGTCGCGCGCCTGCTTGCCGAGCAGCATATAGGTGCTGACCCCGATCTCGCGGCCGACCTCGGCGCAGACCTCGCGGCTGACGAGCGTGTTGAAGCGGCGCGACAGCTTGCCCTCGGGCTCGTCGCCATAGATTTCGTAGAGCCAGGTGGCGGTAATCAGGCCAAGCACGCGATCGCCGAGAAATTCGAGGCGCTCATAATGGACCGGACCATAGCTGCCATGGGTCAGGGCGCGCCGGAACATCGGCAGGTCCCGGGGGACATGGCCGAGAGCGCTTTCCACCCAGCGGCGAAGTTCGTCGTCATGCATCAGGGGCGCCTTAAGCGCTGATCGTCGGCGGTGGAAGCGCTTTACGCGCGATCCGCTGTGGAAGCCGCCGCCGGGATTGCTTCATTTCCGCCGCCGGGGCACAATCCTGCCATGGGCGACGTCGTCAATCTCAACAAGGCACGCAAGGCGAAGGCACGGATCGAGGCGAAGGCGCGGGCCGAAGCCAATCGCGCACGCTTCAGCCGGACGAAGGCCGAGCGTCGCCGCGACGAAGCGGAGAGGGATCGCCTGGTTCAGATTGTGGACGGCGCAAAACTCGACGACGCGTGACCGGCGGTCAGCGGGTCACCGCCATCATAGAGACGAGCGCTGCCGCCATGCCCCCCCACAGCAGCACAGCGGTTCCGACGAACTTCGCCAGGGCGCGGTGACGTGCTGCCGGATCGGTGATGAAGCCGTCGGCGGTACGTTCCGCCAGCATCTTTTGCAGCGCATGGGCGGGCGAAGGGACATGTTCGGCCGTCGCATCGGCGGAGAAGCGCACGACCTTGCCCTTGACGCGCCGCTCCTTGAAGGGCGCGGCGTCCTGCACGGTCTTGCGGTCGAACAATGCCATCTCGGTCTCCTGACGGAGGCAGGATGCCTCCGTCGGGGTTAATGCGGGGTAAAGATCAGCCGATCTGTTCCCAGGCTTCGACAATGTCCTTCAGCAGCGCGCCTGCGCGTTCGACTGCTTCCGGGTCATGGCTGCGGCCGCCAAGCTGCACCAGCCGACGCGCCTCGCGATAGATGCGGGCGAGATTGACCGCGATCTCACCGCCATTGCGGAAGTCGAGGCTGGTTTCGAGCGCCAGCAGGATGTTGGAGGCGCGGGCCTGTTTATCGATGATCTTGGCGCGATTGCCGACGCGCTGCGCTGCGACCATGATTTCCAGCGCCTTGGTCAGCTCTTCGAACAATATGCCGATCAGCTGGTGGGGTGTGGCCGCGAGGACACGGGCTTCAATATCGACGTTCTGATAGGCCATCTTCGCGCCGCCCGTGGCGCCGTAACCGTTACTCATATACATGCATCAGCCCTCTTGATCGCGGGGTTTGGCTTAACTTGAACTGTCGTTGGTCCACAGCTTGATCTGCTGCGTCAGGTAGCTCTGGGTCGAGGTCAGGGCGAACAGCGACGACTGCATGCGGGTATATTGCGCCGTCAGCTGGGCCCGGTAAGCCGTGTCTTTCGCGGTCAGCTTCTCCTTGTCCTCGCTGATTGCGGCCTTTTCCGTTTCGAGCCGGCTCTGTGAGGCGGTGAGCTGTCCCGAGGACGCAGTGAGCTCGCTCTTGATCGCGTCGAGCGCCCCCTGCAGGCCGGTATCGATGGTAATGGTTGCGCTGCTGACCGAGCCGAGGACGTCGAAGGACAGGCCCGAGGCCGCCGACGTGAACGAAGCCTGGACGCCGGTGGCGCCCAGCGGCAGGGTGAAACCGCCGTTCAGCGTCGCCGATGCGGCCGACGAGCTGGTTCCCGGCGTTGCATTGGTCACGGTGTACACGCCGCCCTTGGTCTTGCCGACGGCGCTCGTGATCTGGATCAGCGGATTGTCGCTGCGCTGGCCGGGGTTGAACATGGCCTCCACCGCCGATGGATTGCTGGCCATGATCGAAGAAAGACGCCCGCTGTCGAGCGTCAGGCTGCCGTCGCGATTGGTCGAGACGCCGATCTCCGCCAGCGTCGTCGGGCTGCCATCGGTGGCATAGGTCAGGCGGGTCGAGGTCAGCGAACTTAGCCGCTGGACGAGCGTGCGGATGCCGGTATCGCTGCGCAGCGATCCGTCTGTACCGGTCATGGTCCGCAGGGTCGTTCGCAACTCGTTGAAAGCGTCTACGAAGTCGCCCACTGCCTGCTTGATCGCGTCGACGGGCTGTGTCGAGCCGATCGTGATCGTGGTGCCGGGCGACGCCGACAGAAGGTCCAGCTTCACACCGTCGATCACGTCGGTGATGCTGTTTGTCGCCTTGCTGACGGTCACGCCATCGACGATCAGTTCGGCATTTTGCGCGCCCTGCTGCAGCGTCAGGCCGGTGATGGCATCGGGATCATAGGTTGCCGGATCATAAGCGAAGCGGTCGAGTTCGCCTGCGGTTCCGCTTGTCATCTTGAGCGAGAAGGCATTGGCTGCGCCCGTCGAGCCCTTGACGACCAGCCGCGCGCCGGTCGCGTCGCTGACGATGCTGGCGGTGACGCCGAGCCCGCTGTCCTTGATCGCCTGCGCGAGCCCGGCCAGCGTGTTGTTGGTCGAACCAATCGTGATCGTCTTTGTCTGGCTGCCGACCTTGAGTTCCAGCGTGCCGGTCCCGACGGTGCTCGATACGCCAGCGAGGGGCGCTGCCGTCATAGTCTGCGCCATGGCGAGCTTTTCCACCCGTACCGATGCAGAAAGCCCGTTGAGACGTGCTCCGGCCAACGCCGAGGCCTGCAGCACCGAGCTGTTGGAACTGGTCGGCTGGGTATAGAGGGTGCCACCCGAAATGAGGGTCGAGAGCGAGCTGGAAAAGGCGTTGATCGAGCTGATAGCGCTGGCGAGATCGGAGATCTTCGCCGTGTTGGCGGTCTCGCGGGTCGTCAGTGCCTTCTGCTTGTCGGAAATCGCGGCCTGCGCCAGCTGATCGACAAGCGATGCGGTGTCGATGCTGGATGCGCCCAGCGAGGTAAGGATCGATGAACCGACCGAGCTAACCATTTTTCTTCACCACCTCGCTATGGCCGGTAACGACCTGTCGGGCGGAGGATTTAGCCGTTCAATCCCTTTAATTTTCCTAACGCGCGCTAACCATGTTGCGGTGGATTCGGCCGTTGGCCCGTGATCAGCCGATCTTGCGGCCTTCTTCGTCGAAGCGGGCGCCGGCGGGGACGTCGACGTCGGGCTGGACGATGCCCTCGGCCATCGCCCGGTCGAGATTGAAGACGAAGGCCAGGATGGCGGCGACCGCGATGAACAGGTCCTCGCGGATCATCTGGCCCGACCGGCTGGTGTAGTAAATGGCGCGTGCCAGCTGGGGGTAGGAAAGGAGGGGGACCGAATTCTCGACCGCGAGTTCGCGGATGGCCTGCGCGGTCGCGCCACGTCCGCGTGCGAGCACCACCGGCGCGGCGTCGAATCCGGGGCGATAGCGCAGCGCGACCGCGAAATGGGTCGGGTTCGTGAGCACTACGGTCGAATCGAGAACCGCCTTGCGGGCCGATCCCTTGGCAGCCTGCAACTGCTTCGACCGGATCGCCGCCTTCGCTTCGGGCGAGCCTTCGGTCTGCTTACCCTCTTCCTTGATTTCCTGCTTCGACATGCGCAGTCTTTTGGCGCGCTGGAAGATCTGCGCCGGAATGTCGGCTCCGGCGACGACCGCCAGAGCAAGCGTCATGATCAGCACGGCGAAGGTGAAGGACGAACCCAACTCGTCGAGCGCGGTCCTGAGATCCTGGCGTCCAAGCGTCACGATGCTGGCGATCTGGTCCATCAGCAGCCAGTAGCCGACTGCGCCGAGGACCAGGATCTTGAGCAGGGACTTGCCGAGCTCGATCAGGCCCTGGGTTCCGAACATCCGCTTCAATCCCGCTGCCGGGTTAAGCTTGTTCGCCTTGAAACCGATCGCCGACCAGCGGAACCCCAGCGAGCCCAGCAGCGCCGGAGCGGCGATCGCTGCCGCCAAGGTGAGCCCGAGCAGCACGATCAGGGGAAGGGCGACGGTCACGACGAGCGACAGGAAGGCCGAGACCGGATCGAAGCGCTCGAGCGAGGCTGCGTCGAAGGATAGCCCATTGGTGAGCATCTGTCGCAGCGAGCCGAGCATCCACGGACCCGCCATGGCGATCCAAGCCGCGCCGACGATCATCACCAGCGCTGTACCGAGCTCGCGGGACTGGAGAACGTCACCCTTGTCCGCAGCGTCCTTCTGCCGCTTGGCGGTCGGGGCTTCTGTCTTTTCGTCGTCCTCGGGACCCTCTGCCATCGCCTATTTCCCGGCGGCGAGCAGGCGCGCCTCAGCGAGGCCGCGCTGGAGCGAGGAGGCGATGCCGTCGGCCATCACCGGGGAGGCGATTGCGATCAGGACGATCCCCGCCATGAGCGTCGCGGGGAGGCCCACCGCGAAGATGTTCATCTGCGGTGCCGAGCGTGCGAGCATCGCCATGACGAGCTGGACCAGGATGATCGCGAAGCCGACGGGCAGGGCGATCGCCAGCCCCGCCGAGAAGAGCTCTCCACCGAACAGGACGAGGCCCTGGATGCTGCTTCCGCCCAGGCCACCCTGGCCCGGGGGCAGGGCCTGGTAGCTCTCGACGATAATCGCCGCCAGTTGGAGATGACCGCCGGTGGCGAGGAAGAGGAACATCGCGAGAAGGGACAGATATTGCGAGACGGCCGGCGAGGTCGCGCCGGTCGCGGGATCCATCATCGCCGCGAAGCCGAGGCCCATCGCATTGCTGACGACCTCCCCGGCGAGCAGCGCCGTCGAGAAACCGATCTGAACCGCGAAGCCCAGGGCCAGCCCGATCAGGGCCTCACCCGCGACCAGGAAGACGCCGTCGATGCTGACGATCCCGCCCAGAGGCAGCACGAAGGGCGTGCTCGCGAAGGCGGGGATGCCCAGCGCCAGCGCGACTACTGCGCGAATCTGGACCGGCACCTGCGGCGCGCCGAAAACCGGCGCCGCGATGAATGCCGCACCCGGGCGGATCATGGCGATCATCCACAGCCACAGCTGGGTTTCGACCCCGGCCAGGCCCTGGGGTATCACCGCAGCATGTCCGGTATCCGCGCGAACAGCTCGCGGGTGAAATCGGCCAGCAGCATCAGCATCGCACCGCCGAAGATGGCAAGCGCCGCACCGACGACGATCAACTTGGGGACGAAGCTCAACGTCTGTTCGTTGATCGAGGTGGCGGCCTGGATCATGCCCAGCAGGATGCCGACGATCAGCGCCGGGATCAGCACGGGGGTTGAAATCAGCGCCAGCACCCACATCGCCTGCTGTGCGACGCCGATGAAATATTCGGGGGAGGCAGCGCTATCCATGATCGCTCCCGAACATGTGGATCGTCGCCGTCACGTCGCGAAACTCGCCGCGAGCGAGCCCATGGTAAGTGCCCATCCGTCGACAAGAACGAACAGCAACAGCTTGAATGGCATCGAAATTATTGCGGGTGACAACATCATCATGCCGAGCGACATCAGCGTCGACGCCACGACGAGATCGATAATCAGAAATGGCAGAAAGATGAGGAAGCCGATCTGGAACGCGGTCTTCAATTCGCTGGTCACGAAGGCGGGCAGGAGGATCGAGAAAGGGATGTCCGCCGGACGGGCGAAACGCGGCGCCCGGGCCAGGTCGGCAAACAGCTTCAGGTCCGTCTGGCGCGTCTGCAGCACCATGAAGCGGTGCAGGACCGAACCGCTGCGGGTGATCGCCTCCTCGATGGTGATCTGACCTGCGCCATAGGGCTTGAAGGCGGTGGCATTCATCTGGTCGATCGAAGGCTTCATGATGAACAGCGACAGGAACAGCGACAGCCCGACCAGCACCTGATTGGGCGGTGTCTGCTGAAGGCCCAGCGCCTGGCGGAGGAGAGAGAGCACGATGATGATGCGGGTGAAGCTCGTCATCATCAGCACCAGCGACGGCAGAACCGTGAGCAGGCTCATCAGCACGAGAATCTGGAGCGACAGCGACAGCGGGCGGCCGTCGCTGGCGATCGTCGTCATCGCGCGGTCGAGCGCGCCGCTTTGCGCCGGCCCCGCCGTCGAGGCCAAGGCAGGATCGCCGAGCAGCACGCCGGCCCCGATCAGAGCGGCCGCAGCCAGAATCATTCTAATGGTGAAAAGGCCCCCGGCTTTCATGGACGGGTTTCAGCACTTGGCGGCCCTAACTTCAAGGGGCGTCCGGCGGCGCTGTTCACAGGAAGCTGTAGGGATCGACATCGACCGCCACACGCACGCCGCGCGGCCATTCGAGGTTGCCCAGCCAGTCGCGAATGACCTGCTGGACGTCGAGCGAGCGGCGGGCATGAACGAGCAGGCGCTGTCGGTGGCGTCCGCGCAGCATGGCCAGCGGCGCCGGCGCAGGGCCGTAGACATGCATCCCGTCGACAGCAGGTGCGGTGCGCCCGATCAATCGCGCGGTCACGGTGGCTTCGTCGAGCTTCTCCGATGAGATGATGATCGCGGCATAGCGTCCGAAGGGTGGCGCCTCTGCCATGCGGCGGGCCTCCGTCTCGGCTTCGTAAAAGCTTTGCGGGTCGCCCGATAGCAGCGCCTGGATGACCGGCGCCTTGGGCGAGTGCGTCTGGATATAGACATGGCCGGGCTTCTCGCCGCGGCCTGCCCGGCCGGCGACCTGCGCGATCTGCTGGAAGCTGCGCTCGGCGGCGCGGAGGTCTCCGCCGGACAAGCCCAGATCGGCGTCGATGACCCCGACAAGGGTCAGCTCCGGAAAATGATAGCCCTTGGTCACGAGCTGGGTACCGACGACGACGTCGATGTCGCCCGCCTCCATCCGCTCGACGAACTCCGCCGCCTTCGCCGGCGTCGACAGCGTGTCGGAAGTAGCGATGGCGATCCGGGCCTCGGGAAAGAGCATCGCCACCTCGTCGGCGATGCGCTCGACGCCGGGCCCACATGCGACGAGGCTGTCCTCGTCCTTGCACTCGGGGCATTCCGCCGGGGGCGCCATCACATGGCCGCAATGATGGCATTGCAGGCGCCCGAGAAGACGGTGCTCGACCATCCACGCGGTGCAGTTGGGGCATTGGAAACGGTGCCCGCAGGTACGGCACAGGGTCAGCGGCGCATAGCCCCGGCGGTTAAGGAAAAGGAGGCTCTGTTCCTTGCGTTCCAACCGTTCCGACAGCGCGCGGACCAGCGACGGTGCGATCCAGCGGCCGCGCGGTGGCGGGTCGCTCAGCAGGTCGATCGCCTCGATCGTCGGGAGTTCCGCGACGCCGTGGCGCGAGGTAAGCCTGAGCTCGGTGTAGCGGCCGATCGCCGCCTGCTGGCGCGTCTCGATCGCGGGCGTCGCCGAAGCGAGGACGATCGGAATCGCCTCGAGCTTTGCGCGCATCACGGCCACATCGCGTGCATGGTAGAGGACGCCGTCCTCCTGCTTGAAGCTGGTCTCGTGCGCCTCGTCGACGACGATCAGACCCAGGTTGCGATAGGGCAGGAACAGCGCCGAGCGCGCGCCGACCACGACGCGCGCCTCTCCCCTGGCGATGGCGCGCCAGGCGCGCCGCCGCTGGGATTGCCGCAGCTCGCTGTGCCAGGCCACCGGAAGATGCCCGAAGCGCGCCTCGAACCTTTTGAGGAAGGGTTCGGTCAGAGCGATCTCGGGCAACAGGACAAGCGTTTGTCGATCCTCGCGCAGGGCCGCTGCAATCGCCTCGAAATAGACCTCGGTCTTGCCCGACCCCGTGATCCCGTCGAGCAGGAAGGGATGGAAATCGCGCGCGACGACCGCATCGGCTAGCATGCCCGCTGCCAGCTGCTGTTCGTCGGAAAGATGCGGTGGCGCATGATCGGGATCGGGAACCGGCCAAGGCGTGTCGATCGAAACCTCGACCGCCTCGATCGCACCCGTCTTGACGAGCCCGCGGATGACGGCGTCCGAGACATCGGCGATCGTCGCCAACTCGCGGATCAATCCCTGGCGCTGACCGATGCGGTCGAGCGCCTGTTCGCGCTGCGGCGTCATCCGGCCGGGGCGCTCGCCCGTCGCCCGATATTCGGTGATCGTCCGCGCACCGTCCAGCGCGCTCGACGAGGGCAGCGCCATGCGGAGGACGGCGCCGGGCGGGGCTAGATAATAGCTCGAGGTCCACTCGATGAGCCGCCGAAGCGGTGCTGCGATCGGGGGCACGTCATAGACGCCGAGCAGCGGCCGCAGCCGGTTGTCGCCGACCTGGTCGTGCGACGGCAGCGTCTCCTCTTCCCAGACCACACCCACCAGCTGGCGTGGGCCCAGCGGCGCAAGTACGACGCTCCCCGGTTCGACCGGATGCTCGCGGTCCGTGCGATAATCGAGCGGGCCCAGGGCGGGATTGAGCAGGAGGACATGGGCACGGGCCATCCCCGCGTGGATAGGGAGGTCGGGCGGGCCCTGCAATGGGAAGCCGGACGCCGGGGAAGAGCTAGTCGGCGGCGGGCCGCATCGCTATAGGCGTCGGCAACAGCCGCTCATCCAAAGGGACCGCACTTCATGAAGTTCTTCGTCGATACCGCAGACACCGCCGACATTGCCGAGATGGCCGCGACCGGACTGCTCGATGGCGTCACCACCAATCCGTCGCTGATCGCCAAGTCCGGCAAGCAGTTCGTCGACGTGATCGCCGAGATCTGCGAGATCGTCGATGGTCCCGTTTCCGCCGAGGTCGTCGCGCTCGACCATGCGACGATGATGAAGGAAGCCGAGATCCTGCGGAAGATTGCGGACAATGTCTGCATCAAGGTGCCGCTGACGATCGACGGCCTGAAGACCTGCAAGGCGCTGTCGGATGACGGGACGATGGTCAACGTCACGCTCTGCTTCTCGGCCAATCAGGCGCTGCTGGCCGGCAAGGCGGGCGCAGCATTCATCTCGCCCTTCGTCGGTCGCCATGACGATATCGGTTTCGACGGCATGCAGCTGATCGCCGACATCCGCCAGATCTACGACAATTATGATTTCGGTACCGAGATCCTCGTCGCCAGCGTCCGCCATCCCGTGCATGTGCTCGAATCCGCGAAGATCGGCGCCGACGTCATGACCGCGCCTGCCTCGGTCATCCGCGCGCTGTTCAATCATCCGCTGACCGAGAAGGGCATCCAGGGCTTCATGGCCGACTGGGCGAAGACCGGACAGAGCATCCTCTGATCGCTCTCCTGCTTCTGCTGGCGGACGCGCCGGCGGCGATGCCGCTCGACAAGGCCATCGCCGCCGCGACCGACTGCCAGCGGGGCAAGGCCGGTGAGATACTGGTCTGTCGGCGCGGGCAGGGGAGCGAGCGCTACCGTATCCCCGAGGCGTTGCGCGATCCCGGCTTCGATTTTTCGGACATGTCGGTCGAAGGCGTTTCGCGTGAGCGGCACCGCCTTCTCGACGCGGGCGCCAGCGGCATCGGCTCCTGTTCCGCCTCCGGTGCCGGCGGGATGACCGGTTGCATGGTACAGAAATTCCGGCAGTGGGAGCAGCAGAAGGCCGGGCATTGAGCAACGTGCTGCCAGTCTTTCAAAAGCAGCACTTCCCTTACGGACATGCGAAATCGCGCTATCGCCATTGTGCGTTAACCATTGTCGGTTAGACTGCGGCCATGGGAAGCGTGATCGACTTCGAAGTCGGCGCGATGGCGTCGCTCAAAAGGCGGGTAGCCGAGGTCGAAGAGGCCAATCAGGACCTCATCGCCTTTGCCCGCGGCCATTCCGGCGCGGTTTCCTCGATCCATGCAGCCGTGCTGGCAGCGACCGAGGCGGGAAGCCTCGATCACCTCATTCACATCGTCACGCAGAACTGGCCCGACATATTGGGCTTGGACGCGGTTTCCATGGCCTTGTTCGTCGAGGACGCCGGCGTGCGGGCCGATGCTTCGGGTGTCCAGTTCGTCGAACGGCGCCTCATCGAGCGGTCGATCGAGGGCGTGGATGCGGTCGTCATGCGCGGCGTCGACCGGGGACATCCCCTGTTCGGGCCGGCGTCCGAGCTCATTCGCGCCGAAGCGTTGATCCGGCTGCCGGGAGACGGCCCTTTGCCGGGCGGCATTCTTGCACTCGGTCAGCGCCGGCCGATGGGATTCGACAACCGTGCTGGGTCGGAGCTTCTCGGTTTCCTCGGCGCGATGCTGTCACGCCTGGTTGCACGCTGGCTGCTTCCCTGACGTCCCGGCTGGGCCTATGCTCGGCACATGCGGACATTCGCTTCCCTCGAGGATCATCCCGCGCGGTTGCTCGCGGCCCAATGGGGTGAGCATCTTTTGCGCGATCGCCGCCGCTCTGTGCATACGGTTCGCGCCTATGTCGCGACGGCGCATCGGCTGATCGCTTTTCTCGGGCAGCATTTCGGCCGGCCGGTCGACGCGAGCGCGCTGGCCGGGCTCGAGCGTGGCGACCTGCGGGGCTTTCTTGCCGAGCGCCGTTCGGATGGGCTTGCCAATATCTCTGCCGCACGGGAACTCTCGGCCGTTCGCGCCTTCCTCGCTTATGTGGGCGAGGTCTCGGGCTCGTCGAAGCGGGTGAACATACGCGGCCCCCGGACGAAGAAGGGGCTGCCCCGCCCGATCGCCCCCGGCGACGTACAGGACATCGTCGAAGATGCGGCGGACTCTGCGTCGGCGCCCTGGATCGCTGCGCGCGACCAGGCGGTGCTGCTGTTGCTCTACGGGGCCGGACTGCGCATCGGAGAGGCGGTCGGCCTGACCGGCTCGATCCTGCCCATTGGCGACGCTATTCAGGTCACCGGCAAGCGCGGCAAGACCCGCGTCGTGCCGCTGCTGCCTCCGGTGTGCGAGGCGATCGAGCTCTATGTCCGGCTATGCCCCCATGGGATCAGCCGGGACGCACCGCTTTTTCGTGGCGCGAGGGGAGGGCCGCTGGCCCCCGAACTCATCCGCCGCGCGGTGAGGGCCGCTCGCGTGCGGCTCGGCCTCGACGAGAAGACCACGCCGCATGCACTGCGCCACAGCTTCGCCACGCATCTGCTTGGCCGCGGCGCCGATCTGCGGTCGCTGCAGGAGTTGCTGGGCCATGCAAGCCTGTCTTCGACGCAGGTCTATACGGGCGTCGACACCGCACATCTGATGGACGTCTATCGCAACGCCCATCCGCGCGCCTGAGTCTCTCGAGGCGGCGGCTGGGCGTTCAGGCGATAGGGGCGCGAAACCTCAGCGCTTCGCCAGCGTCCTGTTCGGAACATAATCGTTCAGATCGGCGACATCGCTGACCTTCCAGGGGACGCCCTTCGAGTTGAGATAGAGCTTCTCCATCTCGTTGCGCTTGAACGGGCGCGATCCGATGCGGCCGAAGATCGCAATCTGGTTGCCGCTCTCGTCGACGCCGCGGTCGCGGTCGAGACCCTTGGACAGCGACAGGGCCGGGGTCGGCGTCTTTGCCCAGGCAATCAACTCGGGCTTCGGCGCGGGCGAGAAGCCGTAGAAATTCGGTTGGCTGTCCGGAGAAGTCAGCTGCAGCACCTTCAGACCGTTCCGCCCGTCGGCGACATAGGCGAAGAGCGACGCATTGGTCGTACCGACGATGACGTCCTCGGCGTCGTTCAGGCGTCCGTCGAAGCTGACCTTCTGGTAGATCTTCGGCTTGAGAGGACGGGTGATGTCTACGATCACGAGACCATCCTGCTTGGCGGCCACATAGGCGTAAGTGCGCGCCAGATAGACACGCTGCGCGTTCGCCAGCGGCACGGTCGCGTCGGGCACCAGCACCGGCCGTTCGAGATGGGTGACGTCGACCAGTTGCAGGCCGTCGGCGGTGGTGACCCACAGATAGCGGAACTGCAGCGCCGAAGCCCGCGCGTCTCGCAGCGGGATGGTCGTGGCCAGCTTGGGCGCCTTGGGATCATTCAGGTCGACGACGACCAGGCCGACATTGGCGGTGATATAGGCATAGTTGCCGCCCAGCGTGATGTGGCGCGCGCCGGCCAGGACGTTGTTGGCGTTCCAGGTCACCGTACGCTTCAGGAAGTTGTTGCGCGGTTCGCCGTCGGCCAGCGTCTCGACATTGACGACGATCAGGCCTTCCACCGAGTCCGTCACGAAGGCGTAGCGATAAATCTCGCCCATCTTCTGTTCCTGGTTCTCGGGGTAATATTTGACGATGTGATCGTTGCGCTCGGTCGAGATGGGCTGGCCGGTGGGCAGCGCCATGCAGGTCGCGTTGTTGCTGGCGACATGCGTGTCCTGCCCGAGCGGCGAGAAGGGCGCGGTCAGGATGCGCTGCGAGGTGCCCTTGTTGGCGATCGAGGCGACGTCATAGACGCGGAAACCGCCCTTGCCCTCGGCTACGAAGAAATATTCGCCGCGAAGCTGGACACAGCGGGCCGCGCCGCCGGTCGGATGGTGCGTGTTGGCAAATTCCTCGACCGCGTCGGGTTCGCCCGACAGCTTCTTGCCGAAGCGCGTCCCGCGAACCCACTCGATCAGCTCGCGATCATGCGACAGATGCTGCTTGTACCAGTCGGGATAGGCATATTTGTGGAGATAGGAGCCGATCACCGCCTGCGGCTCGCTCCATTCGGTGACGCGGATCGCCTCGATGCCCTTTTCCAGACCGGTCCAGGCGTTCATGCCGACGAAATTGACGAAGTTCGTTCCGAGCAGGTTGAGCTGCGCCATGATCGCATTGTTATCGTCGTCCTGCGACAGGTGGCAGTCGGTGCAGCGCTTCGTCTCGGTCTTGCGGACCGTGTGCGGGAAATGCGGCGCGAAGGCCTGGCTCGAATAGCCGGCCGAGGAGATCGGCGGCTGCTGGATGTAGATCCGCTCGCGGTTCAGGTTGGTCGAGGAGAGGACCAGCGCGGATGTCGACCGGATCGGGGCGATGATGTTGCCCTTGGTGGTCTGGTGGATGCCCAGCTGGAACATCTCGTCGCGCGCCACCTGTGGGTTGTAGGTTGCGAAGTTGCGCGTCTCGACGCCCTCATATTTGTGCGTGGTCGTCTTCCAGTTGGCCTCGATCGGCAGGTGGCAGCCGCCGCACGACGTCGTCCAGGACAGATGGCAGGTGAAGCAGGCCATATTGTCGGCGTTGTGTGCGCGGTCCTCGGGCGCGATGCCGGGGCCCCAGCTGAACTTGCCGGTCTCGACGCCGGCCTTGCCCATCAGCTTGGAGCGGGCCGCGAGGGGATTGAAATAGGCGCTCGACCGGTCGACCGACTCCCGGACCAGCGAGACCTTCCACTCGAGCTTGGGATCGACGATCGACCGCTGGATCAGGACGCGTTCGCCATTGGCGTCGACCGTCCATTCAAAGCGGCGCTTGCCATCCTGGTTGCGCAGCAGCGACAGGTCGGTGCCGCCCGGAGGCGCCGCAGGGCCGGACGTCCGCAGGGTGGGGAAGGCGTCGGGGGTGCCATGGCAGTCCTTGCAGCCGATCTCGACCGCATTGGCCACTTCGCCATAGATCAGCCCATTGCCATGGCTGTCCTGCGCGAAGTGGCAGTCGGCGCACTGCAGGCCCTTTTCGGCGTGGATGTCCATCATGTGGACCGCCTTGCCCTTCTGTTCGCCGATCTCGGCGAACATGCCGGTGCCGTTCTTCCGGAACTTCTCGGGGTCGTCGGGCGACACGATCTTGCCGTCGGCGTCGAGCAGATTGCCCTCGCGGTCGCGTTTGTAGATCGCGCGGAAGTTCCAGCCATGGCCGTGATAGTCGGCGAACTGGGTGTCCTTCGCCTTCGGGTTCACGTCGTCATAGACGTTGCGCAGGAAGTCGAGATCGCCCCATTTGCCGATCGCGGCCGCAGCCTCTGGATTGCGCTCGTGCACCGCATGGCGCTCGGCGATGGTCGGATTCTTCTGCTTCTCCGGCCACATCAGCGGCGCGTCGGACTCATAGTCCCACATCGTGTAGCCGAGATAGCTGTTCAGGAAGATGTTCGGCTGGTGCATGTGGCAGTTCATGCACTGGGCGGTTGGGATCGCCTTGGTGAAGGCGTGCTGGATCGGGTGGCCCTTTTCCTTCATCGGGCCCACCGGATGGCCCGCAATGCCCTTGGCATCGTGCGAGGCGCCGTCGCCATGCCCGTCCCGGTCATGATCGGGCGAGGGGGCACCATGATGGCCGCCGCCGCCATGCTCTTCGCCATGACCGTCGCCTGCCGGTTCGAGCTTGTCCTTGATCGTCGGGTCGACCGTCGCGGTCTGCCCGTCCCGACCATATTTGGCATAGATCAGGCTGTGCTTCGGTTCGCGGTCGTTCGCATAGACGACGTGGCAACCGGCGCAGCCCGAATTGCGATAATCGCCAGGCTGATCGTTGGTGCCCATGAACCACATGAAGGGGTCGTTGAGGCGCGTCTTGTGGATGTTGAGGACCGGGATCGCGACGCGCAGGCCGGTGCCCGGGCCACGGTTCGACTGTTTGAGGTCGGGCCGGCCCGGTTCCTCGAGCCGCTGGATGTTGCCGCTGATGTTCGGCAGGCCGATTTCGGCGAATGTGCTGTTGATCGTCCGTCCGCCCCGCTCGAACACGCGGAAGATGTCGCCGGGTGGGATCACGTGCCAGGTGGGCAGCGGATACATGACCGGCAGGGCGCCGCGCGCCTTCTGCTCGGGCGTCACCGTGCCGACCGGGCTGCCGGGCGACTTGATCTGCGCGGGCTGGCCGTCCGAGGTATAGGCCTCGCCGAACAGGTAGTTCTTATAGGGAACGATGCCGTTGTTATAGGCGCCGCCGCCCCACAGCATCGCGCCGGTGGACATCAGCGAGCGTTCGGCCGCCTGGATGATCTCGTTATGGCAGGCGCCACAGGCCTGACGCGCGACGCGATAGTCCGACGGATTGACGAAGCGGATATATTCGGGCGCTTCCTTGTTCAGCAGCGTGTAGCTGCGCTTGGGATTGGCGGACGAAGGCCAATGCCAGCCCTTGGGATATTTGGGCAGGACGTGCGCCTTGTCGCGCGCCTGGACATAGGCCGAATCGGCCACCTGCAGTCCCGGCTGCACCCGTACCGAAGCATCGCCGCCATGGCAGTCGACGCAACCGAGCACGACCGCCTCGGTCTGGTGCATCGTCTTGCGATCGCTCGCCGTGTGACAGGAAATGCAGCCGTCGCTCTTGGCATCGGCCTGGGTCCAGTCCTGCGTGCGCGGGGCGTCTCCGAATTTGGGATAGACCCGCGCGACGGGCTTTTCGCCTTCCGAAGCGGGCGCCACTGAGGGGAGCGAGACCATCGCGGCGACCGCCGCCGCCAGCGCCAATGCGCCGCGAGCCGCCCATCGCATCGTGACCATCGATCCCAAAGCCCCCATGTACGTCCTCAGTAGGTCAGGATCGCGTTGAACAGCACCGAATAATATCGGTTGTCCCCGCGTGAATTGGTGAACAGGTCCGCAAAGCCCTTCGACGGATCGAGAACCGCGCCCGACAGGCGGAAGACCACGTTCTGGATCATCGACGGGCGCCAGATGAGCGCGCCGGAAAGGTCCCATCCGATCGACTTTGGAATGCTGCCCTCGTTGCGCAGCTCACGCAGCGTCGCCGTATTCTCGAACCAAAGCCGGTTGAGATTGGTCGACAGGCGCAGTTGCGGTGCGAGGTCGAAATCCGCGCCGACGCCGAGCAGCATCGTGCCCGGATTGTTGAAATTGGACTGGCCCTCTTCCTTCGTCGTGCGCAAGTCGTTGATCAGGCCGTTGCGCGGCGAGATCGAGACATTGACGCCGCCGCCCGCGAAGGGGACCGCCTGGCGGATCCAGTAGCTGGTATCGGCGCCGGCGAAGATCGGATTTTCGAAGATCGCCGAGAAGCCGTTCTCGGTATTGTCCTTGGGATCGCCGTCGCCCAAGGTGAACAGGCCGGAGCCGCGGATGCGGATCCAGTCGAGATCATAGCTGAGCTCGGCCGCTGCGAAGAGCGAACGGATCTTGGCCGGGCGCGAGGTGAAGAAGCTGTTCCGGTCCTTGCCGAACGCGCCATAGATCGTGCTCGACAGGTTGAACCGCTTCAGCCGTCCGTCGAGGCTGTAGCCCACATAATAGACGTCATATTCGCGCGGACGCTGGTCCCCCAGCAGGGCCGGGCGCGTCGGAAAGCCATTATGGTCGGTCACACGGCGCGTGTCCCGGTTCCAGTTGGCGGTGAACGAGGCAAGCGAGGTCAGGCCCGGTATCGGGAAATCCTGGACGAACAGGTTGCTGTGAAAGACATAATCGTTGCGCGGGCGGCGCGTGATGTCGTTCAGGCCGCTGTTCGTGTCCTTCTCGAGCCGCCAGAGCAGCGCGACATTATATTGGTAGCGGTTGTTGTCGCGGTTGCCGAACAGGCGCACGCCCAACTGGTTGTCCTGGAACAGGAAACCGCGGAAGTCGAAGTTGAACGGTTGGATGCCGATGCGGATCGAGTCGAAGTCGAAGCGGTCCGAGCGGTTGCCCAGATGCTTGTCGACGAACAGTTCCTGCAGGCCGAGGAAGCTGTCGGTGCGGTGCGATGGCCGAGTGGATTCGACGTGCAGGACGCGCCGTTCCTCCACGTTGACGTAATTGACCTGATAGGCGAGCGCGATGCGGTACTCGACGTCCGGTGGCTTGTAGGCGGTAGACCCCTTGGTCAGGCCGGCGCCGAGGATGAAGGTCTGCGCCAGGACCAGGCTCTTCTGACGACCGAATGTGTCGATCGCACCCGGATAGGAGCTGGTCTGGTCTGCGACCGGGGTAGGGAAGGAGCGGGGCTCGACGACCGTGTCCGACACGCCGTTGAGGCCGAAGAACCAGTCGTCTCCGGTGATCGGCAGGAAGAAGGGCTTCTTGTCGAGCTGGACCGGCCGGTCGCCTTTCAGGCCATTCTGGTGATAGGGATCGAAGGGTGAATGGCAGGTCGCCTGCAACCCAACGAAATTCTTGTCCGGGCACAGCGCCTTCACCAGACGCCAGCGGTCGGGGATCGGGAACTGGTCGGTCGGGAAGGCCTCGGGCGGGGGCGCTGCCACCGCGCCGACATTCTCCTGCTTCACTGCGGGCGGGAGCGTCTGGACATAGCCGGGGCGGCGGCGCCCATCGATCAGCGCGTCATCGACGGTCGTGCCGGGCTGGTCGGGCGAAACGGCCGAGGGTGTTGCCAGAAGGCGTTCGTCGCTGGCGCCGCTGGTCCCCTCCGTCGTCGAAGCGGGGGCCATGGTGTTGCCGCTGTCCGGCGCTGCCGAAGCCAGCGCCGCGGCCTGAAGCAGGAGGGTGGATAGCGCCGCTGCCATCATTTGCCGCCGCAGACGTCCTGATCGGACGTGTCGAGGAAGGGGGCGAACGGGCAGTTCACATAGCGCAGCCTGACGCCGGCGCCGATCGCCACGACGATCTGGTCCGCGCGAATGTCCTTGGGCGCGTTACCGACGCTGCCCACGCGTGCGCCGCCATTGTGGAGGCCCAGGAAGGAGATCATGTCGTCCTGATCGATGCCGTCGCCCGAAACGCCGATCGCGCCGACCAGCGTGTTGCCGCGATAGATCGGCACCGAGCCCGGAAAGATCTGGATGCCGTTCTGGAGGCGGTTCTGCGACGCGCCGGAGACGTCGGGCGAAAAGGTGCAGCGCTGCCGCGTGTCCTGAGCCGATGCGCCCAGCACGAAGCCGAGATGTTGCGCCAGATTGGTGAAGATCAGCGCGCTCTGAAGCCCGGTCGAGAAGGGGCTCCACTGATTGAGGGGGCGAGACAGCGGGCCGTTGGGGCGATCGACTTCGCCGTCCGGGAAGAAGGGGCGCGACAGATTGCCGCCGGACCGGTCGGCAAAGGCCGTCTTGCCGGTCAAAGCCTGCGGATCGTTGAGGAAGGTGCGGACCTTCTGCACGAAGGACTGCACATCGCTGCTGGGATTGCCCAGCAGGTCCGGCGCCGCATGCGAACCCGAGAAGAAGGCCGCCGTTCGTGCCTTTTGCAGCGAGACATCGGTGCCGAACACGGGCGCGTCGGGCGACCGTGCCATGGCGAGGATCGACCCGCGCGTATCCACGATGGAGATGGTGACCTGTGCCCGGCTGTCGAGCGGCTTGCGGATCTGCGCCCGGGCCCGGCTCATCACCTTGAAGGCTTCTTCGATCACCGCCTTTACTTCGGCAGTGGTGAGCGGATTTGAGACTTCCGCACCATCGGTACCGCCGCGCACGGGGTAGCGATTGCTGCCGTTCCCGTCCGTCAGGATATAGGCGTCGACATTGTCGACCGTGGTGCCGGCGCTGCGCTCGGCGGCGGTAACCGGCCGATAGCCCGACGCTTCCGAGCCATAAGCGACGCCGGCGAGAATCGTCGGGGTCACCCCCTGCGCATAGTAGCCCGGGATGGAAACGAGCGACCCGGTTGCCGTTCCGGCGAAGGCGGAGAAGGCGCGGGCGGCACTGGGGTTCGATTTCAAATTCGGGGTCGATGCATCGCTGTAGCGAAGCTGTACCACCGCCTGGATATTATTGGCGCGGATCGCCTCGGGCGCCTCGAAGCCGATAGTGCCCGCCGTCGCGATATACTCGTCGTCGTCGGTGTCGATGTCATCGACATTGGGGTCATAGCCATAGAGCCCGTCGGACATCACGCCGATGCCGCCGACCACGACGCCATTCTTATAGAGCGGGAAACCGCCGGGATCGGCGGCAAGGCCAAGCGGCGAACGTTTGGGGCCGATCAGTGCGGCAGCACCGCCTGCGGCCTTGTAGCGGCTGGCAAAATCGGAGCAGGGGAGCTGGCTGAACTGCACGCCAAACAGCGGGCCGGCCGCCAACTGATTGTTTCCTGGCGGGTAATGTTCCTGAACGATGAAGCTCGCGGTGCGGGTCGAAAAGGCATTGCCCGACGAGGATAGATAAGCGCCGGTGATGGCCTTGGCGATCGCACCGGCCGCCAGCGGATTGGCGGCTGGGGAGCCATTGATCACAAGCCCTTCGACGTCGGTCGGCGTCACGACGCGGTGGGTCGTCTTGGCCATAAATACCGTCGGCGCGCCGGTCATCTGATAGACCGCGAGGACATTGCCGACGCGATCGGTGATCGCGATCACCGAAGGCTTGTTGCGGGCGAGCGCTTCCTCGATCGCCTGGGCCAGCACCTTCTGCACATCGGCCGCCGTGAGCGATTCCTGGACGGGCGCGGCGTAAAGGCGGCTGTCCGTGGGCGTCGGGGTCGGCGTGGGTGTCGGGGCGCTGCCACCGCCGCCACCGCCGCAGGAAGCAAGGACGAAGGCGAGGCTGGTGAGAGCGGCTACCGAACGGGAACGAAGCATCATTTGAGAGCCCTGATCGCCGCAGCGGCCTGGCCGAGAGCGGCGCGGAATTCTGCCGGCTTATAGGCATTGCTGTTGCCGACAGCCTTATATGCCCGGTCGATGGCGCCACGGGCCGACTTGGCCCGGGCTTCGCTGACATGGCCCTGGCGGACCAGCCCGTTCAGCAGCGTGTCGAGCGCCATCACCGCCTGCGCGGAGCCCTCATAGTCGGTGAAGCGCGGGGCCACGGTCTCTCCCGCGATGGCATCGACGATCGCGAAAGTCTGCGAGGAAGAGATCGGGCTGCGCGACAGGCTGTCGGCCAGCGCAGACGCCGCGCTGCCGAGCGTGCGCGCCGCAGCGACGGCGCTCGTCCGGTCCTTCGCGAGCGCGGCATGGAAGCTCCGCGATGCCGCATCGAACTTGCCCGCCGCTCCCGGCGACAGCACCTTCGAAGCTGCCGAGAGCATGATCATGTTCTCGTCGTTGAACGGCGGCATGCCCGACGGGATGGGGCGCCCGGGGTTGGCGACCCAATTGGCCTTTCCATTTGGCCCGTCGACGATCTGCCGGTGGCAGCTGTGGCAGTCGAAGAAATAGATTTCCGGGAAGACGCCGTCGCTGCCGAGGCGCGGATTGGCGAACAGGCTGGTGATACGGCTGACTGCAGACGCCTGGCCGACGGCCCAGAGCTGGACATTGTCCATGCGCGACTTGCGCCGGACATAGTCTGCGTCTTCGTCATGATGCTGCTGGAGCGCCGAGAAGAGATCGACCTCGAAGGACACGCGCGGATGTCCCGCTGCCATGATCCGGTGCGAGACGAACTGGCCGGGACGGTCGCTGCCGAGATGGCAGTCCAGGCACTTTTCGGCGCGTGCGCGGGGCTGATCAAGCGGGTAGAGCCCCTTGGCGACATTCGAAGCATGGGTCTGGCCGACGGCATAATGGCTGGAGAGCCAGTTTTGCGACGCTCCATGACAGCCCTCGCAGCCGACGCCGTCGCTGACCTGCCAGCGCGGACCGCGCGCACCGGCGGGGGCAGGGTCGGCATGGCAACCAAGGCATTCGGCGGCGGAGGTCGCGGAGCCTATCCCCATCTTCGCGGCAATGGCCTGGCCGCGCGAAGAGGCGAGCACGGCGAAGGCACGGCTGTGCGCGCCGGTGCTGCTCGAACTGTTCTGCCAGATAAGGATCTCGTCCTGGCGGACGACCTTGCCCGTCGGCTCGCTGCGGCCATGGCAGGTCGAGCCGGAGCAGGACGCCACGCCCATGTGAACGGTGGCAGTAGCGGGGGACGCGGAAGCGGCAACGGCACGCTCTGCTGCACCGCTTATGCCGAAGGCAAGCGCCGCCACGGCGAGGATACCCGCCACGACCAGTCCGTACATGACGGACAGTCTGCTCGAGACTTTACCCCCCAATTCGGCGCTCCCTAACTGCCGATGCCCCTTCGTTACGCCACCATTTGCCCCTGGGCGATCACGATGCCGTGACGTATCTCTCTTTCGCGTTCAAAGTGCAATCATTCAAACGCTTGTCAGTGCGGTCGCCGCCGGATGACGAGGTTCCGGATCTCGGTCATGTCCTCCATCGCGAAGCGCACGCCCTCGCGTCCGAGACCCGAATCCTTGACCCCGCCATAGGGCATGTTGTCGACCCGGTAGCTAGGCACGTCGTTGACCACGACACCGCCCACGTCGAGGTCGTCCCAGGCGTCGAGGATCTTGAAGATGTCGCGGGTGAAGATGCCTGCCTGCAGCCCGAATTTGGAGTCGTTGACGATGTCGAGCGCTTCCCTCCATTCGCTGAAGCGGATCAGGAAGGCGACCGGCCCGAAAGCTTCTTCGCGGTTGAGTTTGGTGTCCGGCGACACGCCTTCGAGCAAGGTCGCCTCGAGCATCGCGCCGTCGCGACCGCCGCCGCAGAGCAGGGTCGCACCCTTGGCGGTCGCCTCCTGAACCCATCCATCGAGCCGTTCGGCTTCCTTGACGTCGATCATCGGTCCAACGAAGGTCTTCTCGTCGTGCGGATTGCCGGCGATCAGCGTCTTCGTCTTGGCGACCAGCTTCTCCTTGAACGCGTCATAGATAGCGTCGTGGACCAGGATGCGCTGCACGCCGATGCACGACTGACCCGACTGGTAGAAAGCGCCGAAGACCACGCGCGCTACGGCGTCATCGAGATCGGCATCGGAATCGATGACGACGGCAGCATTGCCGCCGAGTTCCAGCACGACCTTCTTCTTGCCGGCGCGGGCCTTCAGGTCCCAGCCCACATCGGGCGATCCGGTGAAGGACAGCAGTTTCAGGCGATCGTCGGTGGTGAAAAGATCGGCCCCGTCGCGCGATGCAGGCAGGATCGAGAAAGCGCCCTTGGGCAGGTCGGTCTCGGCGAGCACCTCGCCCATGATGATCGCGCCGAGCGGCGTCCGGCTTGCCGGCTTCATGACGAAGGGGCAGCCGACCGCGATGGCTGGCGCCACCTTGTGCGCGGCCAGGTTCAGCGGGAAGTTGAACGGCGAGATGAAGGAGCAGGGGCCGATCGGCACGCGCTTCCAGATGCCCTGATAGCCCTTGGCGCGTGGGCTGATGTCGAGCGGCTGGACCTCGCCGGTCATGCGGACCGATTCCTCGGCCGCGATCCGGAAGGTGTCGATCAGCCGTCCGACTTCGCCGCGCGAGTCGTTGATCGGCTTGCCGGCCTCGATGCACAGCGCATAGGCCAGTTCGTCCTTCCGTTCGGTGAAGCGGTCGACGCAGTGCTGCAACACGGCCTGGCGCTCATAGCTCGCCATCTTCGCCATAGGCTCGGCGGCCTTCACCGCCCAGCCGATCGCCGCGTCGATCGTCTTGGCGTCGGCCAGCGCAACCCGCGTCGCGACCTCGCCGGTGAACTTGTCGGTCACCTTCAGGTCGGTGTTCGGCTGCTGCGCCTCGTTGGCGAGGTACAGGGGGTAGGTGTCCTTGAGCTTCATCGCAGTGGTCCGTCCATTCGGGTCATCGGGCGCCCCGCCCATCGCCTGCGGCGATGACGGGGCCGGCCGTCAGGAAAGCTGCTTGCTCAACGTCTTGATGTCCTTGTTGAGAATCTGGTCGTTCTCCGAATAGTCCACCGGACAATCGATCAGATGCACGCCTGGCGTATCGAGACATTTCTTGAGCAATTGCGTCAGATGCTCGGCGCTCTCGACGCGATAGCCGTCGGCACCGTAGCTTTCGGCATATTTGACGAAATCCGGGTTGTTGTAGGTCAGGCCCCAATCCTTGAAGCCCATATTCGCCTGCTTCCAGCGGATCATGCCGTAGCTGTTGTCGTTGAGGATCAGGACGGTGAGGTTCAGCCCGAGCCGGACCGCCGTCTCCATCTCCTGGCTGTTCATCATGAAGCCGCCGTCGCCGCAGATCGCCATGATCTTGCGGTCGGGATAGACCATCGCCGAAGCCATGGCCGACGGCAGACCCGCGCCCATCGTCGCCAGCGCATTGTCGAGCAGCACGGTGTTCTGCTGGCGTGCCGGATAGTTGCGGGCGAACCAGATCTTGTAGACGCCATTGTCGAGGCAGATGATGCCGTCGGCGGGCATCGCCTTGCGCACTTCGCGCACCAGATGGGGCGGGAAGATCGGGAAGCGGGTGTCGTCTTCGAGCGACTCGGTGTGGGCGACCTCGGCCTGGCGGGCCTTATGCATGAAGTCGAAATTCCACCGGCCCGAGGGGACGATGTCCTTCTGCATCTTCCAGATCGCGTTGGCGATGTCGCCGATCACCTCGACCTGCGGGAAATAGACGGGGTCTACCTCTGCGGTCTTCGAGCTGACATGGATGACCGGAGTTCCGCCATTCTGCATGAAGAAGGGCGGTTTTTCGATCACGTCATGGCCGACATTGATGATCAGGTCGGCATGCTCGATCGACCGGTGGACGAAGTCGCCGGCGGACAGCGCCGCGCAGCCGAGGAACTTCGGATGGCATTCGTCAATCACGCCCTTGCCCAGCTGGGTGGTGACGAAGGGGATTCCGGTCTTCTCGATGAACTGGAGCAGCATCCGGCCGGTCTGTTTGCGGTTGCCACCGGCGCCGATGACGAGGATCGGCGATTTCGCGTCCTCGATCATCTTCACCGCAGCGCGCACGGCCTTGTCCTCGGCCTCAGGGCGCCGCGCGAGCGAGGCCTTCAACGGACGCGAGTCGGTATGCTCGTCGGCGATGTCCTCGGGAAACTCGATATGGGTCGCGCCCGGCTTTTCTTCTTCGGCCAGGCGATAGGCCTCGCGGATGCGGCTCGGAATATTGTCGGCCGAGGCGAGCTGATGCGTGAATTTGGTGATCGGCTTCATCATCTCGACGACTTCGAGTATCTGGAAGCGGCCCTGCTTGGACTTCTTGATCGGCTTCTGGCCGGTCACCATCAGGATCGGCATGCCGCCGAGCTGGGCATAGGCCGCCGCGGTCACGAAATTGGTCGCACCCGGCCCGAGCGTCGCCATGCAAACCCCGGTCTTGCCGGTGTGGCGCCCATAGGTGGCTGCCATGAAGCCGGCACCCTGTTCGTGCCGCGTGAGGATCAGCTTGATCTTCTTGGAGCGGGACAGGCTGTCCAGCATGTCGAGATTTTCTTCGCCGGGAACGCCGAAGATATATTCACAGCCCTCTTCCTCCAGACATTGGATGAAGAGATCGGATGCCTTGGTCGCCATATGTGCCCCCTCTTGCGCGTCGCGCCCCTGCTGCGACCGAAGAATGGAGGATTGCTATTGCATTTCCACGACGCCGAACAGGCTCTTTTTGAGCGCCCAGGCCAATTGATTCCGCAACGGAAATTCAGAGCTCGATCCGCCAGTCCCAGCGCATGGTGCCGGCGCCGTCCATCGCCACCACGCCGGACTCGGCCAGAAGATCGCGGAGGCGATCGGATTCGGCATAATCCTTGGCGGCCCGGGCCGCTTGGCGCTGGTCGAGCAGCCGCTCGATCTCTTCTTCCTCGATGGTCGCGCCATCCGGCTTCAGGCGTAGGTCGATGCGACGCATCCGCAGGAGGCTCAGGCCGAGAGCCAGATCCATGCTGGCGACGACGCGCAACCGCTCCTCCGCCGGAATGCTTTTTTCGGTCAGCGCGGTCTCGAGCAGTGGGAGGGCTTGCGGAACCATCAGATCCCCCGAAAGCGCCTCGTCGAACTTGATGAGCAGATCGCGCGCTTTGGCGCCAAGGCCCTCTTCCACGATCGCGCGCTGGTAGGCGAATGGCGCGCCCTTGGTAGCACCGATCTCTTCGATGACGCGCAGCCAGTCGGGGCTCCCCGCCTTCTCCCGCAGGGCTTCGGCGGCGAGGATCAGGCGGCCGAGGCGCGTCAGCGCGGCGGACAGGGCCTCGGGCGAGAATTCGAGCTCGGACCGATAATGCGCCGACAGGCAGAGCAGCCGATAGGCGAGGGGGTGCACGCCCTTGCTCGTGACGCTGGACAGCGTCGCGAAGCCGCCCTTCGATTTCGACATCTTGCCGCCGCGATCGACCAGGAAATTATTGTGCATCCAGAAATTGGCACCTGAGGCATCGCTGCAGGTGAAGGCCTGGTTCTGGGCGATCTCATTGCAGTGATGTATCTCGCGATGATCGATGCCGCCGGTGTGAATGTCGAACTGGCGGCCAAGATATTTCATGCTCATCACGGAGCATTCGAGGTGCCAGCCCGGCGCGCCCGGGCCCCAGGGCGACATCCACTCCATCTGCCGCCGCTCGCCGTCGGCCGAGCGTCGCCACAGCGCGAAGTCGGCAGCGTTGCGCTTGCCTTCGACCTCGGCGATGCGGCCGACCGTCTCGGGTCCCCGGCTTCCTGCGAGCCGCCCGTAGTCGGACACCTTCGACGTATCGAAATAGAGGCCGCTGGGCAGCTCATAGGTTGCGCCGCCGCGCTCGATGACGCGGGCGAAGTCGATCATGTCCTGGATGTGGTCGGTTGCCACGCTCCAGATCGTCGGCGAGACGATGTTGAGTGCGGCAAGATCGGCCTTGAAAGCTTCTGTGTAGAAGGCAGCGACCTCCCAGATCGTCTTGGCCGCTTTTCGTGCAGCGGCCTCCATCTTGTCGTCGCCTTCGTCGGCGTCGGACGTCAGATGCCCCACATCGGTGATGTTGATGACGTGGTTGACCGGCCAGCCCTTCCAGTTGAGGGTCCGCCGCAGCGTGTCGGTAAAGACATAGGCGCGCAGATTGCCGAGGTGGGCGAAGTTATAAACCGTCGGGCCGCAGCTGTAGAGCCGTACCATCGTCGGGTCGATCGGCTCGAAGACGCGCAGCGAGCGGCTCAGGCTGTCGAACAGGGAGAGTGGGGCGCCGAACGGTGCGGGGTGCGTCATGTCAATTCCAGCAGAATGTGTGGCGCGGCTCTAGATCAAGCGTCCCCCGCTGCGCAATCCGTCTGGCAGACCCTTGTTGCCGGCGGGCAGGCATGAAAAAAGGCCGGAGCGAAGATCGCCCCGGCCTTTTCGAGCACTGATCGGGCGATCAGCCGTGCGAGGCGTTGCCCGACGCGGCTTCGATGACGAGGTCGAGCTGTTCCTTGCAGCCGCCCTCGATCAGCGACTGGGCGATGCCCGTCATGTCGGTCGTGGCCGGGCGGACGACGATGAACTTAACATTGGTCGGGGCCTTGGCGCCGTCCCAGCTGAGCTTATACTGGCTGCCGCTGCTGATCGCGGCGGCGGCCGGCCAGCTGGCCATCGCCTGACCGGCGGCCAGATCAAGCGTGGTGCTGCCATTGGGACCGGCGATGGTGAGCGTGGTCGCCTTGGACGCATCGGGGCGCCAGACGGTCACATTAGCCGGGTCGGCGATGCACATGTTCGAGCTGCGCGTCACGTCGACATACCAGGGGTTGGGCACCTTGCCGCCCTTGTCGATCCCGCTGGCGCTGCGCACGGCTCCGATCCGGGCCCGCTTCTCGCCGCCGCCCGAGACGAGCGCGTTGAGGGTCGAGCCGGTGCTGGCCGCGGCTACGGTCGAGGCGCTGGCGCTGAACGTGCCGGGGCCGGACAGGGTGCGCGTGCCCTTGCCGTCGAGCAGCACGATGGTATCGCCCGCCTTCAAGGTGAGCTTTGCATTGTCCGCGAGGGCCTTGCCGGCGGGATAGGTCTTGGCCGACGGGCCGGACGAACGCACGACGAGCGGTGCGGCTGCGGCAGTCCCCGCGAGCAGCACGGCCATGAGTGTCGCAACAGCTGCCTGCGACCGGCGATTATTTGTCCAGAGCACTATACCCTCCTGGTCCTACTTCACGAAGCCGCTCTATCAGATTTCTGAGCGCCTTATCCTCGGGATTCTGTTCGGCCAGCGCTTCGAAATCCGCCAGCGCACTTTCATCCCCTGTATCGAACCTACGGAAGATGTCTGTGAACTGTTGCACAGCCGTTTCGGAATAATCGAGCACGGGCTCGAAAACCTCCATCGGGGTCGAGCGGCCCGAGACGGTGATGCGCCCCACCGGACGGAAGCTCTTCAGCGTAGAGCGTTCGACGACGGTGTCGCTGACCAGTGTTTTGGTCTTCAGATATTTGTTGGCGCCCTCGAGGCGAGACGCTGTGTTCATCGAGTCGCCGAGCGCGGTGTACTGGATGCGGCCCTCGCCGCCGAAATTGCCGACGATTGCCTCGCCGAAATGGACGCCGACGCGGGTTACGCCGATCGGCGGCACCCCCTCGGGCGCCTCGCGCCGGAACTGCTCGCCGGCCTCGTACATCGCAACGGCGCAGCGCACGGCGCGCTCGCAATCGTCGGGCCGGCTGATCGGCGCGCCCCAGAAGGCGACGATCGCGTCGCCGACGAATTTGTCGATCGTGCCGCCATGCTGAAGGACGGTTTCCGACAGGACGTCGAGATATTTGTTGAGCAGGAAGGCGACCATCTCCGGCTCGATCTGGTGGCTCAGCTTGGTGAAGCCCTCGAGATCGCTGAACAGCGCATAGATTTCACGCTTCTCGCCGTGCAGCTGGAGCCGCTCGGGATTCTTCATGATGTCCTTGGCGATGTCGCCCGGCAGATATTTGCCGAGCGCCGACTGGGCGAAGTTGCGCTGCTCCGAACCGATGCCGCGCGCTGCCGTGCCAACGGCCGAGAAGGAGAAGATCCAGCCGAGCAGCCAGCCGAACACCGGAAGCCCCTGCGTGTCGATGCCATGGAACTGCCAGAAGAAGGGCAGGGCGACGACGGCGCCGGCCTGGACGATCAACAGCAGTGCGAGCTTCCAAAGGCGGAGATTTCCCATGGCCGTCAGCGCGCCGAGCAGGACGACGCCGATCGCGATCAGCCAAAGGCCCCATTGGGGGATCGGCTTGAACATGAAGCGGTCGAGCATTTGCCCGAGCAGGGTGGCGTGGATTTCGAGGCCGATCGTCGTCTCGCCGACACGGCCCGTCTGCGGGTCCTTCATACGTGAGGCGGGCGTGGTGAACTGGTCGACGTCGGGGATGTTGCCGCCGATGAGGACGTAACGCCCCTCGATCTGGGGCCTGAAAGCTTCGAGCAGATCGGGATTGGCGATCAACTCGACCGGAAGCTTGTCGAACACGGGGCGTTCGTAATTGACGGGCAGGCGATAACGGATCGAGCCCTGATGGTCGCGATATTCGGGAAAACCCTGTGTCAGCGAATTGGCCATCAGCGGCGGAAGGTCGGCAGGCTGGCCGGGCCAGCTGCGCATCACGCCATCCTGGTCGGCCTCCAGCCGGATGCTGGTGAAATGGACGTTGCCGGGGGCGGTCTTCTTCTGGAAATCCCGCAGGAAGATCTCCTGGTCATAGGTCATGAAGGCCGGGTTGCTCTTGTTCGTCGCGAGCCCCAGATAGGTCGGCGTCTTCATCGTCCGGAAGCCGTCGATCAGTGTCTGGTCTTCGGGTGTCGGCTGGTCGATCAGAATATCGATGCCGATCGCCTTGGGCTTCATCTTGTCGAGCTGGACGAGAGCGTTGGCCAGCATGGCACGATCGAGCGGCGATCGCCGTCCGGTCAGCCGCAGCGTCTCCTCGTTGAAGGTCACCATCACGATGCGCTGGTCGGTTTCGACATGCGGTGCGGCGAGGAGAGCGCGCACGTCGTAAAGCGCGCGCTCGGCGTCGCGGGCCAGCATGATGTTCCAGCTGTAGCGCGCGAACATAAGGCCGAGCACCAGGAAGATCGCCGTCACGATCAGGCGCGTCGTGCCGATCTGCCGCAGCGTCTTGCGCGCCGTCGGCCAGAATGCCGCAACCCGCGCGCCAAGCGACGCCTTCCGGCCTTGTTCAGCCATGCAATGACCCCCGTTAAATCCCCGCGGCGATATTAGCCCCTGCTGCGCCAATGGAAAGAGCGCAGTTGCTCTTGCATTCCGAATGGCGCGGCGGCACGGTTCGCTTTCTGTTCCAGGGAAAAATCCATGTCATCGCTCGATCTTCTGCTTGCTCTGCCCCTGTTCCTGCTCCTCGGTCTCGCCCTGGGCTGGGTGGTGCGTGGAAGAATGGCTGCCAGTCAGGCGGGCGATATTGCGACCCTTCGGCGCGAACTCGACGCGGCGCGCGAGGCGCTTGCGCGGTCCGAACGCGAGGCGGCGGCGCTCGCCGCCGAGAGGAGCGCGCGCGCCGAGGCGTTCGAGGCACAGATCGCGCAGATGAAGGAGGCCAAGGATCAACTGTCGGCCCAGTTCGCCGAGGTCGGCAGCCGGCTGCTCGATCAGGCGCAGCGGCAGTTTCTCGAGCGCGCGGATCAACGCTTCCATCAGGCGGGCGAGAAGAGCGAGGCACAGCTCAAGGCGCTGCTGACGCCGGTCGAAACCACGCTGAAGCGCTATGAGGAGGGGCTACAGCGCGTCGAGAAGGAGCGGGTCGACAGCTATGCCGGGCTGCGCGAGGCCGTCGAGCAGGTGCGGGTAGGGCAGGGTCAGGTCCGCGATGAGGCCGCGAAGCTCGTCAATGCCCTGCGCGCCAGCCCCAAGGCGCGGGGCCGTTGGGGAGAGCAGTCGCTGCGCAACGTGCTCGAACAGTCCGGCCTGTCACCCTATGCCGATTTCGCGACCGAGGTTTCGGTCGATACCGAGGATGGCCGCTTGCGCCCCGACGTCGTCGTGCGGCTGCCGGGTGGGCGCAAGCTGATCATCGACGCCAAATGCTCGTTCAACGCCTATATGGACGCGGCCGAGCAGGTCGACGAGGTCGCGCGCACTGCGTCCCTCAAGGCCCATGCTGCGGCCCTGCGCACCCATGCCAGCCAGTTGGGACAGAAGAGCTATTGGGATCGCTTCGGCGAGGCCGCCGACTATGTCGTGATGTACATTCCCGGAGAGCATTTCCTGTCCGCCGCGATGGAGCAGGACCCCGAGCTGTGGGACTGGGCGCATCAGCGCCGCGTCCTGATCGCCACGCCGATCAACCTCGTCGCGCTGGCGCGCACCATCGCCAGCGTCTGGCGACAGGAGAAGATGGCCGAGGAGGCTCGCGCGATCGGTCGGCTCGGCAAGGAGATGCACGAGCGGTTGTACACTGCCGCGCAGCATCTGCGCCGGGTCGGTGGCGGCCTCAACAGCGCGGTGGAGAATTACAACAAGTTCGTCGCTAGCTTCGAGGGCCGGGTGCTCGTGACCGGGCGGAAGTTCCGCGATCTCAACATCGAGACGGGCGACAAGGATATAGAAGAGCTGCCGGTCGTCGAGACGCGCGCCAGCGAGGGATCGCCCGACCTCCTCGTCGGGCCGCAATGAACGAAGGGCGTCAGCCGCCCAGGTCGAAGCCTGCCGAAACCAGAACGCGCGCACCCATGTTGCGGCCCAGCGGCCCGGGAAGGGCGGGACGCGCGAAGCCGAAGCTGTCGGTGTAGCCGATCGACAGGCGCAGCGGCCCCTGGACATGATCGAGCCGCAGCGATGCGTCCCAATAGCGGCCTCGCGGGCGAAGGCGTTGTGCTCGGACCGGATCATCAGTGCTGCCGCTCGAACGCCCGACCTGCGCGCGCAGGCTGAACGGCGTTCCGATGATGGCCATGGAGGCTGCACCGGCGAGATAGAGATTGTCGCCACCGATCGCCTGCTGTTTGGGTGCGTACAGGGCGAAGCCTTCGAGCTGGACGGGACCGACGAGTGTCGCAGCGCCGCCGCCAAGCTCGACATAATCGAGCGCCGACCGGCCGGGGAAGGCGTGGTAGGTCAGTTGGCCGTCGAAATCGACGCTGCCCAGACTATGCCTGTAACCTAGCGTGGCATCGACAAGCCACGCCGCTTGGTCATGCCGCGCGCTGCGGCGCAGGCTGGTGGCGCTGGCCGTCAGGCTGGTGCCTTCGATCGGCGATATCGTGCCGCGCGCCGTGACGCTCGGCCTGCCGTCGCTCCAGCCCAGCCCGCGCCGCCGCTCGTCCGTCGTCGCGGTGACGGAAAGGGCCGGATCGAGGCCGGCGGCCGGAGCCCCGACGGAATGACCGCCAAGGGCCAAGGCGGCTGCAAGCACGATCCGGCCGTGTCTCACCTCAGTTCGCGCGTGGCAGCGAAGCCGCTTTCCAGCTCTGCCAGCAGGGTCGATTTGTCGCGTTCGGCAACAGCCAGCACATGCGAGCGGATTTCGGCATCACGCGCAGCGACCTCCTGCGCGATCGCCGACTTGCTCGTCATGCAGCTGCCGGCGCGGCTGCCCTTGATCTTGTAATCGGACGAAACGATGCGCGTCAGTCCGCTGGCGGTGGTGCCGGCGGGCGCCATCTGTCGTTCGACGGCGATCGTGGCGACCCAGGCGCAGCGGCCGATGCCCGCCCGTGTCGGCGGGGAAACGCCCATCGGCTTGGTGGCGAGGTCGACCGACGCACGATAGCGCACGTCCATCGGCACGCCCCGATGTTCGATCGTGGTGGCATGGTGATGCGCTGCATCGGTGGCGGGAGCGGACAAGGCCATCATCCCCAGTGCAATGATCATGGACATGGTTTTTCTCCTGCGAGCGTCGCATTTTTTTTGCGATCGCAAGAGCACAGCTATGAAGCGATTGTTTCGGGCCCTTTGCCCGGGCGCAACAATTAACCTTGGTGAGCGGAAGTCAACGGGGCGCAACCGGGCCATAATCGACCGGGTCGTTCGCGACGACCGAGAGCATGGTAGTCCAGGCGGCGACATTCTGGCGAAGCTGGGCGGGATCGATCTTGTCGAGCGTGTCGTCGGCGGTGTGATGGAGATCGAAATAGCGCGTCCCGTCCTGTGCAAGTTCGATCACCGGAATGCCGAGCTTCTGGATTTCGGAGATATCCGAACCCGATGCATCGCCATTCTTGCCCCCAGCCACGATGCCGAGCGGAGCGAGCGCCGCGCCGAGCCGCTTCATGGAAGGTAGCGCTTCCGGCGACACGGTGGTCTGATAGCGCCAGACGCGATCCGCGCCGAAATCGGATTCGGCCAGGACATGATGCTTTTCGCTCCGATGCGCCTCGCGATAGGCCGCTCCACCGAACAGGCCGATCTCTTCCGATCCGAACCAGACCAGACGAATGGTTCGCAAGGGCTGGCCCGCATCCATGATCCGCTTGGCTGCGGCGGTGGTTATGGCGACGCCCGAGGCATCGTCGATCGCGCCGGTACCCTCGTCCCAGCTGTCGAGATGTCCGCCGATCACAACAAGGCCCGCAGCCGGATCGCGGCCGGGAACTTCGGCGATGACATTGCCGGACATACGCTTTCCTGCGGTCTTGGCGGTCACCTCCAGCGAGACCATGACCGGCTTGCCGCGCTTGAGTATCCGTTCGAGCTGGTCGGCGTCCGGGTTGGCGAGCGCAAGCGCAGGGATCGGCGTCGCCCCATCGGCCCAGCTCTGAGAGCCGGTGTGGGGCACGCGGTGGTTGTCCGTTCCTATCGACCGGATCATGATCGCAGCCGCGCCGAGCTTCGATGCAACCGAGGGGCCGCTCCGTCGGATCGCGCCGACCACGCCATAATGCGAGCCGTCCTGCGTCGCGGCCATGCGATGCGTAACGAAGACGATCTTGCCCTTGATCGAGGCCGGCGCCGCGGCGCGCAACGCGTCGAGGCTGTCGAACGCGATGACTTCCGCGGTGAGGCCTTTGGACGGGGTTGCCGCGCTGTTGCCCAGCGCAGTCAGCGTAAGCGGTTGGGGGAAGGGCGCCACGACACGCGCCTTGGCCGTCCCGCGCTCCCACCATGGCACTTCGAACGTCTCGATCCGGACATTGGCGAAGCCGAGCGCCTTCAGCTTGGCCACCGCCCAGTCCCGCGCGCGGGCTTCGGCGTCGCTGCCGGCCTGCCGCGGGCCTATCTCGGTCGTCAGCTGTTCGGTGATGTCCCAGGCGAGCGAATCACCCAGCGCGGCGGCGCGCAACGGTGCGACATCCTCGACCGGCGCTACCGCCTGGGCCAGGGCGGGCAGGGATGGGAGGACGGCGGAGAGCAGCGCGATGCGGTGGAGAATCTTCATGGTCGCGGAGGCTAACGAGCCGCTCCCCATTTGCCAATCGGGCCTGCGTCGGTTAGGGGCGACCGACATTTTCCTGCCTGATACAGCCCAACGAGGTCCGCGACCGATGGCCGTGCAATATAGTTTCGTGATGAAGGGTCTGACGAAGACCTTCCCCGGCGCCAACAAGCCGCTGTTCAACAATATCCACCTGCAGTTCCTGCCGGGAACCAAGATCGCCATCATCGGCGTCAATGGTGCAGGTAAGTCGACCCTGATGAAGGTGATGGCAGGCATCGATACCGAATATTCGGGCGAGGCCTGGGCCGCTGACGGCCTGCGGGTCGGTTACCTGGCGCAGGAACCGCAGCTCGATCCGGACAAGACGGTCAAGCAGAACGTCATGGACGGCGTCCGCGAGGTCGCGGACATGATCGACCGCTTCAACGCGATCTCGGCCGAAATGGGCGATCCGAAGGACGACACCGACTTCGACGCTCTGATGGAAGAGATGGGCGTCCTTCAGGAGAAGATCGACGCCGCCGATGGCTGGACGCTCGACAACCAGCTCGAAATCGCGATGGAAGCGCTGCGCTGTCCGCCCGGCGACCTGCCCGTCACCGGCCTGTCGGGTGGTGAGAAGCGCCGCGTCGCGCTGTGCCGCCTGCTGCTCGAGAAGCCCGACATCCTGCTGCTCGACGAACCGACCAACCACCTCGATGCCGAAAGCGTCGCCTGGCTCGAACAGCATCTGATCGATTATCCCGGCAACGTGATCCTCGTTACCCACGATCGCTACTTCCTCGACAATGTCGTCGGCTGGGTGCTCGAACTCGATCGCGGTCGCGGTATTCCTTATGAGGGCAACTACTCCTCCTGGCTCGACGCCAAGTCGAAGCGCATGGAGCAGGAAGAGCGCGAGGATGCCGGTCGCCAGAAGGCGATCAAGGAAGAGCTGGAGTGGATCCGGCAGAGCCCGAAGGCACGCCAGACTAAGTCGAAGGCCCGTATCCGGGCGTTCGACGAACTGGTCGAGAAGCAGAACAACCGTGCCCCCGGCAAGGCCCAGATCGTCATCCAGACCCCCGAGCGCCTGGGCGGCAAGGTGATCGAGGCGAAGGGCCTGACCAAATCCTATGGCGACAAGAAGCTGTTCGAGGGGCTCGACTTCACGCTGCCGCCGGGCGGCATCGTCGGCGTCATCGGTCCGAACGGCGCCGGCAAGACCACATTGTTCCGTCTGATCACGGGCCAGGAGACTCCGGATGCCGGCTCGATCGACATCGGCCCGACGGTCAAGCTCGGTTTCGTCGACCAGAGCCGCGACGCGCTCGACGCCAACAAGAATGTCTGGGAGGAAGTCTCCGAGGGGCATGACATCATGACCGTCGGAAAGTTCGAGATGTCGACCCGTGCCTATGTCGGCGCGTTCAACTTCAAGGGCGCCGACCAGCAGAAGAAGGTCGGCCAGCTGTCGGGCGGTGAACGCAACCGCGTCCACATGGCCAAGATGCTGCGCAAGGGCGGCAATGTCCTGCTGCTCGACGAACCGACCAACGACCTCGACGTCGAGACGCTGCGCGCGCTCGAGGATGCTCTGGAGAATTTCGCGGGCTGCGCCGTGGTGATCAGCCACGATCGCTTCTTCCTCGACCGTCTCGCCACCCACATCCTCGCCTTCGAGGGCAATGGGCATGTCGAGTGGTTCGAGGGCAATTTCGAGAGCTATGAGGAGGACAAGCGTCGCCGCCTCGGTGACGCTGCCGACCGGCCCGGATCCGGCGCCTACAAGAAGCTCACACGCTGAACAGAGAAAGGGCCGATCCCGCCGGGACCGGCCCTTTCTTCATCCGGCGTCGCCGGGATCACATATAGTTGCGGGGATCCGGGGTCGGCAGCTTGCAGGCGCTCTGATGGCCCTTCTTGCACATCACGACCTGCGCCCGCCAGTCGCGCATCGCCATCGCATAGGCGTCCTGCTGGCGAACATAGGTCGCGTCGGTAGCGACGACATCGCGGCGATATTGACGCATCGCCCTGGCATAGGCTGCCTTGTCCGCCTCATAGTCCTGCTGGTTGATGTCGGCTTGCGCCACGGCCACCGCATTGGCGGTCTTGGTCTCCACGATCGCCTCGTTGACGCCGTTGTTGAGCGCCTGCGTCTGCGGCACTTCCGCTGTCGCTGCCACCGCGGTCTGGCTCTGCTGCGCCTGGCCGGCTGCGGGAATGAGGGCGGCAATTGCCGCCGTGGCGAGCAAGATACGAAGGCTCATCGGAACTCTCCTCAACATGAACGATATGCTGAAGGCTAAACGTCTGGCTCGCGGCGCCGTTCCGGCGGTCGGCTTCAGGCTGGAGCGAACTCTCCGGTCGTTTCGTCGAGCAGATGCAGGACTCCATCGGCTACTGCGAAATAGGCGCCGTGGATCACCAGCTTGCCCGCCTGTTCGCGACTGGGCACGAAGGGAAAGGTCCGGAGATTGGCGATCGACACCTTCACGGCTTCGAACTCCATGGCCTTCTGCGCGGAATCGCTATCGCCATGTTCCGCCAGCACACGTTCGCGTGCGTCGTCGAGCAGCGATACCCAGTCGGCGATGAAGCCGCCCTTGCCCGGCTCGGAATCGAGGAAGCGCTGGCTCAATGCCGCGGCGCACCCGCCGCAGCTCTGATGGCCGAGCACGACGATCTCGGGGACTTCCAGCTGGGTCACGGCGAATTCGAGTGCCGCCGACACACCATGGTGGCCGGGCGAGGTCTCGAAGGGCGGGACCATGTTGGCGACGTTACGCACGACGAAGATTTCGCCCGGCGAAGTGTCGAAGATGATCGTGGGATCGACCCGGCTGTCGGAACAGGCGATCACCATCAGCTTGGGGCTTTGCCCGTCGGCCAACTGGCTCCACCGCTCGCGTTGCTGTGTCCAGCCATTGTTCTTGAAGCGGCGATAGCCGTCGATCAATCCGGTGAAGTCAGTCATGGCCAATGGCCTAGTCGCGGTGAAGGGGGCTGGCAAGTAGCCGACTCATCGCCTATCTGAGCGGGCATGAGCGAACCTCTGCCTACGCCGCCTGCCGCCAAGCAACGCAAGCCTGACTGGATCCGCGTGAAAGCGCCCATGGGGAAGGCTTTCGCGGACACCAAGGCGCTGATGCGCCGCCTCAACCTCGCGACGGTGTGCGAAGAGGCCGCCTGCCCGAACATCGGCGAGTGCTGGACCAAGAAGCACGCGACCGTGATGATCCTGGGCGATACCTGCACCCGGGCCTGCGCCTTCTGCAATGTGAAGACCGGCATGCCCCGCGCGGTCGACCCGCTCGAGCCGCAGCATGTCGCCGACGCAGCGGCCGAACTCGGCCTCGAGCATATCGTGGTGACCTCGGTCGATCGCGACGATCTGCCCGATGGCGGCGCGCGGCATTTCGTGAAGGTTATCGAGGCGCTTCGCCGCACCACGCCGAGCACGACGATCGAGATATTGACCCCCGATTTCCGCAACAAGGCGGATGCGGCGATCGAGATGATCGTGGCGGCGCGGCCCGACGTCTACAATCATAATCTGGAAACGGTGCCGAGGCTCTATCCGACGATCCGCCCGGGTGCGCGCTATTATGCGTCGCTGCGCCTCCTCGAATCCGTCAAGCGGCTCGATCCCACCATCTTCACCAAGTCAGGCATCATGGTCGGGCTGGGCGAGGAGCGGCTGGAGGTCCATCAGGTGATGGACGACATGCGCTCGGCCGACATCGACTTCATTACCATGGGCCAATATCTGCAGCCGACGCCGAAGCATGCCAAGGTGGCGGAGTTCGTGCCGCCCAAGACCTTCGAGGCTTATGCGGCGATCGCGCGCGCCAAGGGCTTCCTGCTGGTCGCGGCAACGCCGCTCACGCGGTCCAGCTACCATGCCGGAGAGGATTTCGCGAAGATGCGCGACGCCCGCAATGCGGAACTCGCGCGCAAGGCGCAGCCGGCGGCCTGACGTGCCGAGGCATCACGAAGTCCGCACGCTGCCCTATCGGCCGGAGCAGATCTACGATCTGGTCGCCGACGTAGCCTCCTATTCGCAGTTCCTGCCGTGGGTGTCGGCGGTCCGCGTCCGGTCGGATGACGAGACCGAGATGGTCGCCGACCTGATGGTGGGGTTCAAGGCGCTGCGCGAGAAATTCACGTCGAAGGTCACCAAGCAGCGCCCCGAGAGCATCCACGTCGACTATCTCGACGGACCGCTCAAATATCTGCGCAACGATTGGGCCTTCGCGTCCGACGGCAAGGGCGGGACGGTGGTCGACTTCTCGATCGAGTTCGAGTTCAAGTCGCGACTGTTCGAGATGGTCGCAGGCCAGGTGTTCGATCGGGCGCTGCGGATGATGATCGGTGCCTTCGAGGAGCGTGCCGCAAAGCTTTACGGGGCCCCTTCGAGCGAAGCCCCCGGCATAAGCAATTCAAGCGCACACAGCGCCGCCTGAAGCCGGACCCCGCCGCGCCCGAGATCGCCGAAATGGCGTTTGTCGGCGGCGATGTCCTCGGGATCGGCACCTTTGATCGCACGGCCGAAGACGACGGTCCCCACAGGCTTCTTGTCGCTGCCGCCGCCCGGTCCGGCGACGCCGGTGATGGCAACCGCGATGTCGGCATCGCTGCGTTCCTGTGCCCCTCGCGCCATAGCCCAGGCAACAGCGATCGAGACGGCGCCGAAGGTCTCGATCATCTCGAACGGAACATCGAGCATCGAGACCTTGGCCTCGTTCGAATAGGTCACGAAGCTTGATCCGAGGACATCCGAAGAGCCTGGTATCTCGGTGATCGCCGCCGCCACCAGTCCCCCGGTGCAGCTCTCCGCGAGAGCGATCCGCCGACCGGCCGCACGGTTTGCATCGACGACACGACGGGCTGCGTCGAGCAGTTCCGGCGGAAGCAGGCTGTCCATCTTGTCGGTCATGCGGGGGTTCCGTTCATCTGGGCTGGGCCATCCTTATCGTAGCGATGGCCTGGGCGGCTATGCCTTCCTTTCGGCCGGTGAAACCCAGCCGCTCGGTCGTGGTCGCCTTTACGCTGACCTGCATTTCGGAGAGGCCGAGAATACGGGCGATGTTGGCCTGGATCGCGGCGCGGTGCGGTCCGACCTTCGGTGCTTCGCAGATGATCGTCAGATCGACGAAATCGATGACCCCGCCGGCTGCGGAGACAAGCGACCGCGCGTGATCGAGGAAAATTTCCGAATCCGCGCCGCGCCACTGCGGATCGCTCGGGGGGAAATGGCTGCCGATATCGCCCGCTGCGATCGTGCCCAGCAGCGCATCGGTCAGCGCGTGCAGCGCGACGTCCGCGTCGCTGTGGCCGGCAAGGCCGCGACTGTGCGGAATGGCGATACCGCCTAGATGGACGCGGTCGCCTTCGGCAAAGGCGTGCACGTCGAAACCGGAGGCGGATCGGCTGATCATTGTTACCCTCTCGGCAGCAGCGTCGAAATCGGCGGAGTAGGTCAATTTCTCCAGGCGGCGGTCTCCCTCGACCACCGCGATGCGGTAGCCCGCTGCGCGTGCGACCTGAGCGTCGTCGGTCGCTTCGCGGTACTCCGGCCACGCCTGATGCGCAGCGATGATGTCCGCGCGTCGGAAGGCCTGTGGCGTCTGAATGCGCCACAGTCCCTCACGCGAGACCGTGTCGCCGAGCAACTCGTCGCCCCTGGCCAGCGTATCGACCACGGGCAGGGCCGCGACTGCTCCGTCATGGTGGTCGAACGCAGCGAGCAGCCGGTCGATGACGGCAGCGGGAACGAAAGGGCGTGCGGCATCGTGGATCAGGATGATATCGGCCTCGCAGGCCGCGAGCCCCGCGAGCACGGAGTTGCGCCGAGTCGCGCCGCCGAGCACGGGCGGGGGCAGAAGCGCCTCGCCTATCGCCGCTGCATAAAGCGATTCCTGGCCTTCGCCGATGACCACCTGGACCATATCGATGCGCGGATGATCCCGCAGCGCATCGATCGCGTGGCGCAGGACCGGCTTGCCAGCCAGATCGCGATATTGCTTTGGAATCTCGCCACCGCTGCGCACGCCGCGTCCGGCGGCGACGATCAAGGCAGCTATGCGGGGCGCGCCGTTCATCGATCGGCGCTTTAGGGGCCCGTGCGCCTGACGTAAAGCGTTGGGAGCCTCCGGGGGGCCAGCTTGCCCCGGAAGCGATAAGCGGCTAGGGGGATGCTGCTTTTTTAGGCAACATGGCAGCCATGACACCCACATTGCGTCCCATTACCGTCGGTCCGGTCCGGATCGACAGCCCGGTCATCCTCGCGCCTATGACGGGAGTGAGCGACCTGCCGTTCCGGCGGGTCGTGCGCGGCTATGGGTCGGGTCTCAACGTCACCGAGATGATCGCGAGCCAGGCCGCCATCCGCGAGACGCGCCAGTCGGTGCAAAAGGCGCTGTGGGATCCCGCCGAGGAACCCGTGTCGATGCAGCTGGTCGGCTGCACCCCGCGCGAGATGGGCGAGGCGGCAAAGCTGAGCCAGGATCGCGGCGCGGCGATCATCGACATCAACATGGGTTGCCCGGTGCGGAAGGTCGTCAATGGCGATGCCGGCTCGGCCCTGATGCGCACGCCCGATCTGGCGGTCGCCATCATCAAGGAAACGGTGGCGGCGGTCGAGGTGCCGGTGACGCTCAAGATGCGTATGGGCTGGGATCATGACAGCCTGAACGCGCCCGAGATCGCCCGGATCGCCGAGGATGTCGGGGTGAAGATGATCACCGTGCATGGTCGCACGCGCAACCAGATGTACAAGGGTAGTGCCGACTGGGCGTTCGTCCGCCGGGTCAAGGATGCGGTGTCCATTCCGGTGATTGTCAATGGCGACATCTGCTCGATCGACGACGCCATCACCGCCGTCGAACAGTCCGGCGCGGATGGGCTCATGATCGGACGCGGTTCCTACGGTCGGCCCTGGCTGCTGTCGCAGGTCATGCATTTCTTCGAAACCGGCGAGCGCCGGCCCGATCCGACGATCGAGGAGCAATATCACGTCATTCTCGGGCATTATCACGCGATGCTCGAACTCTACGGCAAAGAGGTCGGGGTCAATATGGCCCGCAAGCATATCGGCTGGTACACCAAGGGGCTTCCCGGGTCGGCCGAGTTCCGGAACAAGGTCAACCAGGAGCCCGACCCGACGCGCGTCATCGCGATGCTCGGTGAATTCTACGCGCCATGGCTCTCCCGCGCAGCGGCCTGATGCGCTTCTCGCGGCGGAGCCCGGCGGCACTGGTGCCGGCGGATGCGCCGTCGCCGTCCGAGATATTGGCGGCGATGGCAACGGCCGTGCTGGTGATCGATCCCGGAGGGATCGTGGTGGAACTCAACGCTGCCTGCGAGTCGCTGTTCAACCACAGCCGCAACCAGATCGTCGGTAAACCGGTGATCGACGCGATCGGTCACCCGCTCACGTCGATGCCCAGCGATGCGCCCTTTGCCGCTTATGATCTTGAGATCGTACTGCCGCTGGGCCGGCGAATGCGTGTCGATCTGATGGTCGCGCCGCTGCCCGAGCGGGCGGGGTGGCGGACCGTTTCGATCCACGCCCATGCGCGCAGCGCAATCGGCGCGCGGTCGGTCGATCGGGAAGGCGGGACGAGAACCGCCGTGGCTGCCGCCGCGATGCTGGCCCATGAGATCAAGAACCCCCTGTCGGCGGTGCGCGGGGCCGCGCAGCTGCTCGAAACGACCTGCGACGAGGAATCGCGGGCGCTGACCCGGTTGATCCGGGAGGAAGTCGACCGCGTGGCGGCGCTCATCGACCGGATGCAGGGCTTCACCGATACGCGGCCGATGGAAATGACGCCGCAGAACATCCACGCCATATTGGGGCATGCCCGCGAAGTCGCTTTGCAGGGGTTCGCCAAAGGGCGGGTGATCCGCGAGATCTATGATCCGTCCTTGCCGGCCGTGCTGGGCCATCGGGACTCGCTCGTGCAGATCCTGATCAACCTGCTCAAGAACGCCGCCGAAGCGATGGAGGGCGGCCCCGGCGCGATCACGCTGACCACCGCCTATCGCCACGGCGTTTCGATGCGACGGGCGGACGGCAACGCCCGGCAGCCGCTGCCGATCGAGCTGTGCGTGATCGACGAGGGGCCGGGAGCCCCGCCCGAGATCGAAGGGCATCTGTTCGACCCGTTCGTCACGACCAAACGCAGTGGCAGCGGGCTCGGGCTGGCGCTGGTGGAAAAGCTCGTGGCCGACCAGGGCGGCATCATCGAATATGCGCGGGAGGGCCTGCCCCCGAAGACGGTGTTCCGTCTGCTACTCCCCAGGGCGAGGGTAATGGCATGAGCATCGGTGGCGGTCGTGTTCTGGTGGTCGACGACGACGCTGCGATCCGGACCGTGGTCCGGGAAGCGCTGCGGCGCGCGGGGCATGTCGTCGAGACCGCCGCATCGGTGGCGGATCAGCGGCGCCTGTTCGCCAGCTTCGATCCGCAGGTGCTGGTGACCGATGTGATGCTGCCAGACGGCAACGGCCTCGATGTCATCCCCGAGATGCTCGCCAAGGATCCGGGCCTTCCGGTGATCGTCCTGTCGGCTCAGAACACCTTCACAACCGCCCTGCGCGCGACCGAGCAGGGCGCCTTCGACTATCTTCCCAAGCCGTTCGATCTCGGCGAACTTACCCGCGCGGTCGCCGATGCCCTTGCGGCGCGGATGGCGAGCGGCGCAGCATCGGCCGCCAGCGAGGCCACCGAAGACCTGCCGCTGATCGGCCGTTCGCCGCCGATGCAGGAAGTCTATCGCACCATCGCGCGCGTGGTCGCCAATGACCTGACCGTCCTGGTCCTGGGCGAATCGGGCACCGGCAAAGAGCTGGTAGCGCGGGCGATTCACGACTTCGGTCCCCGCGCAGCCGCGCCCTTCGTCGCCATCAACATGGCGGCGATTCCCCGCGAACTGATCGAGTCCGAGCTGTTCGGCCATGAGCGGGGCGCCTTTACCGGTGCGCAGGCGCGTTCAGCGGGGCGCTTCGAGCAGGCGCAGGGTGGCACGCTGTTCCTCGACGAGATCGGCGACATGCCGATGGAGGCGCAGACCCGTCTGCTGCGCGTGTTGCAGGCGGGCGAGTTCACCACGGTCGGTGGCACCCGCTCGATCAAGGCCGACGTCCGTATCATCGCCGCCACCCACAAGGATCTTCCCCGCCTGATCGCCGAGGGCGGTTTTCGCGAGGACCTCTATTACCGGCTGAACGTGGTGCCGATCCGGCTCCCCTCGCTGCGCCAGCGGGGCGAGGATATCGGCGAACTGGCACGCTATTTCCTGGAGCGTGCGGCGGCCGATGGCCTGCCCCGCAAGGCGCTGGACCCGGGTGCAATCGCGCGGCTCATGCAGCATGGCTGGCCCGGAAATGTCCGCGAGCTCGAGAATCTCATGCGCCGTCTGGCCGTGCTCAGCCGCGAGGATGTGATCACGGCGAGCCTCGTCGAGCAGCAGCTGCAGCAGCTGCCTTCGTCTGAGACCATCCTGGCACAGCCGGGCGTGGTCAGTGCCGCCGGGCTTTCGGAGGCGGTGGAACAGCATCTCGGCAGCTATTTTTCCGGATTCGGCCGTGATCTGCCTCCGGACGGGCTCTATGATCGCGTGCTTGCCGAGGTCGAGCGGCCCTTGCTGCGACTCACTCTGGCGGCGGTGAAGGGCAATCAGCTGCGCGCAGCCCGCCTGCTGGGGATCAACCGAAATACCTTGCGCAAGAAGCTGACCGACCTGCAGATCGACGCGCTGGCCGCGAAGCGATCGGACTAGGTCGCGAACGAGCTACGTCAGGGCGACGCGGCGTGCCCTCCCTGCGACGTCACTGTGTTCCCGAGGCCACGCTATTGTGGTAACCGGGCAACGATGGCGTTTCCCGGTCTGACATTGACACGCGTGCGGCGGCGGCTCGTTATGGCCTGGCGGCTGCACCGGCTCATGCCGCTCATCGAGATCGCGACGCCGATCGCAACATTGCTGATCCTGATCGCGAGCTATCGCGTGGTCACGGCAAGCGGCCGGCCGCAGGTTCCGATTTCGCCGACCTTCGCGACATTGTTGCTGGGTGCCAATCTGCTGGCGTTCATGAGCCTCATGGTGCTGATCGCGCGACGCGTCGCCATCTATCGCGCATCGCAGTCGGAACTGGGGAGCAGGGGACGGCTGCACGTCCGCCTCGTCGCCTTCTTCTCGCTGATCGCTACCGTTCCGACGCTGCTGGTGGTGGTATTCGCGTCGTTACTGTTCCAGCTCGGCACTCAATTCTGGTTCTCCGACAAGGCGCGGGTGGTGCTGCGCAGCTCGGAGCGGGTGGCGCAGGCCTATGTGACCGAGAGCAAGGAGCGTCTGCTCGGCGACATCACGGCGATGTCCGGCGATCTTCGCTATTTCCTGTCGGCGACGACGATCGACGATCCCCGCTTCGCAACCGAGTTCGCGCGGCAGATCGCCTATCGCGGGCTGTCCGAGGCGGCGATCATCAACATCGATAGCTCGGGCACGCCGCAGCTGATCGCACTGGCGAACCTCGATAAGCGTGCATTGGACCAGCGCCTGCCACCGGCCACCATCCCCTTCCTCCAGGGCGGGCAGCCCCGGATCACCGCGGAGGCGGGCGACAGGATCGAGGGGACGATTCTGCTCGATGGCGCGAGCCGCACCTATCTCTACGTGTCGCGCCAAGCCGCGCCGGACGTGCTCGCACAGGCGGTCCGGGCACGGTCGGCGCTGGGTGACTATGTCGCGACGATCGATCGCGCGCGGGCCTTGCAGCTGCGGTTCAACATCCTCCTGATGATCATGGCGCTGGCGATCCTCGGTGTTGCCATCTGGGTCGCGATGCGCGTCGCCGACCGGCTCGTGCGTCCGGTGAACGAGCTTGTCTCGGCCGCCCGGCGTGTGGCGGCGGGCGACCTTACGGCCCGCGTGCACATTTCCCCCAGTTCCGACGAGGTCGGCACGCTCGGCAGCGCCTTCAACCGCATGACGCGCAAATTGGGCGAGCAGACCGGCGCTCTGGTCGCCGCCAACAGCCAGCTCGAGGACCGCAGCGCCTTCATTGAGGCGGTTCTGTCAGGCGTTACCGCCGGTATCGTCTCGGTGGACAGCCAGCGGCATGTGACTCTCGTCAACCCTTCGGCACGCACGATGCTCGACCTGGAGGAGCCGATCGAAGGCCGCCCGCTCGTGGAGATCAGTGCCGAACTCGACCGGGTGCTCGACAGCGGCAATCGCGAGGTGGTGGTGCAGACGGTAATCGCCGGCGAGCCGCGAACGCTCGCCGTCCGCTCCGTGGCGGCCGAAGGCGCGCGGGTGCTGACGTTCGACGACATCACCCAGCGTCTGGCGGACCAGCGCCGCGCCGCCTGGGCCGATGTCGCGCGGCGGATCGCGCATGAGATCAAGAATCCGCTCACCCCGATCCAGCTGGCTGCCGAACGGCTGCAGCGCCGCTATGGCAAGGAGATCAGTTCCGATCCGGGCGTGTTCGAGCGGCTGACCGCGACCATCATCCGCCAGGTCGGCGACATGCGCCGCATCGTCGACGAATTCTCCTCCTTCGCGCGCATGCCGAAACCGGTTTTCCGTGAAGAAGCGATCGTCGACATCGCCCGGCAGGCGATGTTCCTGCATGAGGTCGCGCATCCCGCGATCAGCTTCAGCCTCGACACCGAAGACCTCGCACCGACGATGGTTTGCGACCGGCGTCAGCTCGGCCAGGCGCTGACCAATCTCGTCAAGAACGCGGTCGAGGCGATCGAGGAAAATCCGCAACAGCATGCCCCCGGAGTGATCGCGATGACGATCCGGATCGGCGACGGGCGGCTGAAGATCGTGCTGGCCGACAACGGGCCCGGACTGCCGGTGGAGCGCGATCGCCTGACCGAGCCCTATATGACGACGCGCAAGCGCGGCACCGGGCTTGGCCTCGCCATCGTCCGCAAGATCGTCGAGGATCATCTCGGTACGCTGTCGCTGCGCGATCGGCCCGGTGGCGGCACCATCGTCGATCTCGATTTCGATCAGGATGCGCTGGCGACCATCGCTACCGTGTCCGAGGACCGCCTCGTCCAGGATGGCGAGGACGCCAAATTTCCGTCCCTCAAGAGAAGTGGAACCGCTTGACGCATGGCTCTGGAAATCCTGATCGTCGACGATGAGGCCGACATCCGCGACTTGGTCGCGGGTGTGCTCGAGGACGAGGGCTATGCCGCGCGTACGGCAGCCGACAGCGATGCCGCGCTGGCCGCGATCGATGACCGGCGGCCTTCGCTGGTCCTGCTCGACGTATGGTTGCAGGGATCGCGGCTCGACGGGCTCGACCTGCTCGACGAAATCAAGCGGCGAGACCCGACCTTGCCGGTGCTGATGATCTCGGGGCACGGCAATCTCGATACCGCTGTGGCCGCGATCAGGCGGGGTGCCGCCGATTTCATCGAAAAGCCGTTCGAGGCCGAGCAGCTTCTCCTGCTCGTCGGCCGCGCCACCGAAACCGATCGCCTGCGCCGGGAAAATGCCACGCTCAAGGCGCAGATCGGCCAGGAGGAGGAGCTTACCGGCAACTCCAGCGCCATCAACGGGATACGCGCGACGCTGAAGCGTGTGGCGGCGACCGGGAGCCGCGTACTGATCAGCGGTCCCGCCGGCGTGGGCAAGGAGGTCGCTGCGCGCCTCCTGCACCTGTGGAGCAACCGCGCCAACGCCCCCTTCATCGTCGTGAGCGCAGCGCGGATGGAGCCCGAACGGGTCGAGGAAGAGCTTTTCGGGGTCGAGGAAAATGGCGAACTGATCCGGCCCGGCTTGCTCGAGCAGGCGCATGGCGGAACGCTGTTTCTCGACGAGATCGCGGACATGCCGCTCACGACCCAGGCAAAGATCCTGCGTGTGCTCACCGAACAGGCGTTCAGCCGGATCGGCGGGCAGCGTATCGTCAAGGTCGACGTCCGCGTCGTATCGGCCACGGCGCGCAACCTCGCCGAGGAGATCGACGGCGGCCGTTTCCGCGAAGATCTCTATTACCGCCTCAACGTGGTGCCGGTGAACATTCCGTCGCTGGCCGAGCGGCGGGAGGACATCCCTGCGCTGGTCGAGCATTTCCTGGCGCGCTTCGCCTCCGAACGGCGCCTGCCGACGCCGACGGTGACCCCCGACGCGGTCGGCGCACTGCAAACCTATGATTGGCCGGGCAACGTCCGCCAGCTGCGCAATATCGTCGAGCGGACGATGATCCTGGCGCCGGGCGACCGGATCGGGGTGATCGAGCTCGACATGCTGCCCGCCGAGGTGCTGAACGATCAGGCGAGGCTGGCGCCGGGCGAAGCTGCGCGGTCGATCATGGGTACCCCGCTGCGCGAGGCGCGGGAGACGTTCGAGCGTGAATATCTTCGTGTCCAGATCCGGCGCTTTTCGGGCAATATCTCGAAGACGGCAGCGTTCATCGGCATGGAAAGGTCGGCGCTCCACCGCAAGCTGAAGACGCTCGGTCTTGTCGACGCGCGCGACGATCAGGAGCCCTGATCGCCCCGCTTGGGCGTCGTCCCGCCGCATCGTCAGATTTTTGTTGCATGTGCGAGATGGACGGCAGCGTCCGGGTCGGCTATCGTCTGTCAGTCCCCGCATAGGGTGGGGGCGGCACGACGCCATGCAACGGCGCACGAAGCGGGCCATGACCCGCCAAGACCGGAGACCGGCAATGGCCGACAAGGTCAATAATCTTCAGGATATCTTCCTCAACTCGGTCCGCAAGACCAAGACCCCCGTCACGATGTTCCTCGTGAAGGGCGTCAAGCTCCAGGGCATCATCACCTGGTTCGACAATTTCTCCGTGCTGCTCCGCCGTGACGGCCAGTCCCAGCTCATCTACAAGCACGCCATCTCGACCGTAATGCCGGCGCATCCGCTCGACATGACCGAGATCGACAAGGGCTTCGAAGAGAAGAAGTCCCACCTGCTTCAGGAAGTCTTCCTGTCGGCGGTCCGCAAGACCCGCGAGCCGGTGACGATGTTCCTCGTCAATGGCGTCATGCTGCAGGGAGAGATCGCTGCCTACGACCTCTTCTGCATGTTGCTGCGGCGCGACGGGCTGAGCCAGCTCGTCTACAAGCATGCCATCTCGACCGTGCAGCCGGCGCATCCGATCAATCTGGCCGAGATCGACAGTTCGGACGACGATTGAGCGTTTTCAACCGTGAGGAAGACGACGGGCTGAGCCGCGGCGCAAAGGCGATCGTGGCTCTTCCCGAGCGTGCGGGTGACAATCCCCGCAGCGCAGAGGCCCGGCTCGACGAAGCTGCGGGTCTCGCTGCCGCGATCGGGATCGACGTGGTCGGGAGGCTCGCCTTCCGTCTGCGCGATCCCAAGCCCGCGACCTTGTTCGGTTCGGGTCAGGTCGAGCAGATCGCACTGGCGATCCGTCAGGACGAGGCAGAGCTGCTCGTGGTCGATGCGGCGCTGACGCCGATCCAGCAGCGCAATCTCGAAAAGGCGATCGAGGCCAAGGTCATCGACCGGACGGGCCTGATTCTTGAGATTTTCGGCGAGCGTGCGGCGACGGCCGAGGGCCGGCTTCAGGTCGAGCTAGCCCATCTCGACTATCAGGCCGGCCGCCTGGTGCGCAGCTGGACCCACCTCGAACGGCAACGCGGCGGCTTCGGCTTCCTCGGTGGTCCCGGCGAAACCCAGATCGAGGCCGACCGCCGCCTGATCCGCGACCGAATGGCGAAGCTCCGGCGCGAGCTGGAGCAGGTCCGGCGGACTCGCGGCCTGCATCGTGCGCGCCGCCAGCGCGCGCCCTGGCCGGTCATCGCGCTGGTCGGTTATACCAATGCCGGCAAGTCGACCCTGTTCAACCGGATGACCGGTGCGAAGGTGATGGCCGAGGATCTGCTGTTCGCCACGCTCGATCCGACGATGCGCCAGATATCGCTCCCGGGGCTCGACAAGGCGATCCTGTCCGACACGGTCGGCTTCGTCTCCGACCTCCCGACCCAGCTGGTCGCGGCTTTCCGCGCCACGCTGGAAGAGGTCACCGGCGCCGATATCATCCTGCATGTGCGCGACATTGCCCATCCCGATAGCGATGCTCAGGCTGCCGACGTGCTGTCGGTGCTGGGCGAGATCGGCGTCGGCCCGCGCGCACCGGATGCAGAGGCCGGGGAGGGCGCGCCGATCCTGGAGGTCTGGAACAAGATCGACATGCTCGACGAGGAAGCCCGGTCCGCCGTCAAAGCGGAGGCAACCCGTCGCGAAGACGTCGTCACCCTCTCCGCACTTCAGGGCGATGGGGTCGATCTGCTGCGGCGGATCGTCTCCGACCGCCTGTCGGAGGGAAATCGCGTTCGCACGCTCAGCGTTCCCATCGGCGACGGCGCGGCGCTTGCCTGGCTCCATGCCCATGGCGAGGTGCTGGGCCAGGATGTCGACGGCGATCATATGCTGGTCGAGGTGCGGTTGTCGGACGCCGATCTGGCGCGCTTCGAGGCGCGCTGAGGCTCAGCCGCGTTCGGCCTGCTTGGCCTGTACCCAGAGCGCTTCCTGCGCGTCCAGATCGAGGCTCGTGAACGCTTCGCCCGCGATCGCTTCCATCGCCCGAAAGCGCCGTTCGAACTTGCCATTGGCAGCCCGCAGCGCCGCTTCGGGATCGATGCCGAGCTTGCGTGACCAGTTGACCACCGCGAACAGCAGATCCCCCATTTCCTCGAAACGATGGGCGTCGTCCTCGGCTGCGAGGACTTCGGCCATCTCCTCGTCGATCTTCTCGCGCGCACTCTCGGCCTCGGGCCAGTCGAAGCCGGTGCGGGCCGCGCGCTTCTGCAGCTTTTCCGCGCGCAGCAAGGCGGGCAGGGCAACCGTTACCCCCGCCAATGCGCTGCTGTCGGCGCTCTTGCCGGCGCGTTCGCTGGCCTTGATCTCTTCCCAGCCGGGGCTTTGCCCGTCGCCGAACACATGCGGATGTCGGCGGATCATTTTAGCGCAGATCGTGTCGAGCACGTCGCGCAGATCGAACAGGCCGCGCTCCTCCGCCATTCGCGCATGGAAGACGACCTGGAGTTGCAAGTCGCCGAGCTCGTCGCGGAGGGCATCCATGTCGCCCCGCTCAATGGCGTCGGCCACCTCATAGGCTTCTTCGATGGTGTAGGGCGCGATCGTCGCGAAATCCTGTTCGACATCCCACGGGCATCCGGTTTCGGGATCGCGGAGGCGGGCCATGATGGCGTGAAGTCGTTCGATCATGGCGATCACCTATCCCAGGGCGGTTGCGGCGAGAAGATGTCGCGGAAATGCGCGATGAACGCGCTGGCATTGGGCGTATCGCGCGCGCCGCGTGGCTGCACCGCATAGATGGCGACATCGGTCGCGCCGCTCACGTCGCTAAGCACGCGCACCAGTCGGCCGTCCCGGAGCGCGAGGCCTATGTCCCAGGTCGAGCGCAGGGCGATGCCGAGCCCGGCCAGCGCAAGATCACGGGCCACTTCGCTGGAATTGGTCCTGACCGCGCTCTGGCCATCGATTGTCGCAGGGCCTTCCGGCCCCTCCAGCCGCCAGGGCAATTGATGATCGGCGGCGAGGAGCCGGTGGTCGGCCAGATCGTCGAGCGTCTTCGGTTCACCATGGCTGGCGAGATAGGCGGGCGATGCGCACAGGATCCGGTGATTTTCCGCAAGCAGGCAGGCGTCCAGCGACTTGGCGGGCGGGGGAGAGATGCGGATGGCGACATCGATGCGCTCGCCGAGCAGATCGACGAAGCCATCGTCGAGGTCGATCGCCAGTTCGACCTTGGGATATCGGTCGAGAAAGCCCTTGAGATGCGGGACGACGTGGAGCCGCCCGAAAGAGGTCGGCGCGGAAACGCGCAGCGGCCCGCCCGGCTGGCCGATCCGGCCGGCCACGCGTGCCTCGGCGGCGCGCGTCGCTTCGACGATGCGGCTGACATCCTCGTAGAAGGTCCGGCCGACGTCGGTGACCAGCAGCCGGCGCGTCGTGCGGTGGACGAGCTGTGCGCCGAGACGCGCCTCCAGCCGGGCGAGCCTCTTGGAGACCATGGCGGGGGAAATCCGCAGCCGACGGCCCGCAGCCGCGAGGCTGCCGGCGTCGACGATCTCGACGAACAGGTCATAATCCTCATGCACCGGTTCATGCTGCCCCAACATCGGTTGCAAAGCCATGGCCGATCGCGGATGACGGGCGCGGGGTGTGGCGTGCTTTCGGGGGCAGGGATGATTCAGCGCTGGCTGTTGCATGTCGCCTGCATCTGCGCGCTTGCCTGGCCTGCCTTCGTCAACGGCCAGCCCTTTTTCTTCCCGGACACCACATCCTATGTCCGGGCGGCCGACAGCGCAGCCTATCTCTTTTCCGGACGCCGCGTCTCGACCGAGTGGACCGAGCATTACCGGCACGCGCTCGATCCCGGCGCGAAGCTTGCCCGACCCGACCATCATGTCGCCGCTCGCGGGAACGACATCGCGACACAGAGCATCATGGCGGGACGGTCCCCCTATTTCGGGGCCCTGCTGTGGCTGACCTTCCTGTTCGGAAGCTTCTGGCTGTTCGTGCTGATGCAGGCGGCGGCAGCCTATTGGCTCATTCGCCTGGCGCTCAGGCTCTTCGGCATCGAAAGCGCGGGCGCGGTGATCATGACCGTCTCCATGCTCGCTTTGGGGACATCGCTGCCTTTCTTTGCCGGCCTGCTGATGCCCGACCTGCTCGCTGGATTGGGCATATTGGCCTTCCTCCTGCTGGTGACCGAGCGGGGCCGACTGGGCCGCTGGGAACGCCGGGGCGTCGCCCTGCTGCTGCTGCTGTCGCTGCTGTCCCATTTGACCCATGTCGTCACGGTCGGCGCGATGCTCGCGTTTCTGCCCATCGCCATGCGGTTCGCGCGGCGACCCAGTACGGAATGGCGCCGAGCCTTCACGACGACGGCGGCGATGCTTGCGATCGGCCTGGCGTCGGTTCTGGTGACCGGCGTGGTGGTCGAGCATGTCTTCGGCCGCAAGCCGCTGCTCGTTCCGCTGCTCACGGCACGCTTCATGGCCGATGGCCCCGGGCTCGACTATCTGCGCAGCCATTGCGACCCCCCGTCCTTCGCAGCCTGCGCCTGGAAGGATCGCCGGTCGGTCGTCGCCGGTGAGTTCCTCTGGTCGCACGATCCGAAAAGGGGCGGCTATATGTTCGCCGACGCAGCGACCCGGCGGGCGATGTCCGATCAGGACACGGCCTTTGCCCTGGCCGTTCTCGCCGATTATCCGCTCACGCAGGGTGGGCGCGTCGTTGCCAATGCCGTCCGGCAGTTTCTCCGCTTCGAGGTCGACATCCTCAACTATCATTGCACGCCGGGCGATCGGTGCTGGCGGTCGCTGCCGCCGCGGCAGCGTGACGCGCTGCTGTCGTCACTCGGTGGGCGCAATCACTGGCCGCAGCCGGCCATCGCCGCCCTCCAGCGGGCGATCGTCGGCGCGTCGATCCTGGTGCTTCTGCTCTGGACGGTACGGGGCCGGTCGTCGTCGCAGGCGGAGCGCGACCTCCTTCTCTGGCTCGGCCTGTTTCTGCTGGGGGCCGTCGTCAACGCGCTTCTCGGGGGAGGGGTGTCGGAGCCTCAGCCGCGTTACCAGGCGCGGATCATCTGGCTGCTGCCGATGATGGCCTCGATTGCCGCTCTGCTGTGGCGCCGCGCCCGACCGGCCGGCGAGATGCACGGATGACAAGCGACGCGGGCGCCAGTATCACCGCGCGCATGAAGCCCGATATCGCCGTCATCCTGCCCTGCTACAACGAGGAAGCGGCGATCGGCGCGACCGTCGCCGGCTTCCGCAAGGCGCTGCCGGACGCCCGCATCTATGTCTTCGACAACAATAGCCGCGATCGCACTGTCGAGGTCGCGCGTGCCGCCGGAGCCATCGTCCGCACCGAGCGGATGCAGGGCAAGGGGCATGTCGTCCGGCGGATGTTCTCCGATGTCGAGGCCGACATCTATGTGATGGCCGATGGCGACGCGACCTATGATGCGGCGGCGGCACCCGAACTGATCCGCATGATGCTCGCCGAGCGTCTCGACATGGTCGTCGGTGCTCGCAAGTCCGAGGTGGAGGAGGCCTATCGTCGCGGCCATCGCTTCGGCAACAAGATGCTCACCGGCATATTGGCACGCCTCTTTGGTCGGAGTTTTTCCGATATCTTATCGGGTTATCGGGTCTTCTCCCGACGCTTTGTGAAGAGTTTCCCGGTGCTGTCTGCCGGTTTCGAGATCGAGACCGAGATCAGCATCCATGCGCTTGAGCTGCAGATGCCGGTAGGGGAAGTCGTGACCCATTATGGTGCGCGCCCGGAAGGGTCCGCCTCCAAGCTTTCCACCTATCGCGACGGCTTCCGCATCCTCTGGACGATCCTGACGCTGTTTCGGATCGAGAAGCCGGTGCTGTTCTTCGGGGCGATCGGCGGGCTGCTCGCGGCGCTGGCGGTCCTGCTCGCGGTTCCGCTGGGTATCACCTATCTGGAGACCGGGCTGGTGCCGCGCCTGCCGACGGCCCTGCTGGCGACGGGCCTGATGATCCTCGCCTTCTTCAACGTCTATACCGGGCTGATCCTCGCCACGGTGGTGCGGGGACGGCGTGAGGTCAGGCGGCTCGCCTATCTCGCCCATCCGGCACCCGGCGACCAGGACCGGGCGGCCTAGCGCGAGTCACCAGAGGCGCCGTTCTCGCGCCAGATGATAGACGAAGATCGGCACGCCCAGCAGGGCGGTCAGGACGCCCAGCCGCAATTCCACGTCCGACGTGGGAATCAGCCGCACCACGATATCGGCAGCGCAGAGCAAAGCGCCTCCACCCAGAGCAGAGGGCAGCAGCAGCGACGAGGGCGCCCGATCGGTGAAGGGCCGCAGCAGATGCGGAACGATGAGGCCGACGAAGCCGATCGCACCCGATACGGCGACGGCCGCTCCCACGCCGATGGCGATGCCGAGCATCAGCCGGATACGCACCGCCGAGAGATCGATGCCCAGCGTCCGCGCGGCATCTTCGCCGAGGGTGAGCGCATCGAGCGCGTGCCCATCCCGGAAGAGCAGGGCCATCGCGGGCAGGATGCAGGGCAGCGCAATCCAGACATGGGTGAAGGAGCGATCCTCGAGCGATCCCATCAGCCAGCTCATGATTTCCATCCCCGCGAAGGGATTGGGCGCGAGGTTCAGGGCGAGGCTGATCCCCGCGCCTGCCGCCGTGCCAACCGCGATGCCCGCCAGGATCAGCGAAAGCGGGCTTTCCGCTTTCCGCGCGAGTAGCAGCAGCGGCGCCAGCCCGATGAACGCGCCGGCGATGGCGAGCAGCGGCAGCGTGGCCGGCTGCATCTGCGACAGCCCGAAATAGAGCGCGATCACCGCGCCCAGCGCTGCGGCGTTCGACGTGCCGAGGATCGAGGGCTCCGCCAGCGGATTGCGCAGATAGCCCTGGAGTACCGCGCCGGCCAATCCCAGCATCGCGCCGACGAGCAGTCCCAGCACCGCGCGCGGCAGGCGCAGGTCGATCAGGACATCGCGCAGCAGCGGGTCGCCGGTGCCGGAGACGATCCCCAGCAACTCGTGCAGCCCATAGCGTGTCGGGCCGGTCAGCAGCGAAGCCGTGGCCAGCAGCAGGGCGAGGATCGCCAGCGATGCGATCAGCAGCGCGCGGGGCGGGGGAGAGGAGGCCATGTCGGTCGGCTTGACCGCAGACGCGCCTTGCTTTCAAGAGAAGATGATGCGGCGCCTCGTGAAGACCATGATTTTCGCGCTTATGGCGACGGTGTCCATGGCGCCCACCACTGGTGCGAAGGTATCTGCAACGCCTGGGGCGCCCCGGCGGATCGTCTCGCTCAGCCTCTGCGCGGACCAGTATCTGCTGCTGCTGGCCGATCCCGGGCAGATCGCCGCACTCAACCGATTCTCGCAGGATCGCGGCATGTCATGGGCCTATGCGCGGGCCAGGTCGTTTCGCGCTGTCCGGGGCAGTGCGGAGGAACTGATGACGCTCCGCCCCGATCTGGTCTTCACCTCCGGTTTCGGCAGCGCCGCCGCGCTGGAGGTCCTGCGGCGCCGTCGGGTGCCTGTCGTGGCGCTGGACCGGGCCGAGGATTACCCGGCGATCGAGCGGGTAACGCGTCAGGTGGCGGCCGCGATAGGGCATCCGGAGCGTGGCGATGCGCTGATCACGGACATGCGCGCGCGTCTCCGGGCGCTCGGCCCACCACCGGGGCGGGGGCGCGTTGCCGCTTATTATCAACGGCGCGGCTATCTGACCGGGCAGGGGACGCTGATCGACGAGATGATGCGGCATGCCGGTCTTGCCAATCTCGCCGGCCGCCTCGGTCGCCCGATGCTGTCCTATCTGTCGATCGAACAGCTGGCGACCGCGCGGCCCGATTTCCTGCTGGTCGAACAGAAAGGCGTGGTACGCGATCGGGGCACCGAGATGCTCGAACATCCGTTGCTGCGCCGCGTCGTTCCCGACCGGCGCAGGATCCTGCTTCCGGAGGCGCTGACGACCTGTGCGGGACCGAGCTATCCCGATGCAATGGCGGCCCTCTATGACGGGATCAGGAAGGCCGACCGCCTTTCCACGCCGCGCTCTCAGTCGCGCTGATCGTCGGCACCGCGATATTTGAGTTCGAGATAGCGGCCCTGCGTCGCAAGCTTGTCGAGGTCGCCGCTGACGAGTTGCTCGCCCATGCGGCGCAGTTCGTCGTCGACCACCTTCAATCCTTCGACGAGCTGACGGTCCGGGGAACTGCCATTGCGATCGACGCGGCGCATGGCCTCGGGGACCTGCTTATAGCCTTCGACGAGCTCCGGCAGCTCTTCCGCCATGAGCTTACGGAACTCATGGGCAGCGGGGTCGTGCGGATCGAGCTTGGCCAGCTGCGGGCCCAGCGCTTCGAGCTTGATTCCGATCTCGTCTGCCAGTCTCTGTGCCGGGGCGGGGAGGGCGAGCCTCTGCGCTTCCAGCCAGCGTTCGGTCTGTGAGGGGAGAAGCGGCAGGTCGCTCTTCGCCATCTGCTGCGGCGTCGGCTCGGGCGCCTGGGGCCAGCCGAGGATGCCGAAGAAGACGACCGCCATCGCGACCATCATCAGAAAGAAGCCCCAGATGCCGAGCGGCGTCACGAAGGCTCCGATGATGCCCCCGGCCAGCGCTACACCGAGCACCGCGAAGAAGGCGAGGCGGAGCCGGCGAAAGAAGCCGACGACGCGGCGCCGGTGCGCCTTGATCGCGCGGGGCGTGGTGCGCGAGCGTATGCGCTCCAGCACCTCTTCGGCGCGATCCATGGCGGCGCGGCTGTCGACCATCTTCTGCTTGTCCTATTCCAGCGCCTTGAACGGCTCGGTCTGCCCCTGGGCGGTACCCTCGGCGCGCGCGATATAGCCCTTCGACTTCTCGACCTCGCTGGTCAGCACGTTCACCGTCTGCTTCATCGAGGACAGGGCCTCGACCTTGAAACGATCGATCGTGTCCATCGTGTCGTAGATATTCTGGAAGGCGCGCTGCAGCGTTTCGATCGGAATCGTCGACGAAGCGGCCTGCTTGTGGATCTCGGCCGTCTGGTTTTTCAGCATCGTGCCGGTCGACTCGATCATGTTGGCGGTCGTCGTGTTGAGCGCCGTGATCTGTTCCAGAACCAGCTTCTGGTTGGTCAGCGCCTGCGCCACGGTGACGGCCGTGCGCAGTGCCGAAACGGTCGTCGTCGAGGCGCGGTCGACGCCCTTGACCAGTTCGATATTGTTCTTCTTGACCAGATCGAGCGCCAGATAGCCCTGCACCGTGACCGCCATCTGGGTCAGCAGATCCTGCGTGCGCTGGCGGACATAGAAGAGCGCGGTTTCCCGGATCGCCTTCGCCTTTTCGGGATCGCTGCTGTCGAGTTCGAGCGCCTTCGCCTCGAGCCGCTCGTCCAGTGTCTTCGACAGGTGGATCATCTGCTCGAGCCGGCCCATCGCCGCCCAGAGATTCTGCCGCTCGACGTCGATCGCGGCATTGTCCTTGATCAGTTCGTCCTTGCCCGAAGCGAGGCTGTTGAGGATCGAAGAGATGTGGCTCTGCGCCGACCGATAGCTGTCGAAATAGTCGCGCATCCGGTCGCCCCAGGGGATGATCCCGAACAGCTTCTTGCGCGTGAACAAATTGTCTCGCTTGCCGGGGTCGAGGTCCTCCACCGTCCGGCGCAGTTCGGCCAGATTGGCGCCGACGCCATTGTCCGCGTCGATCGCCTTGACGGGGCGATCGAGGAAGCGGTTCGACTGTCCGGCCGCTTCGGCGATCTCGCGACGGCCCATGTTGCTGATCGAATCGACCCGCTTGCCGAACTCCGGGCTGTTGACGTCCTGGGCCACCAGGTCATCGACGAACGCGTCGACCTTTTCTTCCAGCTGGCTCCGCTGTTCGTCTCGCAACGGGACGAGGCCAGCTGCCTTCTCCGGCGCGAGAGCCTTCACCGGTGCGGGCGGCTGCAGCACCAGATCGGGTTGCTCTGTCGTCGTCGTGCTGGCCATTGCCGGCGTCTCCCTCGTGCTTTGCTGACCGCAAAGATGGCCGCAAGAGGTGCATTATTCAAGCGATACGGCGCCGCATGCGGCGTAACCCCCTTGCAATCGATGATTGCAGAAATTGCAATTGCCGTTGACGCATCCGCATTTGTCGAATCGCGTCGGGAGGAGCAACAGGGACGGGCCTTTCAGGCATCCTCTCCTAATGACTTCGGGCTGGTTCGTTCGGACCGGCCCTTTTTTTGCCTTTCGTGGATCGCGACGCGACCCGCAGACTGGCGTCTACGATACGCCGCCCTTGTTGCATCGCGACATTTCCGCTATGCGCGCGGCAAATCCCTCCAGTCAGGACCTTTACGACCATGAGCCTCCGCAACGTGGCGATCATTGCGCATGTCGATCACGGCAAGACCACGCTGGTCGACCAGCTGTTTCGCCAGTCCGGCACCTTCCGTGACAACCAGCGCGTCGAAGAGCGCGCAATGGACTCGAACGATCTCGAAAAGGAACGTGGCATCACGATCCTGGCCAAGTGCACGTCGGTCGACTGGGAGGGCACGCGGATCAACATCGTCGACACCCCCGGCCACGCCGATTTCGGCGGAGAGGTGGAGCGCATCCTGTCGATGGTCGACGGGGTCATCCTGCTGGTGGACTCGTCCGAAGGCGCGATGCCGCAGACAAAGTTCGTGACCGGCAAGGCGCTGGCCCTCGGCCTGCGCCCGATCGTCGTCGTGAACAAGATCGATCGCCCGGATTCGCGTGTCGAAGAGGTGCTGAACGAGGTGTTCGACCTGTTCGTCAGCCTCGACGCGACCGACGAGCAGCTCGATTTCCCGGTTCTCTACGCCTCGGGTCGCAACGGCTATGCGAGCGAAGACGCGCAGGCGCGCGAAGGCACGCTGCGCCCGCTGTTCGAGCGGATCGTGGACCATGTTCCGGCGCCGCAGCTCGATCTTGAAGCGCCGTTCAGCTTCCTCGTGACGCTGCTCGACCGCGACAACTTCCTCGGCCGTATCCTGACCGGTCGCGTCAACAGCGGCACGGTGAAGCTCAATCAGCCGATCCACGCGCTCGACGTCGACGGCAAGATCATCGAAACCGGCCGCGCGACCAAGCTCATGTCCTTCCAGGGCCTCGAGCGCGTGCCCGTCGAAGAGGCCAAGGCCGGCGACATTATCTGCATGGCCGGCCTGACGGTCGCGACCGTGGCGAACACCATCGCCGATCCGTCGGTCTCGGTTCCGATCAAGGCGCAGCCGATCGATCCGCCGACGCTGTCGATGACCTTCGCAGTGAACGACAGCCCGATGGCAGGCCGTGAAGGCACGAAGGTGACGAGCCGCATGATCCGCGACCGTCTGTTCCGCGAAGCCGAGTCCAATGTCGCGATCAAGGTGACGGAGAGCGCGGGCAAGGACAGCTTCGACGTTGCCGGTCGCGGCGAGCTTCAGCTCGGCGTGCTGATCGAGACGATGCGCCGCGAGGGCTTCGAGCTGGGCATCAGTCGTCCGCGCGTGCTGTTCCGCGAGAATGAGCAGGGCGGCAAGGAAGAGCCTTATGAGACGGTCGTGATCGACGTCGACGAGGAATATTCGGGCACGGTCGTGGAGAAGATGAATCTCCGCAAGGCCGAGATGACCGACATGCGTCCTTCGGGTGGCGGCAAGACCCGCATCACCTTCTCGGCACCGTCGCGCGGCCTGATCGGCTATCATGGCGAGTTCCTGTCGGACACCCGCGGTACCGGCATCATGAACCGCCTGTTCGAGAAGTACGGCCCCCACAAGGGGAACATCGAAGGTCGCAAGAACGGCGTGCTGATCTCGAACGGTGCGGGCGAAGCGAACAGCTACGCGCTCGGCCCGCTCGAAGAGCGCGGCATCCTGTTCGTCGGCCATGGCGAGGCCCTCTATGAGGGGATGATCGTCGGCGAGAACGCGAAGACCGACGATCTCGAAGTCAACCCGATGAAGGCGAAGCAGCTCACCAACTTCCGCGCTTCGGGTGGCAAGGACGACGCGATCCGCCTGACGCCGCCGAAGAAGATGACCCTGGAGCAGGCCATCGCCTATATCGACGACGATGAGCTGGTCGAAGTCACTCCGAAGTCGATCCGCCTGCGCAAGCGCCATCTCGACCCGCATGAGCGCAAGCGCGCAAGCCGGGCCAAGGCCGCCTGAGGCGCGCCAAACCCAAAAATTAAAGGGGCGCCGGTCGATCCGGCGCCCCTTTTTTGTCTGGCCGTTTTCGCCTGACCTGCCGGCCGAACCGACGAGCCGGATATCAGCGCGGCAGTTCGGTCGTGCCCATCAGGTGCAGGTCGACCGCACGAGCGCATTGACGGCCCTCGCGGATCGCCCAGACGATCAGACTCTGGCCGCGGCGCATGTCGCCACAGGCGAAGATCCCGTCCTGGCTCGTGGCATAGGCGTTGGTGTCGGCCTTCACATTGCCACGTGCGTCGAGTTCGACGCCGGCCTGTTCGATCATTCCCGCCGCATTCGGTCCGACGAAGCCCATGGCGAGCAGGACCAGGTCGGTCTTCAGCGTGAACTCGCTGCCCGGCACTTCCTGCATCCGGCCATCCACCCATTCGACGCGGACGCATTCGAGCCCGGTGAGCTGGCCGTTGTTGCCGACCGCGCGCTTGGTCAGCACGGCCCAGTCGCGCTCGCAGCCTTCCTCGTGGCTGGACGAGGTGCGCAGCTTCAGCGGCCAGTTCGGCCAAGTCAGCGCCTTCGCCTCTTTCTCGGGCGGCTTCGGCATGATCTCGAGTTGGGTCACCGAGGCGGCGCCCTGACGGTTGGAGGTGCCGACGCAGTCCGACCCCGTATCGCCGCCGCCGATCACCACGACATGCTTGCCGGTGGCCGTCAGCGTCCCGCGCGGTGCGGCGCGCAGCTCGTCGTCGCCCGCAACGCGCTTGTTCTGCTGGGTGAGGAACTCCATCGCATAGCGGACGCCCTGAAGCTCGAAGCCCGGTATCTCCAGCGGGCGGGGCTTTTCGGCGCCACCCGACAGGACAATCGCGTCGAAATTCTCTCGGAGCGATTCCAGCGACACCTGAACGCCGACTTCGGTCGAGGTGCGGAAGGTGACGCCTTCCGCTTCCATCTGGACCAGCCGGCGGTTGATCAGATGCTTTTCCATTTTGAAGTCGGGAATACCGTAGCGAAGTAGCCCGCCCATACGGTCGTTCTTCTCGAACAAGGTCACGCTGTGTCCGGCGCGCGCCAGCTGCTGGGCGCAGGCCATGCCGGCCGGGCCCGAGCCGACCACCGCGACCGACTTGCCCGTCTTGCGGGTCGGCAGCTGCGGCCGGATCCAGCCTTCTTCCCATCCGCGATCGACGATCGCGCATTCGATCGACTTGATCGTAACCGGCGTGTCCTGGATGTTCAGGGTGCAGGCCGCCTCGCACGGAGCGGGGCAGACGCGGCCAGTGAATTCCGGAAAATTATTGGTCGAATGAAGAACTTCGAGCGCGTTCTTCCAGTCCTCTTCGAAAACCAGATGGTTCCAGTCCGGGATGATGTTGTTCACCGGACAGCCATTGTGACAGAAGGGAATGCCGCAATTCATGCAGCGCGCGGCCTGGTCGCGCAGTTCCTTGTCGCCCAGCGGAACGATGAACTCGTTCCAGTGCTTCAGGCGCTCGGTCGGCTTCGCATAGCTGCGATCCTTGCGCTCGATCTCGAGAAATCCGGTTGCCTTGCCCATCTTTATTCTCCGGTCATTCGGCAGCGACGTTGGCGGCGGCGAGGCGCTCGGCCTCCAGCTGCTGCAACGCCCGTCGATAGTCGCGCGGCATCACCTTGACGAAGCGCGACAGCGTATTCTCCCAATCCTCCAGCAGGGCAGCCGCCTGGGCGCTGCCCGTGTGGAGGTGATGGCGTTCGAGCAGGATGCGGAGCCGCGCGGCGTCATGGCGGAGCATGTCGCCCATGCCATAATCATGGACGCTGACCGCACGCTGCTGCGGCCGGCCTTCCTCCACGTCGGCGTCCGCCGCCGGATCGATCGGCTCGACATCGACCATCGCCAGGTTGCAACGCTGACGGAACAGCCCATCGGCGTCATAGACATAGGCGATACCGCCCGACATGCCGGCCGCGAAGTTGCGCCCGGTCTGGCCGAGCACGACGACCACGCCGCCGGTCATATATTCGCAGCCATGGTCGCCGGTGCCTTCGACGACTGCGATCGCGCCCGAGTTGCGCACCGCGAAACGCTCGCCGGCGACACCCTGGAAATAGGCCTCGCCCGCGATCGCGCCGTAAAGCACGGTGTTGCCGACGATGATGTTCTCCAGCGGGTTGCGGTTCACATGGCCGGGCTGGCGGACGATCACGCGGCCGCCCGACAGGCCCTTGCCGACATAGTCGTTGCCGTCACCCGTCAGCTCGAGGGTCACGCCATGGGCGAGGAAGGCGCCAAAGCTCTGCCCGGCGACGCCCGACAGGCGGATCGTGATGGTGTTCTCGAGCAGACCCTCATGGCCATAACGTCGTGCAACTTCGCCCGAGAGCATCGCGCCAACGGTCCGGTTCACGTTGAAGACGGGCCGTTCGATGACGACCGGCTCACCGCTTTCCAGCGCCGGCGCCGCGGCCGCGATCAGGTCGTTGTCTAGGGCTCCGTCGAGCCCATGGTCCTGATACTGCGAATGGTGAAGCGTGTTGCCCATCGCCGGCTCGGCGCGGTGCAGCAGGCGACCCAGTTCGACGCCGTGCGCCTTCCAATGGTTGAGCGCCTTGCGCATGTCGATCCGGTCGACCCGACCGACCATCTCCTTGAGCGTGCGGAAGCCCATCTCCGCCATGATCTGGCGAAGCTCTTCCGCGACGAAGAAGAAATAGTTGATCACATGCTCGGGCTGGCCGCTGAAGCGCGCGCGAAGGACGGGATCCTGCGTCGCGACGCCGACCGGGCAGGTGTTCAGATGGCATTTGCGCATCATGATGCAGCCGGCAGCGATCAGCGGCGCGGTGGCGAAGCCGAACTCGTCGGCACCGAGCAGCGCGCCGATCGCGACGTCGCGGCCCGTCCGCAGGCCGCCATCGACCTGCACGACGATCCGACTGCGCAGACCGTTGAGGAGCAGCGTCTGCTGGGTCTCGGCGAGGCCGATCTCCCAAGGGCTGCCGGCATGGGTCAGCGAGGTGAGGGGGGACGCTCCGGTGCCGCCCTCATAGCCGGAGATGGTCACATGGTCGGCGCGCGCCTTGGAGACGCCTGCGGCAACCGTGCCGACGCCGACTTCGGACACCAGCTTGACCGAGACTCGCGCACCCGGATTGACGTTCTTCAGGTCGTGGATCAGCTGCGCCAGATCCTCGATCGAATAGATGTCATGATGCGGCGGCGGGGAGATGAGGCCGACGCCCGGCGTGGAGTGGCGCACGCGGGCGATGTTCTTGTCGACCTTGTCGCCAGGCAACTGGCCGCCTTCGCCGGGCTTCGCGCCCTGCGCCATCTTGATCTGGATGTCGTCGGCATTGACCAGATATTCGGTCGTCACGCCGAAGCGGCCCGAGGCGACCTGCTTGATCGCAGAACGCATCGAATCGCCGTTGGGCAGCGGCTTGAAGCGGTCGGCTTCCTCGCCGCCTTCGCCGGTGTTCGAACGTCCGCCGATGCGGTTCATCGCCAGGGCGAGCGTCGTATGCGCTTCGCGCGAGATCGAACCGAAGCTCATCGCGCCGGTGGCGAAGCGCTTGACGATTTCGGACGCCGGCTCGACCTCGTCGATGCTGATCGGCCTGTCGGCCTTCTTGAGCTCCATCAGCCCACGGATCGTGAGGACGCGTTCGTTCTGCTCGTTGATCGAGCGGGCAAACTCGGCGTAGCGGTCCTGGCTGTTGCCGCGCACCGCATGCTGGAGCGACGCGACGCTCTCGGGGGTCCAGGCATGTTCCTCGCCACGGATACGATAGCCATAGACGCCCCCGACATCGAGCATGTTGCGATAGATCGGGTTGTCGCCATAGGCAGCCGCGTGGCGGCGAACCGTCTCCTCGGCGACTTCCTTGAGGCCAATGCCTTCGATCGTGGTCGCGGTACCGGTAAAGTACTTCTCGATGAACGCCGATGACAGCCCGACAGCATCGAAGATCTGGGCGCCGCAATAGCTCTGATAGGTCGAGATGCCCATCTTGGACATGACCTTCAATATGCCCTTGCCGACCGCCTTGATGTAGTTCTTCTGGACCTCGTAGCTGCTCAGCTCGAGCCCCTGGCGGACGCGGATTTCCTCCAGCGTGTCGAAGGCGAGATAGGGGTTGACCGCTTCGGCGCCATAGCCCGCGAGCACGCAGAAATGATGAACCTCGCGCGCTTCGCCGCTTTCGACGACGAGGCCGGTCTGCATCCGCAGGCCCTGCTTCACCAGATGATGGTGCACTGCTGCGGTGGCGAGCAACGACGGCATTGCTATGCGATCGGAGCCCTGCGCGCGGTCGGACAGGATCAGGATGTTCTTGTCGGCCAGCACCGCTTCGGTCGCGGCCCAGCACATCTCCTTGAGCGCGGACGCCAGCCCTTCGGCGCCGGCCGACGCGTCCCAGGTCATGTCGATCGTCTCGGTACGGAAGGCACCGTCGAGCTGCGCCTCGGCCGAGCGGATCCGCGCGACATCCTCATTGGTCAGGATCGGCTGGTCGACCTCGAGGCGGAGATGGGTTCCCGCCTGGCGGCCGAGGAGGTTCGGGCGCGGGCCGATCATCGATACCAGCGACATGACCAGTTCCTCGCGGATCGGGTCGATCGGCGGATTGGTGACCTGCGCGAAATTCTGCTTGAAATAGTCGTAGAGTAGCCGCGAGCGGTTCGACAGAACGGCGATCGGCGTGTCGGTGCCCATCGAGCCGATCGGATCCTCGCCGTTGCGCGCCATCGGCTCGAGGAATTTGGAGATGTCCTCCTGGGTGTAGCCGAAGGCCTGCTGGCTATCGAGCAGCGACCGGGGATCGTTGCGCAGGGCGGGCGTCTCGCCGATCTCGTCGGCGTCGAGGACGTGAAGGTCCTTCAGCTTATACTGCGTCTCCTCGAGCCACTGGGCATAGGGCGCGGCCTTGGCGAGACTCGCCTTTATCTCTTCGTCCTCGATGATCCGGCCCTGCTCCATGTCGATCAGGAGCATCTTGCCGGGCTGGAGGCGCCATTTGCGGACGATCTTCTCCTCGGGGATCGGAAGCACGCCCGATTCCGAAGCCATGATCACATGATCGTCGTCGGTGACGAGGAAGCGCGCCGGACGCAGGCCATTGCGGTCGAGAGTCGCACCGATCTGGCGGCCGTCGGTGAAGGCGACGGCGGCGGGGCCGTCCCACGGCTCCATCAGCGCCGCATGATATTCGTAGAAAGCCTTCCGATCGGGGTCCATCAGCGGATTGCCGGCCCACGCTTCCGGGATGAGCATCATCACCGCATGAGCGAGCGAATAGCCGCCGGCCACGAGCAGTTCGAGTGCATTGTCGAGGCATGCCGTGTCGGACTGGCCATGCGGGATTATCGGCCAGATCTTGTCGAGGTCGGCGCCGATCAGTTCGGATTCCATCGTGCGACGGCGCGCGTTCATCCAGTTCACATTGCCGCGCACCGTGTTGATCTCACCATTGTGCGCGATGAAGCGATAGGGGTGCGCCAGCTTCCAGCTCGGGAAGGTGTTGGTCGAGAAGCGCTGGTGGACGAGGGCGATCGCCGAGGTCGTCAGCGGATCGGACAGATCCTTGTAGAAGCTGCCGACCTGGCCGGCGAGCAGCAGACCCTTGTAAACCACGGTCCGGCTCGAGAAGGACGGCATGTAGAGGTCGGTGAGCTCGGGAAGTCCATGCTTCTCGGCGAGCTTCTCCAGCGGGTTCTGCGTCTGCTTGCGGATCACGAGCAGCTTGCGTTCGAACGCGTCCTGATCGGCACAGTTCGCGCCGCGGCCGACGATGGCCTGGCGGATGACCGGCATCTCGTCGAGCACAGCTTGGCCGAGGCCGGCGGTGTCGACCGGGACATCGCGCCATCCGACGAGGGTCTGGCCTTCCTTGGCGATGAACGTCTCGAACTTCGACACTGCGAAGTCGCGCGCGGCTTCGTCGCGGGGCAGGAAGCACATTGCAACGGCATAGTCGCCGGGCTGCGGCAGGGTAACCCCCGCACCATGTGCCCAGTTGCGAAAGAGCGCATCGGGGATCTGGATAAGGATGCCGGCGCCATCGCCCAGCAGCGGGTCCGCGCCAACGGCGCCGCGATGATCGATCTTGAGCAGAATCTCCAGGCCGCGCTGCACGACTTCGTTGGATTTAATGCCACGAATATTCGCGATGAAGCCGACGCCGCACGCGTCGTGCTCGTTGCGGGAATCGTACAAACCCTGGTTCTGCGGATAGCTCATCCGGCGATCTAGCTCCCCCAATGCGGCCCGGTACCGACCGGCCCTTCGGAGCGGTGCCTATACAGCGATGCGCGAGCGAAGGAACCCTTCAAAAAGACGGGGGGATGCAACCTGATCTATCAAGGCCGCGCGCCTGTACGCATTTTAGTTGCAGAGCCTGTCGTTGGTGCCGGTGAGTCAGCCAAGCGTCCGTATTAAAACGGATGTCGCCCGATACGGGCATCGGTCAGCTTCCCTAACGTCCGATGACGGAGGCTCCGATGAAGAATTTCTTGCTGCTGGTGCATGACGATGAAGGACAGGAGGCGCGGCTGCAGGTTGCGCTGGATCTTGCGCGTGCGTTCGACGGCCATCTCAATTGCGTCGATGTCGCGATATTGCCCGTCATCGAAGCCGACGCGTGGTCGGGCGGGGCAGGGACCGCGATGCTGCTGACCGAGGAAAAGACGCGCGAGGCCGCCAATCGCGAAGATCTCGAACAGCGCCTGGCGCAAGAAGGCGTCTCCTGGACCTGGTTCGATGCCACGGGCGAGATCGCGCCCTGTCTGGCAAAGGCATCGAGCCTGAACGACCTCATCATCCTCAATCGCCGACTCGACGGCCTGCCTATCCCGGACATGCGCGCGGCAGCGGCCGAGCTTGTCCTCAAGAGCGGTAAGCCGGTGCTGGCCGTGCCCGCCACGGCGCGAAGCCTGAATATTGCGGGACGGGCTTTGGTCGCCTGGGACGGCTCGAACGAGGCGGAGCGTGCCTTGCGTGCCGCTGTCCCCCTGTTGGCCAAGGCGGAACAGGTCGTCCTCCTCCAGATCGAGGATGGCTCGACCGCTGGATCGGTGGCCGATGCCGCATCCTATCTGTCCCGCCATGGCGTTCATCCGAACGTGCTTTCCGAGAAGGCGGGGGACAAGAGTATCGCCGAGACTTTGCTGGGGGCGATCGGTCATCAACGCAGCGACTATGTCGTCATGGGTGCCTATGGGCATTCCCGCCTCGCCGAGGCGATTTTCGGCGGGGTTACCAAACGACTTCTCGACGATAGTCCCGTGCCGCTTTTCCTGGCGCATTGATCGCATGGACGCGGAGCCCTGTTGCGGACCGCAAGGACGCGAGGGGATGCGTGTGCCATGACCGGCGGGGTCGAAATCGTCTTTCACGGCGCCGCCGGCACGGTTACGGGATCCTGTGCCGAACTCCGTTGGAACGGGCGCCGGTTCCTGGTGGATTGCGGCCTGTTCCAGGGGTCGCGAAGCCTGGAGCAACTGAACGAAGGGCCGTTCGCCTTTGCCCCGTCCGCCATCGACGCGGTCCTGCTGACTCATGCGCATATCGACCACAGCGGATTGCTGCCGCGCCTTGTCCGACAGGGCTATGCCGGCGCGATCTGCTGCACGCCTGCGACGGCAGAACTGCTGGGCTTCATGCTGGCCGATTCCGCGCGGTTGCAGGAGGGGGAGGCGCTTCGCCGCAACCGGCGACGCGATCGCGCCGATGAGGAAGCGGTCGAGCCTCTCTATACGAGCCGGGATGCCGAGCGGGCGGCTGCGGCCGCCCAGCCCCACGAATTTGGCGCGTGGTTCGAGCCGGTCGAGGGCGTTCGCGCGCGCTTCTGGAATGCGGGCCATATCCTGGGCTCGGCCTCGATCGAGGTCGAAGTCGGCGGACTCAGGCTCCTGTTCTCGGGCGATATCGGTTCCGCCACGAAAAGCCTTGAGCCGCCCGCCGCCGCCCCGGCCGGAATCGACTTCCTGTTCTGTGAATCCACTTATGGCGACCGCGAGAAGGAGGATGTCGATGCGGAAGCGCGCCGGGCGCTGCTGGCGGCGGAGGTCGCCGAAGCGGGCAGGCGCGGCGGAAATCTCGTCATCCCGGTTTTCGCGATCGAGCGGGCGCAGGAGATTCTCGCCGACCTCGCGCTGTTATACGAATCGGGCGCGCTGCCATTTCGTCCGACCTTTCTCGACTCGCCTCTGGCGATCCGCGCGACCGCCTTGTTCGAACGGCAGCATCTGCCGGGGACGCGCGACGGGGCCCTGTTCCGGCACCCGGCCTTCCATTTCGTCGAGGACACGGCCGAATCGATGCGGCTCAACCATGTGAGCGGTGCCGTCATCATGGCGGGCTCGGGCATGTGCGAGGGCGGCCGCATCCGCCACCATCTGCTGCACAATCTCGGAAGACCCGAGTCCAGCGTGCTGTTCGTGGGCTATCAGGCGCGGGGAACGCTCGGCCGGACGATCGTCGACGGTGCCTCCCGCGTGCGGATCTCGGGCCATGACGTTGCCGTACGGGCCCGTGTCGCGCGGATCGACGCCTATTCGGCGCATGCCGACCGGAGCGATCTGCTGCGATGGATCGCGCAGCGCGACCCGGTTCGCGGCGCTCTCTTCCTCTGGCATGGCGAGGGTGAAGCGCTGGAGGCTTTGCGTCGTGCGACCGAGGCCAGGCACGACGTGGTGGTACCGGCGATCGGAGAGCAGTATCTGCTCGATGCCGAGACCGGTGCCCACCGCATGAAGACCGGCTATCCCCGCGTGGCTGCGATATTGGGCGGTGACTGGCAGAACGCCTATGCCGATCTTGCGGTCAACCTGAAGCGCGACCTTCAGCGTATCGAGGGCGAAGCAGCTCGGCGCGAGGCGTTGCGCCAGATGCGCGCAATACTCGATCGCTTCGCGCAGCGACGGGCCGGGTCACAAGCTCCGCAGACCATAGACAAGGAGCAGCGCGCTGGCGCCGGCGAAGAGCCCGCTGCCGGCTAGCCATGCGGCGGTCGAACGACCTTGGCGGCCTGCGAGAGCGAGCGTTATGCCGGCCTTGAGCAGCGTATTGGCGATGACCGGGCCCGACAATATGGCTGCCGCAAGAGGCGGAGCTATGGTCGCGGCAGGGACGCCGGACAGCGTCATGATCGCGGCATCGACATCGGCGAGGCCCGTCAGCAGCAGGACGGTCGAAAAACCGAGATTGCCGAACTCGATCAGGGCCCATTTGCTGGCGAGCATCATGATCGCGACAAGCGCCGCGAGGCCCAGGGCCACGTGCAGGTCCAGCGGGTTGCCCGCCCTGGACTCGACGGGTGGGCTGCCGGCCGCACCGAGGCGCGCCGTGCCGAGGATTGGCACGAGCAGCAGGGTGAGCGCGGACGCGAGAATGGCGGCGATCCAGGGGGCGACCGGCGTGACCAGAAGGGCCGTCAGCGCGATGACCCTGGCATACATGACTGCTCCGGCCAGCAGTATCGCCGAAGACAGGGCGTCTCGCGCGTCGGGTTCCGTCGCGATGCGCCTGGCGCAGGCGGTGGTCACTGCCGTCGAGGACACCAGCGAGCCGAGCAGCGCTGTCAGCAAGGTGCCCTGATGCAGCTTGCTGCGCCGGCTGGCGACATAGCCTGCGAAGCAGAGACCGGAGACGAGCACCACCACGAGCCAGAGCTTGTGCGGGTTCCAGGCATCGAGCGGCCCCATGGCCCGGTCCGGCAGCAGCGGCAGGACGACGAGCGCGATAATCGCGAAACGGGCCGCCGCGCGCATCTCTGCACCGGTCATGCCCGAGAGGATCCCATGCAGGGGCTCGCGGGCGGAGAGGAGGGCGGTGACCACCGCAGCGGCGGCGACCGCTTCGGTCGCATATCCGGTCGTTGCGAGGAAGCCGAGGCCGAAGGTCAGTTGCGCGACGATCGCTCCGGTTGCGCTAAGCCCCTGTCGTTCCGCACTTCGCCGCCAATATCCGATCGCCAATATGGCGCCGGTCGCAAGCGCCATGGCGATCGCCAGCGCCACCGGGGCCAGGCCCGCAACGCCGCCGGCCAGGCCGAGTACGCCATGGGTGCGTAGTCCGGCGATACGGGTCCCGGTCATGGCGTCGCGGTTCGTCCAGCCGCGCTGAAGCCCTATCAGCAGGCCTGCCGCCAATGCCTGGCCGAGCCCGGACAGGGTCGAAAGGGATATCTGCTCCATGATGCTCCGCAGCGGCAAGGGGCGAAATGTGGGCCTGCCCTGTCCGCAAGGGCAAGCCGCAGGTTCAGCTTCGGCGCGGTGGGTCCGAGAGGCGATATGTAGAAATACGGATGAGCCCATGATTATCATGGCGCGCAAGCCCGCCATGCTGTTGTACATACAATCAAAGCTTGGGGACGTGGTCGCATGGCGGTGCGACGGTATATCGGTCGGCATCGATCATCCGGGGGGGATGTGGGCCGGGCAGGGGGCTTGCGCGTTTGACAGGGCCAAAGCGAAGATTGGGACAGGGAGTCGTTGCCGGACTCGGCGGTACGGCGATTCTGGCACTGGCGATCGCTGCAGGGCGGCTGCCCGCGCTCGGCGATGGCGGCAACCTGCTGCTGCTGTTGCCGGTCCTGGGTGCGGCGATGCTGGGTGGCTTCATTCCTGCGCTCGTCACCGCAGTCTTCGCGTTTATGCTCGCCGAATGGGCGGGAGCCTTCTTCGCGGCCTTCGCAAGCGGTACTCCGGCCATGCTCAGCATGGCGGCCGGGGCCGCAATCCTTGTTCTGCTCGGCTATCTGACGGACCGCAACGCCGGCCGTTCGCGGCGTGCTGCAGGCCAGGCCAGCGACGAACTCAACCTGCTGATCGACGGCGCGTCCGAATATGCAATCTATATGCTCGATCCCGAAGGCCGGGTGACGATCTGGAACAAGGGTGCCGAGCGGCTCAAGGGCTGGCTGGAATCCGAAGCTGTCGGGCGATATCTCGCGGACTTCTACGCGCCCGACGCGGTCGCAGCGGGAAAACCCGAGGCCGATCTCGAGCGCGCCCGTCGCGAGGGCCGCTTCCAGGAGGAGGAGATGGCGACCCGCAAGGACGGCACCCAGTTTCTTGCCAATATTTCGCTGACCGCCCTCTATGACGACAAGGGCAAGCTGCGCGGCTTCGGCAAGGTGATCCGCGACGTTACCGAACAGCGCGCTGCCGAACGGCAGCTTCGATCGAGCGCGGCACAGATGCGTTCTATCCTTTCAACCGTGCCCGACGCGATGATCGTCATCGATTCGCGCGGGAGGATCATCTCGTTCAGCGCTGCGGCGGAGCGTCTGTTCGGCTTTTCGGAACGGGAGGTGTTCGGGGCGAACATCAGCCGGCTCATGCCGTCCCCCGACCGCGAACGGCACGACGCCTATATCCAGCGCTACCTGGCCACCGGCGAGCGCCGGATCATCGGCATCGGGCGCACGGTGACGGGGCTCAAGCGCGACGGGTCGACTTTCCCCATGCAATTGGCGGTCGGCGAGGCCGCCGTCGAGGGCGAGCCGGTGTTCACCGGCTTCATCAGCGATCTCAGCGAGCAGATGCTTGCCGAACAGCGCATCGAGGATCTTCGCTCCAACCTGATCCACGTCGCGCGGGTCAGCGCCATGGGAACCATGGCATCCACCCTGGCGCATGAATTGAACCAGCCGATCACAGCCGTGATGAACTATGTCGAGACTATCCGGGACATGCTGGAAAGCCCGGATCCGGGCGATTTCCCGATCATTCGCGATGCGCTGTCCGAGACGGCGAGTGAGGCGATGCGCGCCGGCCAGATCGTCCGGAGGCTGCGCGAGTTCGTCGCCAAGGGCGAAGTCGAGAAGACCGTCGAAGACCTGCCGGCGCTGATCGACGAGGCGGCGAAGCTGGCACTCATCGGCGCGCGCGAAAAGGGCGTCCATGTCGAGTTCGCCGTCGATCCCGAGGCGACACCGGTCCTAGTTGACCGCGTGCAGATCCAGCAGGTGCTGATCAACCTGATGCGCAACGCGGTCGAGGCAATGTCGGCCCTTCCCGCAGGGGTGCCCCGCGAACTCCGCCTGTCCACTCATGTCGAGGAAGCAGGGCTGGTCCGGATCGCGGTGCGCGACACCGGCCCCGGCGTCGCGGCCGAGATCGTCTCCGACCTGTTCCGGGCGTTCAACAGCACCAAGACCGACGGCATGGGGCTGGGCCTGTCGATCTGCCGGACCATCGTCGAGGCCAATGGTGGGCGGATCTGGTACGAACCCGGCGCGTCCGGCGGATCCATTTTTCAATTCACCATCGTCAGAATAGAAACGGAGGACCAAGATGGCTGACAAGCGGCTGGTGCATGTCGTCGACGACGAGGATTCGATCCGGCGATCGGCAAAGTTCATGCTCTCCACTTCGGGCTATGCGGTGGAAACCTGGGAAACGGGGGTCGCCTTCCTCAAGGAAGCGAAGACGGCGCAGCCCGGCTGCATATTGCTCGACGTCCGCATGCCCGAAATGGACGGGCTGGAGGTGCAGCAGGCGCTCAACGAGCGCGGCATCACCATGCCGGTGATCATCCTGACCGGTCATGGCGACATCGGCATCGCGGTCCGCGCGATGAAGGCCGGCGCGGTCGATTTCATCGAGAAGCCCTTCGAGAAGGCGGTGCTCATGTCCGCGATCGAGGCGGCGCATGCCCGGCTGGAAAAGAACGCCGCCGACCTGGACCGGAACGAGGAAGCCCATGTGATGCTGGGCAAGCTAACCGGCCGCGAGCGAGAGGTCTTGGAAGGCTTGGCCAAGGGGCTGCCTAACAAGACGATCGCCTATGACCTCGATATCTCGCCCCGCACCGTCGAGGTTCACCGCGCCAATCTGATGACGAAGCTTGGCGTGCGCAGCCTGTCCGAGGCGCTGCGCATTGCCTTTGCGGCGGGGATGGGGGCGTAGGGGGGACGCGACTGGAGCGGATGAGGACGGAAGGGGAGCGAGGTGCGCTCCCCCTGCCGCCGATCAGCCGACCGCTACGACGAAGTCGGTCGTTTCGAACGCCGTCGCCGTTGCCGACCGCATCTCGATGATGGCGGTGATGTCCCCGGCATTTCCGGCGGCGTTGTAGAAGAGGTAGGTCGTGGCACCCACTTGCGTGGCCACGATGTCCTGCGTTCCGGCGTGATTGTCGAGAAGCTGCTGCGCTGCCGTCCGCGCCGCCGTGACCGACGCCTGCGTGCCACCCTGCAGCACATCGCCTGCGCTGACCGCGAAGTTGAGCATGATGCTGTCGATGCCCTGCTCGAAGTCGGTGATGGCGGTGTAGAAGGCCGGCGTGACGAAATTTCCGGCCGAGGCCTCGGTGAACTGGAAGATGTCGCTACCGGTGCCGCCCGTCATCACGTCGACCCCGGCACCCGCGACCAGCCTGTCGTTGCCGAGCTCTCCCCGCAAGATATCGTTGCCGCTGTCGCCGAACAGGACGTCGTCGCCCTTTCCGCCGCGCACGATGTCGTTGCCGTCACCGCCGTGGATCAGGTCGTTGCCCTGATTGCCGTTGATGCTGTCCGTTCCATTCCCGCCGTCGATGGTATCGGCGTCGTCACCGCCCTGAATGCGGTCGCGGCCGACGCCACCGGTGATGCTGTCGTTTCCGGCGTGTCCGAAGGCGACATTCACACCGTCACCCGTTTCGATCAGATCGTCTCCGTCCGCATCGTTGCCGGCACCGGCAAAGCTATTGCCATAGATATGGTCGGCGCCGTCGCCGCCCAGCAGCGTATCGTTGCCGCCTTCCGATGTGCTGTTGCCGACCGCGCCGCCATAGAGATAGTCATCGCCTGCTCCGCCCACGAGGCTGTCGTCGCCTGCGCCACCGGCGAGCGTGTCGGCTCCCGATCCCGCCTGGAGGACGTCTGCGCCCGCCAGGCCGAGCACCATGCTATCGCCCGTTCCGGTCGTGACGAGCTCGTCGGCATCGCTACCCTCATAGCTGAGCTGCGTGGGCGGCAGGCTTACAGCGACGCTGTCGTTGATCGCCGTCACCGTGATCGACAGGCTTGCCGTGGTGCTGGCGCCCGCGCTGTCCTGGACGATGTAGTCGAAACGCTCCGTACGCTGCTCGCCATTCGGGAGGGCGTCGGTGGCGTCGCCGTCGGCCGCATAGCTATAGCTGCCGTCGCGTGAGATCGTCAGCGTGCCCCACTGCCCCTCCACGACTGTCGCCTGCGCACCGACCGTGACCCCGCCGACCGAGAGCAGGGTAAGGCGGTCATATGCCTGGGCATCCTGATCGTTCGACAGGATGTTTCCGGTGATCGACGCATCCTCGTCGACGAGGTCCGAATCCGCGGTCGCGACCGGTGCGTCGTTACTCGTGACATAGCCCGGCGATCCGATCTGATTGGTGTCGGTCGCAGCGGTGATCGCCTCATTCAACCCGGAGGCGCTGAGCGTGGAGATGGTGCCGCCGTTGAGCGCCGCGCCATTGTCCAGCGACGCAAGGGTCGATGTCGCGCCGAAGCTGACGCTCGCCTGGAGCGTGCCATTTGCGTCGTAGAGGTTGACCGCGTCTCCGTTGCTGCTCAGCCCGATGCCGCTTCCGGTGTAGGTTCCGAACCGCAGGCCTTCGGGCGCCTCACCCCCGAACCAGGTCTGGACGAAGGCCGCGATGGCGGTCTCGGGTTGGGAGGTTTCGAGGAAGATCACCGACTCGCCTGCCGCGATGCTGGTGATGCCGCTCAGCGCGACGGCATTGCCGAAGGAGGCCGAACTGTCGTCCACCTTCCAGCCGGTGAGGTCGATCGCTGCCGCAGTGCTGTTCGTTACCTCGAACCAGTCCGCGCCGATCGCCGTACCGCTCGACCAGGGGGCGACCTCCGACACGAAGATGCGTCCCACCGATCCCGGCGAACCGATCTCATCGCTGTCACCGGGGGCGTGGAAGGCGCCGTTCACGTCGACCGCGCTCAGCGTCGAGACCGCGCTTCCATTGGCGAAGGCCGCGTTGTTGAACGTCTGGAAGGTTGGCCCGGACGGCGATGCGCCGAAGGAGATGTTGGCCTGCAGCGTTCCGCCGGCATCGTAGATGTTCACCGCGTCGCCGCCGGTCCCGAGGCCGATGCCGCTGCCGGTATAGGTGCCGATCTGGAGATTGGTGGGCGCCGTGCCGCCGAACCAGTTGGCCACGAAGGCCGAGGTTGCGGTGGTGGGATTGCTGCCTTCCACGAAGATGACCGACTCGCCGGGGGCGATGCTGGTGATTCCCGCCAGCGCGACCGCATTGGCGAACAATCCGCTATTGTCGTCGACCTTCCAGCCGGTCAGGTCGATCGCGGTGGTGCCGCGATTGGTCAGCTCGAACCAGTCGGCACCGACCGGGCTGTCGCCGCTCGACCAGGGCGCGACCTCGGTTACATAGATTTCCTGGCGTTCGGCGACGTCCGTCACCGTGACCGTGATGGCTTGGGTTGCGCCGTTCGTGCCGTCGGATGCGCGCACATCGACCAGATAGGCATTGTTGCGATCGGTATCCCCCGGTGCTTCGAAGTCCGGCGCCGCGAGGAAACTCAGCGCTCCCGTCGACGCGTCGATGCCGAACAGCGCCTGATCTGCGCCTCCGACGATGGAGTAGGAGACCGTATCGCTCTGCGGGTCTGTCGCGGCGACGGTGCCGACGGTGGTCTGGTTCTCGGCCGGGGTGAAGGATGCGGGCGAAGTGAACCCCGGTGCGACCGAATTGGCGGTGACGATGAACGATACGGAGCCGACGTCGCTCTTGAAATCGTCCAGTCCGAAGCTCGTGCCATTGTCGCGAACGCTGTAATCGAAGCTCGCCTGTCCGGAGAAATTGGCGGTAGGCGTGAAGACGATGGTGGAGCCGACGATCGACGCACTGCCCCCGACGGCGTTGCTGACATTGGTAATGGTCAACGTCTGACCATCGTCGTTGAGCGGACCGGCGCTGTCATTGGCGAGGAGCGTTGAGACGTCGATCACATAGCTGCCGCCTTCGGCGACCGGCTGCGGCGTGTCGTCTGTCGCGACCGGCGCTTCGTTGACCGCAACGAATTCCCCGGGCGAACCGAGCTGGTTTGTGTCCCCAGGTGCCGCATAAGCCGGGCTCGCCAGGGCTACCGAACTGCGGACGGCCAGCGCGGTGTCGTTGAGCGCGGTGGCATTTTCGAAGGTGGCGAGAGTTGCACCCGACGCCCCGAAGCTCACCGTTGCCTGCAGCGTGCCGCCGCCGTCGTAGAGATTGACGGCATCGCCGCTCCCACCGAGGCCCACGCCGCTTCCCGAATAGGTGCCAATCTGGAGCCCTGCGGGCGCCGTGCCGCCGAACCAGGTGTCGATGAATGCCTGCACCGTCGTCGTCGGCGTCGACGTTTCGAGGAAGATCACCGATTCACCCGGCGCGATCGTCGTGATCCCGCTCAGCGCTACCGCAGCATTGGGCGACTGCGAATTGTCGTCCATCTTCCAGCCGGTGATGTCGAGCGCGAAAGCGGTGCCGTTGGTGACCTCGAACCAGTCGGCGCCGATGCTCGTGCCGCTCGACCAGGGGGCGACCTCGGAGATGAAAATCCGTCCGACGGTGCCGGGCGAGCCGATCTCCGCAAAGTCGGTCGCTGCGACGAAACCGCCATTCGGACCGACGAGGCTGAGCGTCGTTACGGCCGAGCCATTCAGCCCTGCGGCATTGTCGAACGTCTGATAGACCGGGCCTGCGTCGGCAGCGCCGAAGCTGATGCTGGTCTGCAGTTCGCCTGTACCATCATAGAGGTTGAGTGCGTCCCCCCCGGTGCTCAGACCGATGCCGCTGCCCGAATAGGTACCGATCTGGAGCCCGGCGGGGGCGGTGCCGTCGAACCAGGTCTCGATGAACGCCGTCACGACGTCCTGGCTCGACCCTTCGATGAAGATGACCGATTCCCCGGCGGCGATGCTGGTGACGCCGCTGAGCGCGACCGCGCTGGCAAAGAGGCCGCTGCTGTCGTCGACCTTCCAACCGCTGATGTCGATCGCGCTGCCGGTGGGGTTGGTGATCTCGAACCAGTCGGCGCCGACCGGGCTGTTGCCGCTCGACCAGGGGGCGACTTCGGAGATGTAGAGGGAGGAGACGCCACCGCCCTCGTTCACCACATTGGTTACGCCGAGCGTGTACGAGATGCTGGCATCGGGCGAGGACCCCAGATTGGGGTCGTCGACATTGACCGTGAAGCTGTAGCTCGACTGGGTTTCGAAATCGACGGTGGTTCCGGCGCGCAGGTAGACGCCGGTATTGTCGACCTCGAACAGCGCGGCGTCGGCACCGCTAAGGGTGAAATTGTTCACGCCCTGGCCATCGTCGGCGATCGCGATACCGGCGACCTTGATCCGGCTGGTCGTGGAGACATTCTCCTCGACCGCATCGAGCGCGGCGAGGAGGCTGATCGCGGTCGGAGCCTCGTTCGCCGTGTTCGCGGGCGCATAGACCCATAATTGCGGATGATCCGCATCGCCGCCGCCATTCTCGCTGACGACATAGATGAAGCCATCGGCATCCATGGTGATGCCTTCATGCTGCTGGTTTTCGACCGGCAGCGGATTGCCGCTGTCCGAATAGAGGTTCATTACGCTGAGGACATTGCCGTCGCGGTCCACCTCGAGGATGCGCGCCGATTCCTGGCTCAGGATCAACATGGTTTCGTCCAGGGGATCGATGTTCGACAGCGCGAAAACGTCGGCGATGTCGGCGATGCCCAGATTGTCGGGGGCAAAAAGGTCCACGGCATTTTCGGTCGAGGACGAGCCGTTGGTGGCGGTTCCGGCGTCGAAATCGACGTCCGACTGGAACACCGAAATTGGCTCCTTTTCCTTGACGATGATATAGCCATCGGTGAGCGGATCGTAGCTGATCCCTTCGAAGCCGAGATTGGGGGAGAAGGTGCCCATGTCGACCGTTTTCGCGGTTTCGCGGGTCAGGGTCGTTCCGGCCTGGTAGGTGAACAGCACGACATTGCGGTCGCGCTCCTCGGTCATGACGAACTGGCCGTTGCCGATATAGGTAAGCCCTTCGGGATCGTAGAACTCGGTCCCCTGCGGGCTGCTGCCCGTCGCCAGGGTCATCGAGTCGATCAGCTCGCCCGTCTTGCTGATCTGGACGATCGACGTGCCCGCGTCGCCGACGACGAACAGCGTATCGGTGTCCTTGTTATAGGTGACCGCCGACACTTCCTGCGCGAGCACGCTGCCGGTCGGCGCCTGCGTCCGCGTCGGCTCGGGAAGATCGTAGCGACCAACCCGCACATATGTCGAAAGATCAACCATATACCCCCCTGGGAAAGACCGGTGGCGGACGACGGGCGGGGGAGGGCGGGTGCCGGCCTATGCGAGACCTGCGACCATCGCGCTCGGCGCCGTCGCGGCGCTTTTCGGGGGCCTATTGAGCCGATGTGAAGCAGAGGTGACGGTCAGATTGCAATTCGGCTACGGCTTAAATTATGTCCGAATGCATATGATTTGCGAGCTTATCCCACAGGCACGCCTAAAGACGACGCCAAGGAGAGTGTGTTTATATGGAGTATCCGCAAACTTCTTGAAGTGGTGACCCCTACGGGACTCGAACCCGTGTTTTCGCCGTGAGAGGGCGACGTCCTAGACCGCTAGACGAAGGGGCCGTGCTGCGGAGCGGCGTCATTATGAAGGGGGCGGGGGGGAGTCAAGCGAAAGCTTGCGCGCTGGCGAAGCTCTGCGGTTCTTCGCAGGGGAAATTACGAAATGGCCTTGTACGGGCCGATGCTGCTAGCCTTCAGGCATGCGATCAGAGGCTGATGTTACCGAAGAGGCGAATGGGCTGATTGCCCTGCATGGCGCGGGCGCGGTGCAGACTCTGCTCGACCGCATCGCACAGGCGGTCCGGCGTTCGGACGACGAACTTGTGACGCTGCTGGACAAGATTCTCCAGTGCGTCGAGCGGACGCTGGAGCAACCCAGACACTGACCGTCAGGACTGCCCGGGCATGTCTGCCCGGCAGCCGTCGTGCCATAGTCCTTGTTTGCCTGTCTCGCCTGAGGTGGAGCCGGCGCCCTGAGGCTGCCCCGGCTCCGTGACTTTCGCGTCAGGCCGCAGCCCGCTCGCGTTCCTTCATTTCCTGATTGAGCATCTCGGCGAGCAGGAAGGCCAGCTCGATACTCTGGCCCGCGTTGAGGCGCGGGTCGCAATGGGTGTGGTAGCGGTCGGCGAGATTCTCGTCGGTGAGCGCCATTGCGCCGCCGGTGCACTCGGTGACGTTCTGCCCCGTCATCTCGGCATGGATGCCGCCGCCATGGGTGCCCTCCGCGCGGTGAACGGCGAAGAAGCCGCGCACCTCGTCGAGGATGCGGTCAAACGGACGGGTCTTGTAGCCGTTCGGCGCCTTGACGACATTGCCGTGCATCGGGTCGCACGACCAGACGACCTGGCGTCCCTCGCGCTTCACCGCGCGCACGAGCGCGGGCAGGTGCTTCTCGATCTTGTCGTGCCCGTAACGCGTGATCAGCGTGATGCGGCCGGGCTGACGATTGGGATCGAGCGTGTCGAGCATCCGCAGGAGAGCGTCGGGCTCAAGGCTCGGGCCGCATTTCAGGCCGATCGGATTGTGGATGCCGCGCAGGAACTCGACATGGGCCGATCCCTCGAAACGCGTGCGGTCGCCGATCCACAGGAAGTGGGCCGAGGTATCGTAATATTCGCCGACGTTGAGGCTGTCCTCGCGGGTCATCGCCTGCTCATAGGGCAGCAGCAGCGCCTCATGGCTGGTGTAGAAGGCGGTGCCCTTCAGCTGCGGCACCGTCTCGGGGTTGATGCCGCACGCCGCCATGAAGTCGAGCGCGTCGCCGATCCGCGTCGCCACCTCGCCATATTGTGCGGCCCACGGGCTGCGGCCCATGAAGTCGAGCGTCCAGGCATGGACCTGGTGCAGATTGGCATAGCCGCCCTGGGCGAAGGCGCGCAGCAGGTTGAGCGTCGCGGCCGCCTGGCTGTAGGCGCGGATCATCCGCTGCGGGTCGGGCCGGCGCGCGGCTTCCTCGAAGCCGATGTCGTTGACGATGTCGCCACGATAGCTGGGCAGCGAAACGCCGCCGATTTCCTCGGTCGCGGCCGAACGCGGCTTGGCGAACTGTCCCGCCATGCGGCCGACCTTCACGATCGGCAGCTTCGACGCATAGGTCAGGACGACCGCCATCTGCAGCAGCACGCGGAACGTGTCGCGGATGTTGTTCGGATGAAACTCGGCAAAGCTCTCGGCGCAATCGCCGCCCTGCAGCAGGAAGGCCTTGCCCGCGGCGACCTGCGCCAGCGTGCCGCGAAGCTCGCGGGCCTCGCCGGCAAACACCAGCGGCGGATAGCTGGAAAGCTCCTTCTCGGTCGCTGCCAGAAGCTGCTGATCCGGATAATCCGGCATCTGCACCGCTTTATGTTCACGCCAGCTCGCGGGCGTCCAATTCTTAGCCATATCCCGTTCCACTCGTTAATCGGCGGCTCCCCATGCGCGTCGGGACCGGGAAAGGCAAGCGCAGGCCGGCTATCCGAAGCTCAACCTGCCCTTTGCTCGAGCGGGCGTACCGCCCCCCGAGCCTTGTGCAGCGCATAGGCGTTGGCGAAGACGGCGAGGAGCGCGGCGCTGCTCAGGCACAGGGCGATATAGGCGTCGTGGCGGGGCGCGAACTCGATCCAGATATAGCCCGCCGCATAGCTTAGCGCGACGCTGACCACGAAGGTCTGCAGCGAATTGGAGCCGATCACCGCGCATTGCCGCATCAGCCAGGTCCGTTGCAGGCGCGGCCATACCCACAGGATGCTCATGATCAGCCAGCAGACCGACATCGCATGGGCGACCCGCACCGGACCGATGCGGATCTTGCTCTGGTAGAGCACCTCGAACGAGAACCAGTGCTGGGAGAGGAACAGCAGGGTCAGCCCGGCAAACAGCAGGAACGGGAGGATCAGCCAGCGCCAGTTGCCGGCGGCACGCCGCTCGATCCGGCGCAGCAGCTGGAAGCGGCCTGCCGCCAGCGCGCCAAAGAAAAGCAGTTGCCAGGAGGCCGGGTTGAAGTTCCACAACCAGTCCCCGACTGGCGTGCCGCCCCGGATATTGAACCAGGGATTCTGGTGCGCGAACCAGTAGAGCCCCAGCGAGGCCGCGACCGCGACGAGAGGCTGCCATCGGAGCAGGGCCGCGAACAGCGGCGCGGCGGCCAGCAGCGCCATGTAGGTGACCAGGATTTCCAAGCAATAGGGCTGAACGTAGAGCAGCAGGAAGTCGATGATCGACGCGGGACCGCGCTGGATGAAATAGTCGAAGAAGCTGAGCCGGGCCAGATCGTGCGATCCCAGGCACAAGGGCAGCAGAATCAGGAACAGGCCGAGATTATACACATAGAGCTTGCCGCTTCTCTGCCAGACCCGGCGGGCGAACGTGGCGACGCTCGGGTCGCGTTCCGCGCTGAAATAGACCGCGCCGACCAGATAGCCCGACAGCAGGAAGAAGGTCTCGGCGGCACTCGAGAAGCCCCACAGGGTGAGCGTCGGAAACTGCATCCCGACCATGTGCATCCGGTCGGTGAAGCCGGTGATGTGATTGATCGTGATGGTCAGCAGGGCCAGTCCCCGCACGATGTCGATGCTGGCGTCCCGCGTCCGGGTGGGAGGCGAGGGGGCGGGGCGGGGTTCCGTGGCAGTCACGGCCGCGCCTTACAGCAGGGGCAGTGAAAATTACAACTTCGCGCCCGTAAAGCGCTCCGTTCATTGATCCTGAACAGGTGGCGGCCCATATAGCCTCCATGGCGCGCTCCCGCAGCGCGCCGATCGGAGAATAGATGACTGAGAATCTGCCTGTACTGCCGCTGCGCGATATCGTTGTGTTCCCGCATATGATCGTGCCGCTGTTCGTCGGCCGGGAAAAATCGGTGGCCGCGCTGGAAAGCGCGATGGCCGCCGACAAGTCGATTTTCCTCGTCGCGCAGCTCGACCCTGCCGAGGACGATCCCGATCGCGATGCCCTCTATGACGTTGGCGTGGTCGCCACGGTGCTCCAGCTGCTCAAGCTGCCCGACGGCACGGTCCGCGTGCTGGTCGAGGGCAAACAGCGCGCGCGCCTGTCCGAGCTGAACGACGAGGACGCGCATCTGACCGCGTCGGTCGACCTGATCGAAGACGTCGCCGCCGATGGCGCCGAGGTTTCCGCGCTCATGCGGTCGGTCGTCGACCAATTCGAAAATTATGCCCGCCTGAACAAGAAGCTGCCGGCGGAGACGTCGGTGCAGCTCGGACAGATCGACGACGCCTCCAAGCTGGCGGACGCGGTGGCGGCGAACATCTCGATCAAGGTCGCCGACAAGCAGGCGCTGCTGATCGAACTCGACCCCGCCAAGCGTCTCGAAATGGCGTTCGCCCTCATGGAAGGCGAATTGGGCGTGCTGCAGGTCGAGAAGAAGATCCGCAGCCGCGTGAAGCGGCAGATGGAGAAGACGCAGCGCGAATATTATCTCAACGAGCAGCTTAAGGCGATCCAGCGCGAGCTGGGCAATGCCGATGGCGAGGATGGGGGCGACGAGCTTGCCGAGCTCGCCTCGAAAATCGCCAAGCTCAAGCTGTCGAAGGAAGCCCGCAGCAAGGCCAATGCCGAGCTGAAGAAGCTGCGCGCGATGGCGCCCATGTCGGCGGAAGCGACGGTGGTCCGCAACTATCTCGACGTGCTGCTTGGCCTGCCCTGGGGCAAGAAGTCGAAGCTCAAGAAGGACATCGCTGCCGCGCAGGCGGTACTCGACGCGGACCATCACGGTCTCGAGAAGGTCAAGGACCGGATCGTCGAATATCTGGCGGTGCAGGCGCGTACGAACAAGCTGAAGGGGCCGATCCTGTGCCTCGTCGGCCCGCCCGGCGTGGGCAAGACCTCGCTCGGCCGGTCGATCGCCAAGGCGACGGGACGTGAGTTCGTGCGGCAGTCGCTCGGCGGCGTCCGCGACGAAGCCGAGATTCGCGGCCATCGGCGGACCTATATCGGCTCGCTGCCGGGCAAGATCGTGACCAACCTGAAGAAGGCCGGCACCTCCAACCCACTGTTCCTGCTCGACGAGATCGACAAGCTTGGCCAGGATTTCCGCGGCGATCCCGCCTCGGCCCTGCTCGAGGTGCTCGACCCCGAACAGAACAACAAGTTCCAGGACCATTATCTGGAGATCGACGTCGATCTGTCGGATATCATGTTCGTCTGCACGGCCAACAGCCTGAACCTGCCGCAGCCGCTGCTCGACCGCATGGAGATCATCCGTCTCGAGGGCTATACCGAGGACGAGAAGGTCGAGATCGCGCGCGAGCATCTGCTCGACAAGCAGGTCGAGGCGCATGGCCTGACCAGTGGCGAGTTCGAACTGACCGAGGCCGGCCTGCGCGACCTGATCCGCTATTATACCCGGGAAGCCGGCGTTCGCACGCTGGAGCGCGAGATTGCCAAGCTGGCGCGCAAGAGCCTGCGGCGCATTCTCGAGGGCAAGGCCACGCAGGTGGTCATTACCCCCGACAACCTGTCCGAGTTCGCCGGCGTGCGGAAATACCGCTTCGGCGTCGGTGAGGAAGAGGATCAGGTCGGCGCGGTCACCGGCCTCGCCTGGACCGAGGTCGGCGGCGAGTTGCTCACGATCGAGGCGGTCACGGTGCCCGGCAAGGGCATGATCAACACGACCGGCAAGCTCGGCGACGTGATGAAGGAAAGCGTCCAGGCGGCGTATAGCTTCGTCAAGGCGCGGGCGCCCGCTTATGGCATCAAGCCCAGCCTGATCGCCCGCAAGGACATTCACATCCACCTTCCCGAGGGCGCGGTCCCGAAGGACGGGCCTTCGGCCGGCATCGGCCTGACCACCGCGATCGTCTCCACGCTGACCGGAATTCCGGTCCGCAAGGAGATCGCCATGACCGGAGAGGTGACCCTGCGCGGTCGCGTGCTGCCGATCGGCGGCCTGAAGGAAAAGCTGCTGGCGGCGCTTCGGGGCGGCATCACCACCGTGCTGATCCCGAAGGAGAACGAGAAGGACCTGGTCGAAATCCCCTCGACCATTCGCGAGGGGCTGAAGATCATTCCCGTCAGCCATGTCGACGAAGTGCTCGAATTGTCGCTGGCCGGTCGGCTTACGGCGATCGACTGGACCGAGGCGGACGAGCTTGCGCTCACGCTGAAAGGGGCGACGAGTCCCGATGGCAGCGAAGTAGCGGTCCGGCACTGATGAGATTGGGCGGGGCGGGGCGAAGTCCTCCCCCGCCCCAGTCTGCCGGTGGCCCCGGGCTTTCTTGCAGCGCCGGGGTTCGAGCTCTTTTCACTTTCGGTGAACGCACTCTAGTTTTCGGCATCGCATTTTCGGGCCGTCGACCGTCTATGGTCGACTTGAGCATGTCCTAGGCGGCCGGATAGTCGATAGAGACTATCTCATAATCCTTCGTCCCGCCGGGCAGGCTGACGCGCCGTACATCGCCTATGGCGGCGCCCTTCAGCGCCAGGGCCAGCGGCGAGTACCAGTTGATGCGACCTGCCGAGGCATCGGCCTCATCGGTGCCGACCAGCGTCAGCGTCCTCTCTTCGTCATCCTCGTCGACGATGGTGACCGTGGCCCCGAAGAAGACGCGACTGCGATCTTCCTGACGGGCGGGGTCGACGACCTTCGCCGATTTCATGCGGCGCGAGAGGTGCGCCAGCTCGCGGTCGATCTCGCGCAGTTTCTTGCGCCCGTAGATATAGTCGCCATTTTCAGACCGATCGCCATTGCCCGCCGCCCAGCTGATCACTTCGACAAGAGCGGGCCGCTCGGTACCGAAAAGCTGCTCATAGCGCGCGCGCATCGCGGAGAATCCGGCGGGCGTGATGTAGTTGGGACGATCCTGACCCATCGCGGTCAACGCGTCCGGCGCTGGTTCAGCACCTCATAGGCCATCACAGCCGTTGCCACGGCAGCGTTCAGGCTGTCCGCCTTTCCCAGCATCGGGATCTTCACCAGCCGGTCGCAGGCGTCCTCATAGTCTGCGGGAAGCCCCTGCGCCTCGTTGCCGACGAGGATGAAGGTCGGTGCTTCGTAACGCGGCTCCTGATAATCGTGGACGGCGCGCAGGCTCGTGCCGATCAGCTCGCCAGGGCCGCTGCGCAGCCATGAGAGGAATTCGGGCCAGCGCGCGGTCGCGATCTTCTGCGTGAACAGCGCACCCATCGTCGCGCGTACGGCCTCTACCGAGAAGGGGTCGACGCAGTCGTCGACGAGGATCAGGCCGCCGGCCCCGACGGCGTCGCCCGTCCGTAATATGGTTCCGAGATTGCCGGGATCGCGCAGCGACTGGGCGACGATCCAGATATTCGATGCCGACCGGTCGACCGCCGAGAGGCTCGTGTCCCACTCCCGATAAACGCCGAGCACGGTCTGCGGATTGTCCTTGCCGGACAATTTGGACAGGATGTCGCGCTCGGTCTCGATCGCCTCGCCGCCAGCGCCTTCGACCGCGAACACCAGCTTCTTCGTCAGAGGATGATCGGCACCGTCCCGGGTGAAGAAGACATATTCCGGCAGGAAGCCGGCATCGGCAGCTTCGGTGAGGATGCGCAAACCCTCGGCGAGGAACAGCCCTTCCTCGCGGCGGTGACGCTTCTCGCGAAGCGACCGGACCCGCTTCACCAGCGTGTTGGAATAGGCGGTTATCTGGCGGGGCAGGGGACCATGCTCCGATAGGGCCCGGGCAGGTGGCGCGGGCAGGCGATTGACGATGGCATCGGGGTAACCGACGGGGCGACAGGAGCCCGGGTCATTCCTCGCCGAATTTGTTTTCGACCAGCTCGGTAAGGGCAGCCAGTGCCTTTTCGGCGCCATCGCCCCGGGCTGAGATGATGATGCTATCGCCCTTGGCCGCACCGAGCATCATCAGCCCCATGATCGACGTTCCGGCGACCTTGGACCCGTCCTTCTCGACCTCGACCTCGGCGCTGTGCGAACTCGCGAGGGTCACGAACTTCGCGCTGGCACGGGCGTGGAGGCCCCTGATATTCGTGATCCGGACTTCGCGGCTGACGGTCGTCATGCGGCGGCCTCTCCCAGCACTTCGGACGCGACGGAAATATATTTTCGCCCAGCGTCGCGCGCTGCGCCCACGGCGGCCTTGATCTTCATCATCTTGCGCGCGCCTTCGAGGCGGATCAGCATGGGCAGGTTGATGCCGGCGATGACTTCCACCTTGCCCGGCTCCATCAGCGAAATGGCCAGGTTCGACGGCGTTCCGCCGAACAGGTCGGTCAACAGGATCACCCCCGAGCCGTCATCGACAGCAGCGACCGCCCGCGCAATGTCGGCGCGGCGTCCCTCCATATCGTCATCGGGGCCGATACAGATCGCCTCGATGGCGGTCTGCGGCCCCACGACATGTTCCATTGCCGTAACAAACTCTGCCGCCAGGCGGCCATGAGTAACGAGCACCAATCCGATCATCTGACATTAAACCCGCTGGTCATGACCCAAAGCCTGGCACCGTGCTCTCCTGAACGTCCGACTTCTGTTGAGTCAGATCGCGATGGCGGACCGTGGGCGAAAATCCCGCAGCGCGCAACCGGCTTGCGAGTGTTTCCGCAAAATGCACCGATCTATGTTTCCCGCCGGTACACCCGATCGCGATCGTCACATAGCTTTTGCCCTCGGCTTCGTAGCGCGGAAGCAGCAGTAGCAGCAGCTCCTCGATTCGCTGTTTGGCCTCGGCATAGGTCGGATCTTCAACGATATAGGCGCCGACATCGGGATCCAGGCCGGTCTTGGGCCGCAATTGCGGATCCCAATGCGGATTGCGCAGGAACCGCATGTCGAAAACGAGATCGGCATCGCGGGGGACGCCGCGCGAGAAACCGAACGACATGACGGTCAGCGTGGTGCCGGTTCCCGTCGCGTCGCCGAAGCTGCGCCGCAGCGACGCCTGCAGGTCATTGGTCGAGATCTCCGACGTGTCCACCAGCTCGTCGGCGGCCGCGCGGAGCGGCGCCAGCAATTCGCGCTCGTGCACGATGCCATCCTCGATCGGACGGTCCTGCGCCAGCGGGTGGCGGCTGCGGGTCGCCGAATAGCGCCGCGCGATCTCGGCGCCCGAGCAGTCGAGGAACAGAATGCCGGCGTCGCGGCCCTCGGCCTTGAGCGCGGCGGCGCGTCGCACCAGCCGTCTGCTGTCGAAATCCCGGGTCCGACTGTCGATGCCGATCGCCAGCGGTCGCCGTTCGTCCAGGCTGCCCTCGGCCGGCGCTGCGGCGATGAGGCGATCGAGCAGCGACAGCGGGAGATTGTCGACCGTCTCCCACCCCATGTCCTCCAGCGCCTTGAGCGCAGTCTTCTTTCCCGCGCCGGACATGCCCGTGACGAAAAGAATTCTGCGCGGTAGCGACGACCTGCTCATTGCGATTCTCCCAGCCCATGACGCTTCAACGCCAGTTCGGCCTTGATCGGCGCGGACGCCTCGAAAGGAGCAAAGCCGAGGGTGGGAATCGATATGCCTTCGAGGGAGGTGACGTCGAGCACGTCCTCCGGAAGCCTCTCGGGCGCCCGGTCGAGGTCGAGCATCAGGGCGACGGGCGCGCGTGCGACATGCGGGAGCTCGAGGATGCCCAGGCCCCGCACCTCGATCTTGCCGGCGATCGCCGGGGGAGGGCTGGCGAACAGCCGTCCGCCTTCGGCATCGAGCCGGGTATAGTCATCGGACAGCAGGGTCGCTCCGCGATCGATGAGGCGTAGCGCCAGGTCGGACTTGCCGATGCCCGAGCGGCCGGCGATGAGCAGCGCGCGGCCGCCGATCACTATACTGGACGCATGGAGCGGGTTCGCGGCTGCCACCATTCAAAGGCTCCGCGCCGGCAGCCGGATGACGAATTTGGCGCCGCGGGGGGCGTTGTCGCGGTCCATGGCGACGATCGTGCCGTTATGACCCTCGACGATCGCCTTGGCGATGGCCAGGCCCAGGCCGCTGTGACGCCCGAACGCTTCCTTGTCTGGCCGCTCACTATGGAACCGGTTGAAAATCGCTTCGCGCGCATCGGCCGGGACGCCGGGCCCCTCGTCTTCGACCTTGATCACAACGTCGTCGCCATCACGGGTCGCTGACACCTGCACCAGTCCGCCGTCGGGAGAGAAGGATACGGCGTTCTCGACCAGATTCTCCACCACGCGCGTCAGGCGCGAGCCGTCGCCGAAGACGACGGCCGTGCCGCGATGCGGGCGCGCGAAGGCGACTCTCACGCTGCCATTGCGTCCACGGGCCTCGCGCGTCGCCAGGAGGCCTTCGATCATGACGCCGAGATCGATCGATTCGAACCGCGCGCGCGCCAGTTCGGCATCTACGCGCGACGCTTCGGAAATGTCGGTGATCAGCCGGTCGAGCCTTGCCACGTCGTCACGAATGACGGTGATAAGCTGTTGTTTAAGATCGGGATCTTTAACAAGATCGAGGCTGTCGACGGCTGACCGGAGCGATGCGAGCGGGTTCTTTAGCTCATGCGCGACATCGGCGGCGAAGGCTTCGGTTGCGTCGATCCGCTGGCGGATTGCCAGACTCATGTCGGACAGCGCGCGGGCGAGCGTGCCGATCTCGTCGCGACGCTCGGGCAGCCGGGGAACCTGAACTTCGCGAGCGCGTCCCAGCCGCACCCGATGGGCAGCCAGAGCGAGGCGCCGCAAGGGCCTGACGATCGTTCGTGCGAGAAACAGAGACAGGCTGACCGAGACGAGCACCACGATCAGCAGCACGACGCCGAGCCGCAACCGTTCCGCGCGGACGATCCGCGTTATGTCGCGCTGGTTTTCGGTCGAGAGCAGAACATTGCCGCCGCCACGGCCGTCACGGATGTCGATAGCCGCGAGGATCATCGGTGTCCGATCGGGCGCTCGCTGCACGTCGGTTGCAAGCCCATGGACCTGAGCGGCCTGCCAGGCGAGCGGCCAGGCGTCGAGCACGTCCACGGCAGGTTCGCTGAACCTTTTTGGATGATCCGCGCCAACGATGACGTCGATCGTGCGATCGAGAAAACGTGCCGCGCGCTTCTGCCAGTCTTCCTGGGTGGGATCGCGCAGTTCATAGGTCGGGCTCGAATAGGACCAGCTGTCGAGCGACGGCGGGGATTTCGGGGGAGTGCTATCCCCGGATGCATAGGGATAGACCCTGAGGCGTGTCTCGGTGACATGTCCGAATTTCGCCAGCAGCCGTCCGCGATCGTCGGGCGGGGTCACGACATAGGCTTCGGCGATAAGGCGGACCTGGGTCTCCGTTTCCTCCAGCCGCGCGTCGATCAGCTGTGACCGGTAGCTGTCCAGATAGAAGAACCCACCCGCGAGCATCGCGAGGGCGAAGATGTTGACGGCGAGGATTCGCGAGGTGAGGGAAGTGCGTGCCGCAGCTTCGGGCGTTCCCAGCGCCAGACTATTCCTCGGCAAAGCGATAGCCTACGCCATAGAGGGTCTCGATCGCCTTGAACTCGGAATCGACCTGCCGGAACTTTCGGCGCAAGCGCTTGATGTGGCTGTCGATCGTACGGTCGTCGACATAGACATCGTCCTGATAGGCGGTGTCCATCAGCTGGTCGCGCGACTTGACGAAGCCGGGCCGCTGGGCAAGCGCCTCCAGGATCAGGAATTCCGTTACCGTCAGGGTTACGTCCTTGCCCTCCCAGGTCACGCGGTGGCGCGCAGGATCCATTTCGAGGCGGCCGCGCAGGATCTTCTCGGCCGCAGGCGTCTCGGCCTGACCATCCTGTTCGCTGCGCGCTTCGGTCCGGCGCAATATGGCGCGGATGCGGGCGATCAGGAGACGCTGCGAGAAGGGCTTGGTGATATAGTCGTCGGCGCCCATGGCGAGGCCCAGGGCTTCGTCCAGCTCGTCATCCTTCGAGGTCAGGAAGATCGTCGGGATGCTGCTCTTCTCGCGCAGCCGGCGGAGCAGCTCCATGCCGTCCATGCGCGGCATCTTGATGTCGAGCACGGCAAGATCGGGTGGGTTATCCAGCAGCGACCGCAGCGCCGTTTCCCCGTCCGAATAGACCCGGACGGTGAAGCCTTCCGATTGCAGCGCGATCGAAACGGAAGTGAGGATGTTGCGATCGTCATCGACTAACGCGATCGTGGCCGACATGGGACCGTTGGGCCTCCCGAGAGATGATGACGGCCAGCGCGGACGGCCTGAATGATGCCGTCTGCGTAGCCCAGCGCCGGGGCAGGTTCAACCGTGCAGCGCACCCTTTACGATCCCCGGCTTTGAAACTATGCGCGAAAAGAAAGACACAAAGGTACGGAGGATGCCCGGCTGGATTCGGCGCAGTCTTCACGTACCTACACGTTAGGAGCGGCACCCGGAAAACGGTGGCCACACCCGTATAGGAGATAAATGTGCCTCAGCTCACGCCCGCCTTCGGGCTCGACAAACAGGGTATCGACGTCGACGCCCAGCTCCACTGGAACCTCGGAACCGCTCCGCTCGTCGAGCTCGCCGTACAGCGTGGCGAAGGCCTGCTGTCGAAGGACGGCCCGCTGGTCGTAAAGACCGGCGCGCACACCGGCCGCTCGGCCAACGATAAATTCATCGTGCGCGACGCCGAAACCGAAGAGACGGTCTGGTGGGGCAAGACCAATAAGGGAATGACTCCCGAGCAGTTCGCGGCGCTGAAGGCCGATTTCCTGTCTCATCTGAAGACAAAGGACACGCTGTTCGTCCAGGATCTCTTCGGCGGTTCGCAGCCGGCGCACCGCGTCAACGTGCGCGTCATCACCGAATTCGCCTGGCACAGCCTTTTCATCCGTACGCTGCTTGTGCGCCCCGAAGCCGCCGAACTCGCCGCCTTCGCGCCCGAGTTCACCATCATCGATCTGCCCAGCTTCGTTGCCGATCCGGCACGCCATGGCTGCCGCAGCGAGACGGTGATCGCGGTCAACCTCAGCGAGAAGCTGATCCTGATAGGCGGCACGCGTTATGCCGGCGAGATGAAGAAGTCGGTGTTCGGCATCCTCAACTACAAGCTGCCGGCGGCCGGCGTGATGCCGATGCACTGTTCCGCGAACATCGGCCCGAATGGCGACACCGCCATCTTCTTCGGCCTGTCGGGCACCGGCAAGACGACCCTCTCGGCCGATGCGAGCCGGACGCTGATCGGGGATGACGAGCATGGCTGGTCGGACGAGGCTGTCTTCAATTTCGAGGGCGGTTGCTACGCGAAGATGATCCGCCTGTCGGCCGAGGCCGAGCCGGAAATCTACGCGACGACGAAGCGCTTCGGCACGGTGCTCGAGAATGTCGTGATCGATCCTGATACCCGCGTGATCGATCTCGACGACGATAGCCTCGCCGAGAACAGCCGCGGATCCTACCCGATCGACTTCATCCCGAACGCATCGAAGGAAAATCTCGGCCCGGTTCCAAAGAACATCATCTTCCTCACCGCCGATGCCTATGGCGTCCTGCCGCCGATCGCCAAGCTGACCCCCGACCAGGCAATGTACCATTTCCTGTCGGGCTACACCGCGCGTGTCGCCGGCACGGAGATCGGCGTGACCGAGCCGTCGGCGACCTTCTCGACCTGCTTCGGTGCGCCCTTCATGCCGCGTCATCCGTCGGTCTATGGCAATCTGCTCAAGGAGCGGATCGCCAAGGGCGGAGTCGACTGCTGGCTGGTGAATACGGGCTGGACTGGCGGCCAATATGGCGTCGGCCACCGCATGCCGATCAAGGTGACCCGCGCGCTGCTCAATGCTGCGCTCGATGGCAGCCTGAACTCGGCCGAGTTCCGCATCGATCCCAATTTCGGCTTCAAGGTTCCGGTCGCGGTCCCCGGCGTCGAAAGCAAGATCCTCAATCCGCGCGAAACCTGGCCCGATGCCGACGCTTATGATGCGACGGCGAAGAAGCTGGTCGGCCAGTTCATCGACAATTTCGCGCAATTCGCGGATCATGTCGACGAGGGCGTCCGCCAGGCTGCGCCAAAAGCAGCCTGATCGGCTCGATCCGATCGAGGGCGTCCCGGCCATGTCGGGGCGCCCTTTTTCTTTGGAGCTATGATGGATCAGCCGCGATTGTTCGACGATGAGTCGGAGATACGAGCGATCGGAAGGGGCTTGCTGGACCGGTCGCTTCCCCTGCAGGCCTGGACGCACGAGGCGCATCTTGCCGCCTGCCTCTGGCTGCTCGTGGAATGCCCCGAGGTAAACGTCGACCGCGACCTGCCAGGGATCATTCGCGCCTATAACGAAGCAAGCGGCGGGACGAACTCCGACACCAGCGGATATCATCACACGATCACGCGATGCTTCGTGGCTGGGGTCCGCCAGTGGTTGAGGCGTTGCGACGATTCGGGCCTCCTCGATCGCGTCAACGGACTGCTGCAGGTGGAGGAGGGGCAGCGCGACTGGCCGCTCCGCTTTTTCAGCCGCGAAAGGCTCTTCTCTGTGGAAGCGCGGCGGGGCTGGGTCGAACCCGACAGGGAATATTTACCATCTTCAGAGCACTGAAAATTAAGCGGCCGGGAATATCCCTAACGCGTCATTTTCCGAGCAGGTGCCATGTACGAAGGAAAGCCCCCGTCATCGCCAGCCCGCAAGGGTTGGAGTCTGGATTCGATCTTCGGGCGTTCGGCGGACGCCGACGTTTCGGAGCGGCAGGTTGCGCCGTCGGTGTCGTCGACACCCGCATCGACCGACGTGGCGGCAAACGACCTCTTCTCTCGCGTCGGCGCTTTCCTGAAGACGCATCGGCTCGATCCGACGCCGACCAACTATGATCTGGGGTACCAATATCTAGGCGGTCACGATCCCGCCGTCGTGGCGGCCGTCGATGCGGCGATCGCACAGGATGGCTTCCTGCGGCACGACGTCGCGCAGCAGATCGTCGAGAGCACGGCCAACACCGTGTCGTCCGAGTTGCTCGAGAAGCTGATCGATCAGGCGCATCAGAGCATGTTGCTGGCAGCGAGCCTTGTCGGTCAGTCGAGAAGCGATGCTAGCGCCTACGGCAACGCACTCGACCGCGGCGCTGCTGCTCTCGACGCCGGTGGCGAACCCGCCACTCGGGCGCTCGAACTGATGCTCGACCTGACCCGGACGATGATCGGCAAGACCCAGGATGCCGAGCGCCGGCTTGCCGAAATGGGCTCGCAGATGGCGTCGCTGCAGGACGATCTGGCCGAGGCGCAGGCGGTGGCCGAAAGCGACCCGCTAACCGGCCTCGCCAACCGCCGGGCCTTCCAGTCGCGTCTCGCCCGCGCCATGGCTCAGGCGACGCAGGAGGGCACGCCCTTGTCCGTGGCCTTCTGCGACATCGACCATTTCAAGAAGATCAATGACAATTTCGGTCATGATACGGGTGACCGAATCCTCAAGATGGTGGCCGACGCACTCGTCGATGGGGCCGGCGAGGATGCCTTTGTCGGCCGGTTCGGCGGGGAGGAATTCCTGGTGCTGTTCGACGGCATCATGGGGCGTCGGGCGGCGATGCGGATCGACGAGATCCGCGACGAACTGTCCGGACGCCATCTTGTCTCCAAGACCACTGGCGAGCCCCTCGGCACGGTTACTTTCTCGGCAGGGATCGCCCAGCTTCAGACCGGGGAAGACGAGGGTGACATGCTCCGGCGCGCCGACGAGGCGCTCTATGCGGCCAAGAATGCCGGCCGCAACCGCGTATTGATCGCAGGCGAGGATTGACCCGCTCCGGGGGACGGCAACGTCCCCCGGAGGCCGCCGTGCCGAAAAGCGGACGGCGGGGCTAGCCGTAGCGGGCCCACCATCATATATGGCCTCGAATCCTTAAACACCTCGCGGGGATTCGACTTCATGGATATCAGCCTCGGCCTTACTTTCGACGACGTGCTTCTGCGGCCCGGCGAGTCGGACGTATTGCCCAGCCAGGCGAACACCGCGACGCAGGTCACCAAGGCGATCTCGCTGAACATTCCGATCCTGTCGTCGGCGATGGACACCGTTACCGAGGCCGACATGGCGATCGTCATGGCCCAACTGGGCGGCATCGGCGTCTTGCATCGCAATCTGACGGTCGAGGAACAGGCGGCCGCCGTCCGCGCGGTGAAGCGGTTCGAGTCCGGCATGGTGGTCAATCCCATCACGATGCGGCCGGAGCAGACGCTGGCCGACGCGCTCGAGCTGATGTCGCGCAACCGCATCTCGGGTATTCCGGTTGTCGAGGCGGACGGAAAGCTGGTCGGCATCATCACCAACCGTGACGTGCGCTTTGCCGAAAACCCGCTGCAGCCTGTGTCGGAACTGATGACCCGTCAGAATCTGGCGGTCGTCAAGACCGGGGTCAGCCAGGAAGAGGCGCGCCGCACGCTGCACCAGCGCCGGATCGAGAAGCTGCTGGTGGTGGACGACGCGTTCCGCTGTGTCGGCCTGATCACGGTCAAGGACATCGAGAAGGCGGTGAACTATCCGTCGGCGACGAAGGATGCGAGCGGTCGCCTCCGCGTGGCCGCCGCGACGACGGTCGGCGACAAGGGCTATGAGCGCACGGCGGCGTTGATCGACGCCGAGTGCGACCTGATCGTCATCGACACCGCGCACGGCCATAACCGCGACGTCGCGCGGGCCGTCGAGCGTGTGAAGAAGCTGTCCAATTCGGTCCAGGTCATCGCCGGCAATGTCGCGACGGCTGAAGCGACCCGTGCCCTGATCGATGCCGGCGCCGATGGCGTGAAGGTCGGGATCGGCCCGGGTTCGATCTGCACCACGCGCGTCGTCGCGGGTGTCGGCGTGCCACAGCTGACGGCGGTAATGGAAGCCGCCGCCGAAGCCGCCAAGTCGGGCGTGCCGGTCATCGCCGATGGCGGCCTGCGGACATCGGGCGACATCGCCAAGGCGCTGGCCGCCGGCGCGAGCACGGTCATGGTGGGATCGCTTCTCGCCGGAACCGAGGAAGCCCCCGGCGAGACCTTCCTCTATCAGGGCCGCGCCTATAAGAGCTATCGCGGCATGGGCTCGGTCGGCGCGATGGCGCGCGGCTCGGCCGATCGCTATTTCCAGCAGGATATCAAGGATCAGATGAAGCTCGTTCCCGAAGGGATCGAGGGGCAGGTGCCCTATAAGGGGCCTGCGCGCGACGTGATCCACCAGCTGGTCGGCGGCGTGAAGGCGGCGATGGGCTATACCGGTGCGCGGACGATTCCCGAACTGAAGGAACGCGCGCGTTTCATCCGGATCACCAATGCGGGCCTCAAGGAGAGCCACGTCCACGACGTGACGATCACCCGTGAGGCACCGAATTATCCGACACGCTGAGGCAGGATGACGCCCGGCGCGCGCGCGCAGGCGGCGATCGACCTGCTGGACGAGATCATCGCCAGCGCCCGGGGTGGGGGTGCCGCGGCCGATACGCTGATCGCGCGCTATTTCAAGACGCGGCGCTATGCCGGGTCGAAAGACCGGCGCGCGATCCGCGAGCTCGTCTACCGGGCCATCCGCCGGTCGGGCAACATCCCTGACCATGGTCGCGCCGCGCTTGTCGGTCTGGCAAGGGAAGATGATGCCGTTGCCGCCCTGTTCGATGGCGGGGCGCACGCGCCGTCGCCGATCGAACCGGTCGAGGCGGGGAGTGATGGCCTGGTCCTGCCCGACTGGCTGTCCACGCGCATTGCCCCGGAAGAGCATGCCGCGCTTCTGGAGCGGGCCCCACTCGATGTGCGGGTCAATCTTGCCCGGACCGATCGCGCGAGCATGGCGTCCGCCCTCGCAGCCGAGCTTACGCCTTTCTCTCCGGCCGGGCTGCGCCTGCCGGAAGGAAGCCCGGTCGAAGCCAGCGAGCCATGGGCCCAGGGGCTCGTCGAAATCCAGGACGAGGGCAGCCAGCTGATCGCGCTTGCCGCGCGAGCCGCGCCGGGAATGACGGTGTTGGACCTGTGCGCAGGTGCGGGCGGGAAGACACTCGCGATGGCGGACTCGATGGGTGGGCAAGGTCGCCTGATCGCCAGCGACAGCAATCGGGCCCGCCTCTCCAGGCTTGCGCCGCGCGCGGGCCGCACGGGCGGCATCGCCATCGAGACGCGGCTGCTCGATCCGGGCCGCGAAAGCGCTGCGCTGGCCGATCTGGCCGATCGCTGCGACGTGGTCCTCGTCGATGCTCCCTGCTCGGGCACGGGGACCTGGCGGCGCAATCCCGAGGCACGCTGGCGGCTGACTCCGGCCCGTCTCGCACAGCTCGTCGAACTGCAGGCGCGCCTTCTGGACATTTCTGCTCCACTCGTGAAGCCGGGCGGGGCGCTGGTCTACGCGGTCTGTTCGGTGTTGCCGGAGGAAGGCCGCCTTCAGGCCGACGCCTTTCTCGAGCGGTATCGCGATTATCGCTTCGATCAGCCTGGGTTCATCGCCGGACGTCAGGATGGTGCAGGTCGTCTGCTCACCCCGGCGCACGACCGGACCGACGGCTTTTTCGTCGCAAGGCTGGTGCGTGCATGATAGAACGCCGGAAAAGCGCGCTGTTGGAGATGTTGATGCGAGTTTCGCCCGTTGCTCTGGTTCTGTCGCTGACCCTTCTCGCGGTGTCCAGCGGGGTCAGCGGGCAAAAGGCCGACGACCAGATCAATCCACGGTCGCTCGCCCTGCTTGCCGAGGGCCAGTCGGCGCTGGCCGCCGGCAAATATGAGGCCGCCAATGATGCGCTGGAAAGCGCTCTCGCGGTCGACCCACGCAACCGCAACGCCTTCATCGTGCTCGGCAAGGTCGCTCAGGCGCAGCAGCTGCCCGGCAAGGCCATCCGCATGTATTTCGAGGCGCTTGCGCTCGAGCCCAATGACGTCAACGCACTCTCTGCCCAGGGCGAGGCCATGGTCCAGAAGGGGGCGGTCGAAAGAGCCCGCGCCAATCTCGCCCGGGTACGCGCGCTGTGCAAGGTCGAGTGTCCGCCCGCCGCGCAGCTCGCCGCCGCGATCGCCAAGGGGCCGCCCCCCGTCGTCGCCACCGCGCCGGCCAGCGACAAGGTTCCGCCCAAGGGCGCCGAAACCAGCGCCGTCGCCGACAAATAGGTCGTCTCTCCGGTAGGGAGAAGCTAGCGGTTCGAGTCCAGCGCTCGGGCCAATGCGACGAACTCTTCGACGCTGAGCGTTTCCGCGCGCCGCTCCGGGTCGATGCCGACCGTTGGCAGCAGATCGACCGCGCCTTTCACCGATTTCAGGCTCTGGCGCAGCATCTTGCGCCTCTGTCCGAAGGCGGCGGCAGTGAGCGTTTCGACCGTGACCATGCTCGCACCCTCGGGCTGATCGCCCGGAATCACGTGCACGACGGCCGACATCACCTTGGGCGGGGGGACGAAAGCGGACCGATGCACGTTGAGCGCGATCGTCGGTGTCGATCGCCACTGGGCGAGCACGGCCAGTCGCCCATAAGCGGGCGTGCCGGGCTTGGCGACGATCCGCTCCGCGACCTCCTTCTGGAACATCAGCGTGAGCGAGCGCCACCAGGGCGGCCATTTGTCGAGCGAAAGCCAGCGGACGAAGAGCGCGGTTCCGACATTATAGGGCAGGTTCGATGCGATATGGGCGCCTTCACCGGCCTCTGTGCGTTCGTCGATCTTCATCGCGTCGGCCGAAATTACCCGCAGCCGACCGCCCGATGCTATGTCGAGTTCGGCGAGCGCCGGCAGGCAGCGATCGTCCCTCTCCACCGCCACGACGGACGCCCCCGCGCCGAGCAGGGCCCGCGTCAGCCCGCCCGGGCCGGGGCCGACCTCATAGACGGTCTGCCCGTCGAGGTCGCCGGGAATGCGCGCAATCCTGTCGAGGAGCTGGCCGTCGAGGAGGAAATTCTGGCCAAGGGCCTTGTTGGCGCTGAGGCCATGCCGCGCGATCACGTCGCGCAGCGGCGGCAGCCCCTGCATTTTTCCGGTCATGCGTGGAGCAGGCGGTTCCGGGCCGCTTCCGCCGCCAGCGAAATGGCGGCGATCATCGCTCCGGGATGCGCGACATTCTTCCCCGCGATGCCGAAGGCGGTGCCGTGGTCGGGGGCTGTGCGGACGATCGGCAGACCCAGCGTCATGTTCACGCCTTCGTCGAAATGGAGCGTCTTGAGCGGGATGAGCGCTTGGTCGTGATAGAGGCACAAGGCGCAATCATATTGTGCGCGGGCGCGCGCATGGAACATGGTGTCGGCGGCCAGAGGGCCCGTCACGTCGATCCCTTCGGCGCGCAATATCTCGATGGCGGGAATGATCAGTTCGATCTCTTCGCGGCCAATGGCGCCGCCTTCGCCGGCATGGGGATTGAAGCCGGCAATCGCCAGGCGCGGCCGTTCTATACCGAAATTCTTGATCAGGCCGCGCTCGGTCGCTCGTGCCTTGGCGACGATGAGATCGATGCTCACCATGTTCACCACCTCGCGCAGCGGTACGTGCGTGGTGATCGGGACCGCGCGGAGCGTGGGCCCTGCCAGCAGCATCACGGTATTCGCGGCGGAGACGCCACAGCGCTCGGCGACGAATTCGGTCTGCCCGGGATGCGTGAAGCCGATCGCATAGAGTTGCGACTTGGCGACGGGGGCCGTGACGAGACCGCCGACAATGGGCGACCGCGCGAGGCCGGCTGCCAGTTCGAGCGAGTCGAGCGCGCACCGTGCCCCCGCCAGGTCGGGTTGCCCGGGAACAATGTCAGCCGTGTCGTGAATCTGGATCAGCGGCAAAGCCGAGGAGAAACAGCCCATCGCCTCGTCGGGGCTGGAGATCAGGCATATGGGCCCGGACCACACCGCCTCGATCGAACGCTGGTCGCCGACCGCGAAGAAGGGCGCCAGATCATGGTCGTCCCGCGCGTCCCAGGCCTTGGCCACGATTTCGGGACCAATGCCTGCGGGGTCACCGAGGGCGACGGCGAGCGGGGCTATGTCCATCGCGTCAGCGATACTCGATCACCGCGTCGCGCCGGAGATCGCGCAGATAGCGCTGGGCGCGGCGATTGACGCGCTCCTGCTCGATCTGGGACTGGATCTGCTCGAAGGAGGGACCCGATGTGGGCGCGGGATCGTCGCGGCCGCACAGGATCAGCGCACGTACGCCATCCTTGAGCGAACCGAAGGGCGGCGTCGCCTGTCCGACCTGCAGGTTGAGCATCAGATCCTGGAGCTGGGGCGGCAGGTCGCGGATCGTCATCTGGTCGTTGTTGACCACGTCCGCGCCGACCGACTGCGCCACTTCATTGGCCTTGCCGCAGCCCTGAATGTCCTTGACCGCCTTGGCGAAGGCCTCGAGCTTCGGGGTCGCCTGGGCCTGGGTGATGTTGGGCGGGAAGGTGACGGTCAACTGCTTCAGCAGCAGTTGCGCGTCGCGCGGATCGACGCCCAGCACCTGCCGCTTGTCGATCAGGAGCAGGATCGAATATCCGCCGGGGACGGCGATCGGCTGACTAATCTGTCCGTTCTGCAACTGCGTGACGACGCCGGAAAGCTGTTCCGGCAACTGCTCGGCCCGAACCCAGCCCAGATCGCCGCCGACCGCGGCGGTGGAGGCTTCGGAGAACTGGCGCGCATAAGCCGCAAAGGAGGCGCCCCGCTGAATCTGTTCGATGATGCGCTGGGCGTTGGCGCCGGCCTCGCCCATGGTTTCGGGCGTGGCGGACAGGAAGATCTCGCCGACATGATATTCGTTGGCGCCCTTCGACGCCTTCAGGCGCGAGATGATCGCGTTGACCTCCTCCTCGCTGACCGCGACGAAGGGTTCGACGCGACGGCTGAGTACGCGCCGCCATGCGGCCTCGCCCTCGATCTGCCGCTTGATCGAGACCTCCGAAGAGCCCTTCTCGTGCAGGAAGGCCGCGAAGTCCTTGGGTGTCTTGCGGAAATTCGATGCCACGCGATCATAGGTCTGCTGCACCTCTTCGGGAGCGACCTCGATCTTCTGGGCCTTGGCTTCCTGGATCTGCAGCGTCTCGTCGATCAGGTTGCGCAAGACCTGAAGCCGCAGCCGCTCGAGTTCTTCCTGCGGGATGCGGCCGCCATTGGCAGCGACCACGAGGGCCAGCCTCTGCTCGACGTCGGTCTGGGTGATGATGGTACCGTTGACGATCGCGGTCGCCGTGCGGACATTGGGGTCGCGATTGCCGAAGACGGTGATGTCTTTCGGAATGTTGAGCGCCCCCGACATTTCCTCATTGGGATCGCCGGCCATCTGGCTGGTCGCGGGCGGAGCCAACAGCGCAAGGGCCGTCACCGCACATAGTAGCTTTCCACCCCGACCCAGCTTCGTTCCGCGTACCAAGAGCTAATCCTCGATCAATGTCATATACGGTGGCTATTTCACCCCGCCGCTGAATGCACGCTTAGCGGCCCAAATTCTTCAGCGCCAGTCGCAACAGATAAGTGTTGCCCCGGCGGGCGTCGCCGATCGCGGCATATTCGCGCCGCCAGGTCACGCCGACCTCGATGCAGTCGTCGTCGTAAAGAATGCCGAGGCGATGCCGGATCGGCTGATATCCGTCGGACAGCGTCGCCGGATCTTCCTTCGGACCGGTCAGATCGATGACGGTCGAACCGAACACCGACCAGTAGCGTGCTATCTGCACACGTCCGCCGAGCCGGACCTCTTCGCGGTCGCGCAGGTCCTCGATGGTTGACGCGATGTCCCGGTTGAGCTTGAGATAGCCGATGAGCGCATAGGTCTTGCGCGTACCGATCGTGGCATCGATCTCGTTGCGGCGAACCGCAAAATTGTCCTTGTCCAGCCGGAATCGGTGGGTGAGTTCCAGGAATCGACCATATTTCAGCGTCGTGCGCCCGACGATGTCGGACAGCCTATCGGATAGGCCGGTGCCCACCGGCAGCAGGCTGGGCTTGTTCGTCAGCCTGTAGCTCTGTCCGACCACGCTGTTGAACGAGATGCCGGGAAGATCGACCGACCACTCGGCGCCGTAAGTCACGCGGCTGCCATCTTCCCAGCGATCATAGCCGGAGAAGCGATTGAGCGCGAAGAGGTTCGAATCTTCCAGGTCGATCGCGCGCGCATCCTCATTCGGGATGCTCATATTCTTGGTCTTGGGGCTGCCGACGATCTGGATACGCGGAGTGATCCGCTGGGTACCGGCGAAGAAGTCGCCGATCAGGGGCCATTTTACGTCGATGGCGAGCGCGCCAATGCCGCGCGGCGTCCAGCCGGGATCGCCACGGTAGCTGATCGTCGCGGTCTGCCCGACCTGATCAGTATGATAGATGTCGCCGCGGAGGTAGCCGGTCAGCGTCACCTCCTGCCCGAGCGGCGTATAGCGCCGCAGATTCCATTCGGCTGCAGCGAAGGCACGTTGCGTGTCCTGTCCGCTGGTGCGAACGAGGGCGAGGCTGTTCAACTGCAGCTGGAGAATGCCGCCCACCAGCGGGTCGGTCACCCTGAGGCGGTAGTCGATGGCGGGCAGGGCGATCGGCTGCTGCCCCTGCGGATCGCCGATCCTCAGTGTCTGGACCGCCCAGCCCTTGATCGACAAATAGCTCGACGAGTCGATCCGTTCCGCCTGGATCTGGCTGCGCAGCCGGTCGTCGCGCGAAATGTCGTAGCGCCGCATGAAGGTGCGATCGGTCGTACCCCGGATCGAGGCAGAAACCGTCCAATAGTCGCCGAACTGGAAGCGGCCATTGGCATCGACATAGCCACGAACCTCGCGGTTGCTGCTCAGCGGGGCTCCGGTGGTCGCCGACGACCGGGGGCTGTAGGTCAGCATGCCCGCAGCCTGCCAGGCGCCATTGGCAGTCAGTGCGCGATATTGGCCTTCTATCGCCGGCAAAACCTTCGAATAGACGTGCGGCGTGATCGTCAGGTCGCGATTGGGCGCGAGCTGGAAATAATAGGGGACGGCGAATTCGAAGCCGTTGACCCGGCCATATTGGATATCGGGGAGCAACAGGCCGGACCCGCCGCCACCGCTGCCGTCGGGATGCGAAAGGCCGGGCAGCCACACGATCGGTGCGCCCAGGAAGCTGATCCTCGCGCCATCATAGCTGATCCGGTGCTTGTTCGGATCGTGCACCACGCGCACCGCACTGATCTTCCAGATCGGTTCCTTGGGGCAGCCTTTGCTGTCCACGACCGCGCAGGGCGTATAGACGGCCTTGTCGAGCGTGCTGACCTCATTGCGACGGACGCCGTGGACAGCAGCCAGCCGTCCGCCGTCGTTGAGGACCAGCAACAGATTTTCGACGACGCCGTCCTTCAGTGTGTCGGTGAGCTCGACCGAGTCTCCGTAGACGGTGTCGTTCGACGCGTTCACGATCGCAACATTGCCCTCGGCGCGAACCACCCCCGTTTTCTGGTTCCACCGGACGCTGTCTGCGCGCAGCCTGGCACCCTGGCGCATCATGCGGACATTGCCGGATGCCGTGACGACCTCGCCGTCGCTGTCATAGGCCAGCGTATCGGCGGCGAAGGTCACCTCCTCCTCGTTGGCGGGCGTGGGCGCATCGCCCTGGACCGGCGCCGGCGCCGGTTCCACCAGATTTGGCTGGGCAGCATAAGCGGCGCTGCTGGCAAGCGCAGGCAGGGTGGTTGCCAGGAGGAACAGATATGGCTTTTTCACGAAACCCCACAGGACAGGCCGGATGCCGTCATCGGCCGGCGGTCTGCACAACGCACTCGCGCCGACTATCGCACCAACGCCGCCGCTGCAATGCCTTGGGCGGCAGACCGGTTCGTCTGCACCGTTGCGACCGGCGTGCCGGCTCCCTAGATGGATGGCAAAGCAGATTGTAAGGACACCGCCTAGATGCGCATCAGTTTCGCCGACGCCCGGCCTTCCGCCGCCCATGCCCTTGCCCTGGTCGTCGCACCGGGAACTCTCGACGGTACGGCGCTCGGCAGCTTGCCGGATGCTGCGCAGGCGCTGGCGCGGACGGCGGCCAAGGCGCTGCGTTTCGACGGCGAGGCTGGTGCCGTGGTCGAATATTTTGCGGAGGCCGATGGCGCCAACCGTCGCCTCCTTCTGGTCGGCCTCGGTTCGAAGACCGATTTCGAAAAGGCCGGCGCGGCGCTGGTCGCGAAGCTGCTCACCTCGGGCGAGACGACTCTGGTGGTGGACATCTCAGGCGTCGCCGGTTCCAAGGCCGCCGAGGCCGCTGCGGCAGTAGCATCCGGCGCGATGCTTCGCAGCTGGCGTTACGACACCTATCGGACGAAGCTCGACGCCAAGCAGCGTCCGTCGCTGGAGGAGGTCGTGATCGTGGGCGGCGGAGCCGAGGCCGAGGCCCGCTGGGCGGCTGCCTCGGCGGTCGTCGAGGGTGTCGCCTTCACCCGCGAACTGGTGACCGAACCGGGAAACATCATCTATCCGGAGAGCTTCGTGGAGCGCTGCCGGCCGCTCGAGGCGCTCGGTGTCAAGATCGAGGTTCTCGGTCGTGATGCGATGGCAGCTCTCGGCATGGGGGCGCTGCTCGGCGTTGCACAGGGTTCGGCGAGACCGCCGCAGATGCTGGTGATGCGGTGGGAAGGCGCCGAATCTTCAAAGGCCCCCGTCGCTTTCGTCGGCAAGGGCGTGACCTTCGACAGCGGCGGCATCTCGCTGAAGCCGGGCGGCGGCATGGAAGACATGAAGTGGGACATGGGTGGCGCGGGCGCGGTTGCCGGCGCCATGAAGGCGCTCGCGCTCCGCAAGGCGAATGCGAACGTGATCGGCGTCTGCGGTCTCGTCGAGAACATGCCCGATGGCCTGGCCCAGCGGCCGGGTGACGTCGTGACCTCGATGTCGGGTCAGACGGTGGAGGTCATCAACACCGATGCCGAGGGGCGGCTCGTCCTGTGCGACGCGCTCACCTGGGTCCAGAAGAATTACGCGCCCAAGACGATCGTCGATCTTGCCACGCTGACCGGCGCCATGATCGTCGCGCTCGGCCATGAATATGGCGGGCTATTCGCGAATGACGATCTGCTGGCCGACCAGTTGCTGGCCGCAGCGACGGCATCGGGCGATCGCCTGTGGCGGATGCCGCTGGGCGACGCCTATGACAAGCTGATCGACTCCCCGATCGCCGACATGAAAAATGTCGGTCCGCGCGAGGCGGGATCGATCACCGCCGCTCAGTTTCTCAAGCGTTTCATCGACGAGGGCGTGCGCTGGGCCCATCTGGACATCGCCGGCATGGTCTGGGCGTCGAAGCCCGGCACGACCTGGGACAAGGGGGCGACCGGCTATGGCGTTCGCCTGCTCGATCGCTTCGTCGCGGACAATTTCGAGAACTGATCAGGCGAGATTTGCTCGGGCGGGCCTGGCAAGAAGCTCGGCCAGTTCGACAGGCAGGTCGACATCGCTGGCGAGGCCCGGGCGCTTGAGCAGATTGAGCGTCCGGCCTCGTGATATAGCGGCATCTATATGCCGCTGGCAGCTATCGGGCCCGTAGAAGAAATCGATCGCGTCGGGCGGGCTGAGCATCAGGGCGTTGGTACCCGTGCCATGCCTGTCCGGAGCGATCACGACATCGCCCGGCGTCGCGAGCAGGGCTTCGATGTCCCCGATCTCGAGATAGGGGAGATCGCTGCTGAGCGTGACGAGACGGTCTGCGCCCAATTCGACAGCAACAGAGCGCGCCTGGGCGAAAGCCGCATTGAGTTCCGCACCGCTTTCCACGACGCTCTCGACGCCATGCTCGGCGGCGATGGATCGCAGATCGGCCGACCGCGTGACCACGAGCATGTCCGTTGCTGCGAACATCTCGGACGAAATGTTCAGGACATGCCGAAACATATTGATATTCAATCGATATCGGTCGCCTTCGGGAAGGGCTGAGGCAAGCCGTGTCTTGCCTTCCTCAGGCGGGCGCGCCGCGAGGATAGCGATCGTCCTCAACGGTCGCGTAGCTGTCGTGTGAAATCGAGAACGTCCGCCGCGAGACGTTTCTGCCCGGCATCGTCCCGCATCAGCGTCTCGGTCAAAAGAACTGGGATATCCGGTCGGGGAGAGTCGGCGTCTGCCTGATCAATCACCAGCCCGTCGAGGACATCGCCGAAATAGCTGGCCAGCCCTAGCGGGTCTCGCGATATACCAAGTTCTTCCAATATCTTGGCAGCGGGTCCTTTGACGGCTGATCCGCCGATGAAAGGCGACACGGCCACGACCGGTGCCGGGCTTTGGCACAGCCGCTCGCGGACCCCCTGGATCGCCAGGATCGGGGCAAGGCTCAGGACCGGGTTGGACGGGCAGAGGATGATCGCGTCGAGAGCGGGGTCGTCGAGCGCCGCATCGAATGCAGCCGATGGCCGCGCCTCGTCGACCCCGTCGAAGGATATCGCGCGAAAGACGGGAGCCGCGCGTCGCCGGACGAAATAGTCCTGAAAGGCCAATCGGCCTTCGTCGCTGTCGATGATGGACCGCAGCCGATCATCGGTGGCAGGTGCAACTCTGTGTCTCACGCCGAGCTTGTCCGCGATCTGTCGCGTCGCTTCGGACAGGCTGTGCTGCTCGAGCAGCAGCCGGCGCATGACATGGGTTGCAAGGTCGCGATCGCCGAGATTGAACCAGTCCTCCCCACCGAGGCGACCGATGGCGGCCATGAAATTCCAGCTTTCGCCGGCAAGGCCCCAGCCTTGTTGCGGGTCGTTCAGCCCGGCCAGTGTATAGCAGACGGTGTCTAGATCGGGGCAGATGGGCAGGCCGAAATGATCGAAATCGTCCCCGACGTTCACAACGACGAGCAATTCATCTGGCGGCAGGCAGGCGGCAAGGCCATTGGCGAGGCGAGCCCCTCCCACGCCTCCGGCGAGCGCCACGATCATGCGAACAGGTCCATGTGGCGCGGACGGATAAGCTCGGCGGCGCTGCCTTCGCGCCGGGCATAGCCGACGCCGCGCACCAGCACGACGGGACGGCCTTCGTCTGCCTGGCCCATGACGAGCGAAGCGGCGGCCGCCACCTCGTCCGCCAGTCCCAATTCGCTGGTCGCCAGGGGGCGGCCATGGAGATCGGTACGACCGCGCAGGTCGAGCAGAGCAGGCATCCCCGCCACGCCGATCGCTGTCCCCGTCGTTCCGTTGCGCCACGCGCGCCCGAGGCTGTCGATGATCAGCACGGCGACGTCGACGCCGGTGCGTTCCCGCAAGCCGGCCCGGATCCGCTCGGCGCTGGCGTCCGGGTCGATCGGCAACAGCAGTGCGACAGCATCCTGCGCCTGGTCGACATTGGACTGGTCGATGCCTGCATTGGCCAACACGATCCCCAGCCGGTGGCGCACGATCAGTGCGCCCTTCCGGACCCGCATCACCTCTTGGGATTCGGACAGCACGAGTTCGACAAGGCGTGGGTCCTTGTCGGATCGGAGAGCGAGGTCAGAGGCTTGAGGCGACGGCTCGACGGTGGAGAGCGACACCAGTCGTCCCTCCGCCTTGGAGACGATCTTCTGCGCAACGACGATGATATCGCCGTGACGGAGTGTCTCGGCCGAGCCGTTTAGTGCGTCGGCAATGACGGCAACAAGGTCGCAGCCGGGGACGATAATCTCGACGCCCTCGATCGCGCGGAGGGTGACTGTGGTCGATGCTGTCATCGTTTCAGCCTTAGGGAGCCATCCGGCGCGTGCCAATGCGGATGGAAAAGGCCCGTCCGAACGTCAGTAGCCGGCCTCGATCGCGATGCGGATCGCCTCCGCGCCCGTCCTGACGCCCAGTGCGCGTAGCATGGCGGCGCGGTGCATCTTGATGGTGCGCTCGGTCAGCCCGAGATCATAGGCAATCTGCTTGTTGAGCTTGCCTGCCGCCATGGCGATCAACACTTCGCGCTGCCGGTCGGAAAGCCCGGCGATCTTGTCATGGGCATTCTCCCGCCGGGGCGAACTGCCCAGCGCCGGATCCTCGATCTCCACCTGCGAGCCTAGGAAATATTCGATCTCCCCATCCGCTCCGAAGATCGGCGCGACGAGGACGGCGTTGCGGAACGGCGTGCCGTCCTTTTTGTAATTCAGGATCTCGACCATGACCGGGCGCTGATTGTGCACGCCGCTGCGCAGCGCCTGCGTCAGCCACGGCTCCGTATCGGCGCCGCGCAGGAAGCGGCAGTTGCGACCGATGATCTCCTCACGCGAATAGCCAGTGAGAGCCACGAAGGCCTCGTTGCATTCGACAATCGGATTGTCGGGCAGGCGGGGGTTGCTAATGACCGCGGCGACCGCGCTCCCAGCTATCATATCAGAAACAGACATCGCGCCTTCCGTAGCAGTGATTTCGCCGCCGGATAATCCCCATGGCCCTTTGGACATGTTGCTGCATCGGCCCCCCAGTCGGCAAGACAAAGCTACAGCGACATCGCCATTTTTCCCGATGCTCACGAAAGGGCAAGCCTATGAACTATTTTTCGCCCGGGCTTGGGGAGCGTGGCGAGGACGGCAAGCTGCTCGTTCCCTTGCAAGTTCAGGATGCGATCCGGACACTGATCCAGTGGGCGGGCGACGATCCCGAGCGCGAAGGTCTGCGCGATACGCCGGCGCGGGTCGGGCGGGCGTGGCGCGAATATTGCGAGGGTTATCGCGAGGACCCGGCGCTCCACCTCAGCCGGACGTTCGAGGAAGTGGCCGGCTATGACGAGATCGTCCTGCTGAAGGACATACCGTTTCAGTCGCATTGCGAACATCATATGGCGCCGATCATCGGCAAGGCCTCGATCGCCTATCTCCCGCGCAACCGGGTGGTCGGGATTTCCAAACTGGCGCGCGTGCTGCACGGTTTTGCGCGGCGACTGCAGATCCAGGAGAGGCTGACCGCCGAGGTCGCCCAGTGTATCTGGGACCATCTGCAGCCCCACGGCGTCGCGGTGGTGATCGAGGCGCAGCATGGTTGCATGACCGGGCGCGGTGTCAGAACGCCCGGCGTGGGCATGGTCACGAGCCGCCTTCTCGGCTGCTTTCTGGAGGACAAGAGCAGCCGCAAGGAACTGCGGTCTCTCATGGGATATTGATGAAACGGGTTGCTATCGTCGGCGCGGGTATCGCCGGACTCGCCTGTGCCGCGCGGTTGCAGGAAGGCGGCAGCGAGGTCGTCTTGTTCGACAAGGGCCGGGGGACCGGGGGACGGATGTCGAGCCGGAGGGTCGACACGTCGCAGGGCGCCGCTACCTTCGACCATGGCGCGCAATATTTTACCGTTCGTGAGGCGCTTTTCCTCGACCAGGTGCGCATTTGGCAAGATGCCGGTCTGGCCGAACCCTGGACTGAGGCGGGCAGCGATGCCTGGGTCGGGGTTCCCACGATGAACGCTCCGCTCAAGCACATGGCGCGCGACCTGGATGTTCGGCACACCCATCATGTCGACGGGCTCATGCACAGCCGCGACGGATGGTGGGTCAAGGTCGGCCCGGAAAAGCACGGCCCCTTCGATGCAGCGATCATCGCCGTTCCAGCCGAACAGGCGGCGGCGTTGCTGGGGCTTCACGACCTCGCCATGGCGACCCATGCGATGATGTCGCGCTCACAGCCCTGTTGGACCGCGATGATCGCCTTCGCCGACCGGCTGTCGATCGAGGAAGACCATATCCGCAACAGGGGCCTTATCTCCTGGGCGGCCCGCAACAGCGCCAAGCCCGGGCGCGAAGGGCCGGAGAGTTGGGTCGTTCAGGCGGGAGGCAACTGGTCTGCGCGCAACGTCGAACTCGAGGCGCCGGTTGTAGCCGGCGTCCTGCTCGATGCTCTGTTGGCCGAGGCGCGGTCGGCCGGGCCCGAAATATTGAGTATCGCCGCACATCGCTGGCGCTTTGCCATGACCCGGGGGGCCGACCAAGGCTCGCTCTGGAATGCCGGGCTGAAGCTCGGCGCCTGCGGGGACTGGTTGCTGGGCCCACGCGTCGAATTTGCCTGGCTGTCGGGCCGCTCATTGGCCGATATGATGACGCAAGGGGCCGTTTCCGGACCAGTTTTCGCGGCCCGTCCCCACGCTTGAAGACAGCCCCGGCACAGCGCGCCGGCTGAGCCGGTTTCTTGCTATCGTCGTCTCAAGCGCCCTGGTTTTCCGCGCGGACGAGGCTGAGAGATTCGACGCTTGTTGGCCCGCCGGCAGGCGGGCGCCCGATAGCCCGATAGGATGGCCGTTGCCGGCACTATGCGACGGGCAGGCTACCATAATGACCGCTTGTGATCCGGAATGCCCGATCAGACCAGGCCAGGGTATGACGGAAGCCTGACCTTCTGACGGGGACACCGGGCTGACAGATTTTGCAGCACGAGAGAAAAATCCACGTCTTTTCCTGTTAGTTTTGTATCTCGAGGTTCACCATGGTCTTCGGGCGACCTTTTTGAGATCGAGCAAATCGTTTTTCATGCAGGATAACGGTCACAGGCGTCGGGTGAGGGCCAGTTTATTGGGCTCTGGCATAATCGCCATCCTGGTCGGCGCCGGCTGGGGCATGGCTTTCACGCAGTTCGACAGACCGATCCTGGCGACCATGCATGGCGCTCTGATCGCCTTCGGCATGATGATGGTCTGGCTGGCCTATCGGGGGCGGTTGACGGTGGCGGCCGTGCTCGCCGCGCATATCCTGCCCTTGTTCGTCGCCTTTGCCTGCCTCTTCGACAACGTGCCCGATGGCATGCACCGGGCGACTCATCTCCATTTCCTTGCGGTGGCGCTCGGCAGCTATTTCATTTTTCGCCGAGACGGCATCTACCTGAAATATGGCGTCTCGTCCCTGTGCCTGGTCGCCTTCGTCGTCTTCTCCAATGTATCGGTCGCTTTTCACGACCCGGCGCTGGTCATTCCTGCCTGGGCCGCAGAGGTCGGAATCTGGACCAATACGCTGACTGCGTTGGCCGGATTGGTCTTCATCGCGCTCATCATGAACGCGGACCTGTCTGCGCGGCGCATGATGGATATCGAGATGCGCAAAGCGATCGCCAAGGCCGATTTCCAGCTTCATTACCAGCCACAGATCAACGAAGCCGGAGAGGTGGTCGGCGCCGAGGCTCTGATCCGCTGGCAGCATGCCAGAATGGGCATCATTCCACCCGATAAATTCATACCCTTTGCAGAGGAAACCGGCCTTATCGTCCCGATCGGCAACTGGGTGCTCCGCGCCGCCTGCGCCCAGCTTGCACAATGGGAAGCCCGGCCGGAAACGCGCCATCTCACCATGGCGGTCAATGTCAGCGCCTCGCAATTCCGCCAGCCCGATTTCGTCCAGACGGTCTCGGAGATCGTTCGAATCAGCGGTGTCACGCCGTCGAAGCTGAAGATGGAACTGACCGAGAGCATGTTCGTCGAGAATGTCGGCACGACAGTTGCTAAGATGGACGCGTTGAAGGAGATCGGCATCATCTGGTCTCTCGACGATTTCGGGACCGGCTATTCGTCGCTAAGCGTTCTGAACAGTTTTCCGCTCGGCCAGATCAAGATCGACAAGTCTTTCGTCTGCGGCATGCTGAGCGACGCGTCGAACATGGTCGTTACCGAAGCTATCATCGACCTTGCGAGCAAGCTGAACCTGCAGGTGGTCGCCGAAGGCGTCGAAACGGACGAGCAGTTCCATCGCCTGCGCGAGACCGGCTGTCGAATCTATCAGGGCTATCTCTTCAGTCCGCCGCTCGATGTCGATGCATTCGGCGAGCTTCTGGCGCTGAAACGAACCGGCAGCGAGCCGCTGTCTCGCCACCTGTCGAAGCTGCCGACCCCCGACTTTGTTTGAACCGAAATGGCGCGCCCGACAGGATTCGAACCTGTGACCCCAAGCTTAGAAGGCTCGTGCTCTATCCAACTGAGCTACGGGCGCGCGCAGCGATGCCGATAGCGTGGATTGCGCGCGGATGGAACGTGGTTAGTGTGGGCCCATGAACGAAAGCCATGCTGCCGCGCCAGCCGTCCAGGATGCCGAAGCCTATAGGGGGCGGCATTTCCGCTATTTCGATTTCGTGATGGCGGCGTTCGTCACCATCCTGCTGCTGTCGAATGTGCTGGGCGCGGGTAAGGTGGCGACGGTCGATCTGCCCGGGATAGGCGACTGGCCGTTCGGTGCGGGCATTCTCTTCTTTCCGATCGGCTATGTCCTGGGGGACGTTCTGACCGAGGTCTATGGCTATGCCCGCGCACGGCGCTGCATCTGGGCGGGCACGGTGGCACTTCTGTTCATGGCGTTCATGAGCTGGGTCGTGGTCGCGCTTCCGCCGGCCGCCGACTGGACTGGCCAGGCAGCCTATGAACAGGTCTTCGGCCAGGTGCCCCGTATCGTCTTCGCGTCGATCACCGCCTTCTGGGCGGGGGAGTTCGTCAACAGCTATGTTCTTGCCAAGATGAAGCTGATGACCGGCGGCAGGCATCTCTGGATGCGCACGATCGGCTCGACCATCGCGGGCCAGGGCGTCGACAGCCTGATCTTTTACCCACTCGCCTTTTGGGGGGCTGTGGGCTGGAGCCCGTCGCTGGTCATCAAGGTGCTGGCGACCCAGTTGGTTCTGAAGGTCAGCTGGGAGGTTCTTCTGACGCCGCTGACCTATGTCGTGGTCAACTTCCTCAAGACCCGCGAGGGCGTCGATCTGTTCGACACCCATACCGATTTCACGCCGTTTCGTACGCGCGTGTGATCAGGTGATTAGGCGCTTCTTGGGCTCAGCAGGATGATGGCGGCGCCCGCGATGCAGAGGAGTGCCCCGAGCAGATCCCAGCGATCCGGCCGGGCGCGCTCGATCGCCCACATCCAGCCGAGCGAGGCGCAGATATAGATTCCGCCATAGGCGGCGAAGGCGCGCCCTGCGGTTTCGCTCTCGATACGCGTCAGGAACAGCGCGAAGCACAAGAGCAGGGCGGTGCCGCCGATGGCCCAGATGACAGGCTTGCCCATCCGCAGCCAGGCCCAGAAGCCGAAGCAGCCCGCAATCTCGCACAGCGCAGCCGCCAGATAGGCCGGCAGCGTCATGGCGGTCATGCGACGGGTGGCGCCTGTTCTTCGAAGCGGGGCAGGCTGTCCGAGATGCAGGCCCAGTCGGGCGCCTGCGATGTCCACAGGGTCATCTCGGGGCCGAGCAGATCGGGATCGTCGAGCGTGCCGATTCGCAGGAAGATCAGATGCGGGCGTTCCAGCGCCTCGCTGGTCAGCGGCGTGCCGCATTGCGGGCAGAAGCCGCGGCGCATGTGATTGCCGCTGTCGGCGACATTCTCAAAATAGCGGATTTCGCCGGTCCAGCTGACCTTGTCCTTGGGAAAGACGATATTGGCTGTTGCGGTGCCGGCGCCGATATACTGACACAGGCGACACCAGCAGGTGCGCGCGCCGAGCGGGTCGGCGTCGATGGTGAAACGGACCGCTCCACAGAGGCAGCCCGCTCCCGATGTCACGCAACCGTCTCCAGCAGCCCCTCGAACAGGCGCCTGCCATCGGCATTGCCGTGGGCGGCTTCGATCACGCGTTCGGGGTGCGGCATCATGCCCAGAACATTGCCGCCATCGTTGAGGATGCCAGCGATGTTACGCGCCGAGCCGTTGACCGGTTCGGCGTAGCGGAAGGCAACACGGCCTTCGCCCTCGAGACGGTCGAGCGTCTCGGCGTCGGCGTTGAAATTGCCATCGTGATGCGCCACCGGGAAGCGTACCGTCTCGCCCTGCGCATAGCGCGCGGTGAAAGCCGACTGGCTGTTCTCGACGGTTAGGGCAACGTCGCGGCAAACGAAGTTCAGTCCCTGGTTGCGCATCAGCGCGCCGGGAAGCAGCCCTGCCTCGGTCAGGATCTGGAACCCGTTGCAGATACCGAGCACCGGGACACCACGGCCCGCGGCCTCGACGATCGCGCGCATGATCGGCGATCGGGCTGCCATCGCGCCCGAGCGCAGATAATCGCCATAGGAGAAGCCGCCCGGTACCGCGATCAGACCGATGCCGTCGGGCAGTTCGGTTTCGCGGTGCCAGAGCATATCCGGCGCGCGGCCGGTCACGTCGCGAATGGCAACGGCCAGATCACGATCGCAATTCGAACCGGGAAAGACGATGACCGCGCTCTTCATGGTGTCGGCTCCCGCGCTCAGGCCCGCTCGATGCGGAAATTCTCGATCACCGTATTGGCGAGCAGCTTGCGGCACATCGCCTCGAGATCGGCGTCGCTGACATTCTCGTCATGGTCGAGTTCGATCAGCTTGCCGGCGCGCACGTCGTTGACGCCGGAAAAGCCGAGCGAGCCGAGGGCGTTGTGGATCGCCTTGCCCTGGGGATCGAGAACGCCGCCCTTAAGGGTGACATAGACGCGGGTCTTCATCGCGGCCTCTTGGTTGTAGATTTTCCGGCCCTATGGCCCCGATGGCGGCGGGGGGCAAGGGGGGCCGGACGTTATTCGAGCATTTCGCAAAGAGCGGGGCTCAGCGCTTCGTCATCGGCGACGATTCGTACCGCCAGGCCTTCGCGCTCGGCGAGCCGCATTCCGGCATCGGCGCCGAGCACCATCAGCGCGGTGGCCCAGGCGTCGGCATAGGCAGCCTTGTCGTGAATGACCGATACCGAGCGCAGGCCGTTGGCAACCGACGCGCCGGTGCGGGGATCGAGCGTGTGCAAACCCCGGCGATAATGTCCGGAGGTCGCGACGGCGATCCCGTGAAGAGCGATGCGGACCGGCGCAATGGGCTTTCCGGGGGGCGCTTCAAGATCGACCCACCAGGGCTGGCCATCGGGGCGGACGCCGCGTCCGACAAGTTCGCCGCCGATTTCGACAAGCATGTGGCCTACGCCTGCCGCTGCCAGATCATCCGCTACGGCGTCGACCGCATGGCCTTTGGCAACGCCCGAAAAGTCCAGTGCAAGACCGCCGGGCTGAACGATTCGCCCGCCCGCATAGGGGAGGCGCCGCCAGCCCGCCGTGCGAAGGGCATCACTTGGATCGGTCGTGGCGTTCGTTGCGGCAGAGGCGGGGCCGAATCCGGCCAGGTCGACGAGCCGGCCCAGCGTCGGATCGAAGGCACCGTCGCTTCGCTGCGCGACGTCCAATGCGGTTTCGAGGACCGTGCGAAAATCGCTGGGCAGCCGGACCTCGCTGCCCTGCGCTGCGCGATTGAAGCCGCTGATGACCGAGTCGGCGTGCCACTGGCTCATCTCGATGATGATCCGGTCGAGCGTCGCGTCGATGATCGCACCGACGTCTGCTTTACTGAGCGAGGCAGGCGCGAAGTAGCGAACCGACCAGAGCGTGCCCATGGTTTCGCCGGACAGGGTTGTGACCGGACGGGTCGGGTCGACGCTTCGCAAGGCCTCTGCGTCGACCCTTGGGGGCAGGGCGATCCGCAGGCTCAGGGGAGCAGCACCTCGACCGTGGTGGTGTAGGATAGGCGCCGGCTCGTCGCGCGGGCGACAGTCGGCTTGTCGTCGCTTGCTGAGGCGTTGATCCAGTACATGCCCGCTTCCGGCCAGTCGATCTTCGCGACACCATCCGCGCCGGTCACGATTTCACGCGCGCCGTCGTCGTTGCGATAACGCTTGCCGCCCGGCACGACGCTGAGTTTGAGCCCGGCCGCCGGCTTGCCGTCGATCAGGAAGCGGAAGCTGGCCGTCTCTCCCACGACCAGTTCATCGGGGTGCGTGATCGGCTGGAATTCGATGCCGGCACCCATTGGCTTGAAAACGGCATCGCTCGGCTGGTTTGCGGTCACGTAGATTTCGTTGCGCGCGATCATCTGCGTGAGCTTCACGTCCGTCGCGTTGGCGGGGATGTCGTCGACGGACTGTACCGATCGCATCGGCGGTTGCGGCGGGGCACCGGGGGTGCCATTTGCGCCAGGCCCACCGGGGCCGCCGGGACCACCTGCCATGGCCGGACCCCTGGGCCGTCCGCCGACGCGGACTTCCTCGCCGTCGATCTTGAAGCTGCCAGCCACGCTGTTCGTATAGGTGCCGATCTTCCAGGTTCCCGGCTTGTCGAGCTTGACGTCGAACACGGACCTGTAACGGCCCGTCGCGGCGTTTTCGATCTTCGCTTCGCTGCCATCAGGCGCCCACGCCTTGACCCCGTCGAGGCGCATCGGCTGATGGTCCGCGAAGAAGAGGTCGTTCGACGCGGCTGCATCGACCGTGACCCAGTTGTTCGTGCCGGAGAAGACGGTCGCATTGGGGACCATCCACTGCCGGTGCGCCGAGGCCAGTGTCGGGATGGCGATCAACAGGGTGGCGGTGATCAGGCGTGCGGACATGCGCATCGTCGGTCCTTTCAGCGTGCGGCGAGGGTGATGGTGCCAAGCTCGGCCTTGCCGGAGGCCTTGGCGGCCTTGGCAGGCAGGGCGATCGGCAGGGAGACAAGCTCGCGGCCCCCGGTCTCGCGAGCGGCTTCCACATTCAGCACATAGGCGCCGGGCTTGACGTCGTCGGGGATCGACAGGACATGGCTGCCGGGCGCGCGGGTCGCCCCGCTGATACCGTCGGCCGGCATCGTCATGCTCTTGCCGCCCTTGCGCCACCAGGCCCGCAGGTCCGACAGCCATTTGGTGCCGGGCTCTCCACCGTTCTTCTTGACCTGATACCAGACGGACAATGTGCGGATCGCACCGCCGCCCACGGGCTCGAGCCAGACGGCGACATAGGGGCGATGATATTCGGCCACCTTGAGCTGAGGTATCGCGATGGTGACGGTGCCACCGGCGAAAGCGGGGGAAGCGATAGACGATCCCAGAAGAATGAGGGGAGTAGCGCGCATGGCAGGACCTCAGTGAACGAAGAACAGGATGAGAAGGAGAGGGGCGAGCAGGCCCAGGCCGACGAGCGGCCAGGTCGACGGGCGCGGCTTTGCGTGCATGTAGAGCAGCATAAGGCCGGTGAGCGTGAAGAGGACGCAGGCTCCCGCGAAGATGTCGATGAACCAGCCCCAGGCGCTTCCCGCATTGCGGCCCTTGTGGAGATCGTTCGCCCAACTGATCCAGCCGCGGTCGGTAATTTCACCGGTAACCGCTCCGGATTGGCGGTCGATGCTGATCCACGCGTCACCGCCCGGGCGAGGGAGCGCAATATAGACTTCGTCGTCTGACCATTCGGCGGGCTTTCCGCGCGGATCGAGACCCAGTCGCGCGTCCACGAACGCCGCGACGGGGGGCGGCAGGGCAGCATCGGCGCTGGCCGGCTGCGCAAGCCGGGGAAGCAGTGGCGCGGGAAGCTGTGCAGCCAGGGCCGTCGTGACCGGCGTCGCGCCGATCGTCGCGGCGTGGTTCAGCGTGATGCCTGTCGCCGCGAACAGAAGCATCCCCATCAGCGAGACGGCAGCGCTCATCCAGTGCCAGCTGTGGAACTGTTTCAACCACCAGCCACGCGAGCGATACCAGGGCTTGGGCACCGGACGCCGCTTCGGTGCGGGATGCGCTTGGGCTGCTGTCAGCGGAATGTCGGCGGGGCTGTTCACATTGCCCGGCTAACCGGATCGATTCGGCAGTGCAATAGCTAATGCGAACCAGTCGCATTAATTTCAGTCTTGAAATATGGCGCCGCGCCTTATCGAGCGCGGCGCCACGAGGCTCAGAAACTCTTGCGCAGTTCGACGCCGATGATGCGCGGTTCGTTGATCATGCCGGTCAGATTGTTGAAATCGATCGCGCTGACGCTTCGGATCTGGTTGGTGATGTTCCGTGCAAACGCCGCGACTTCCCACTGCGCGTCCGCCTTGTACCCAACGCGAAGACCGCCCTCGAGCAGCGACCGCCCCCGGAATTCGAGTGCCTCGTAGAGGAAATAGTTGACCCGGCTGCGATAGGCCCAGTCGGTATAGGCATAGATCTCGCCCCCGCCGACCGGGACCGAGTATCGCGCGGTGACGTTCGCGACATAGCGCGGCGCCTGGGGCAGGTCATTGCCGTCGATGATGGCGAGGCCGGCGGCGTTGAGCGGGTCGGTGACCGTGCAGAGCGAGCCGCAGGGAGCAACCGCGATCGACTTGTCGCGGATCTCGGTAAAGTTCCAGCTCCCGCCCGCCGTCAGGAGGAACTGGCTGCTAGGCCGCAGTTCCAGTGTCGTCTCGAGACCGTAGCCGACCGCCTTGTCGGCGTTGAGCAGCCGTGCCGAATTGACCGCGCCGCCGACCGCCGTGAGCTGCAGATCCTTGGTGCGATACCAGTAGCCGTCGATGTCGAAGGTGAAGAGTCCGCCTGCCAGCGCGCCTTTGAAGCCGGCTTCACCCGAGATGGTGGTCTGCTTGCGCGCGATCGACGGCGTGCTGAAGAAAGTGACGCGGTCCTGGATCGCCGGACCGAGATAGCCGGTCGCAAAGCGTGCATAGGCGTTGATGTCGGGAGTGATCGCATAGGTTGCGCTGGCATCCCAGCTGACATTGCTCGCCTTGACGCGATTGGTCAGCGGTAGTGAAACCGCGATGAGCTGGCTCGAGATGCTCGACGCCGCTAGCGCCGGGTCGAGCGAGATCGTGTCGCGCTTCTTGTCGTGCGAGTAGCGGATACCGGCACGCAGGGTGAGTGCGTCGCTCGCCTTATACTCGCCCGAAGCGAACAGTCCGATATTCCGGTTCTTGTTGTCGTGCAGGATGTTGCTGACGCGCGTGCCGGTGCCGTCATAGGCATATTCGCTATAGTCGAGATTCTGGTCGAAATAGTAGGCGCCGACCTGATAGCGGAATCCCCCGAGATCCTCGCTTGCGAAGCGCAGTTCCTGGCTGAACTCCTTGGGCTTGGTGCGTCCGCCGGTGTTCACCGGGAACAGCGCCACGCCAAGGCCGAGGGCCGGGAAGCCATAGGTCGCCGCACCGTCTATGTCGCCGGTGCTCTCGACATTGGCCTTCTCATAGGCAGTGGTCGAGAACAGCGTGCCCACGCCGTCGATCGCCCATTCGAGGCGGGCGTTGGCGCCGAACTGCTTGAGGTCCTGGCTGGTCAGTCCGTCCAGCGAGACGCGGTTCTTCTTGAAGCCCGCCGAGAAGCGGTTGCTGCCTTGCTGGAAGAGGCCAGCTCGGAAGACGCGCGGGGTGCCGTCGAGGTCGCGGGCATGGACGTTGAACAGCGCGCTGAACTCGCCCGACGTATATCCGAGCTGGAGGCGACCGGCGAGATCGCGATAGCCTTCGAGCTTGCGGTCGGCGAGGGTCGGGGAAGCGGTGTTGGTTACCCAATCATCGCGACGCTGCAGCAGGCCCGAAGCACGGAAGTTGAGACCTTCGCCGATCGGACCGGTGATCGCGGCCTCGGCATTGACCGTATTGTAGGTCCCCCAGCTGATGCTGCCATAGCCGCCGAAGGTGTCGCTCGGTTTGGCCGAGTTGAGCTTGACGACACCCGCCGGCGTGTTGCGGCCGAACAGCGTACCCTGAGGGCCGCGCAGCACCTCGACACTGGCAAGGTCGAACACCGGGAAGCTTTTGAGCATCGGATTTTCGAGGGCTACGTCGTCATAGACCACCGAGACAGGCTGGGCGGCGTTGGGGTCGAAGTCGGTGTTACCGAGGCCCCGAATGTAGAAGCGCGGGAAGGTGCGGCCGAACGAACTTTCGATCTGCAGGCTCGGCGTGCGCGCCGAGAGGAAGCGGATGTCGAGACCGCTGGAGTTGATCACCGCGAGCTTTTCGCCGCCGATCGCCGTCACCGCGACGGGTACGTCCTTGATGTTCTCGGCGCGGCGGGTGGCCGTGACCACGATCTCGGCGCCTTCGCCGCTGTCGTCTGCTGCCGCCTGCGCAAAGGCCGGCGATGCGAACGGAGGAAACAACAGGGCGCCGGCGAGCAGCGCCAGGCGAATGGACGTCGAACGATCGGTAGACATGGTGGCAAACCCCTTTTTTGCTGGCCCACGCCCTCTCTGCGGATTTTCTGTTTGAGGCAGCGCTATCAGCCGCATGGCCACCGTCAATGGATCACACTGACATTGGCGTCAGCAACGCGATTATTGGAAGGGGCGTTGCCGCAAAAGCACAGTAGGCTCGGCCGACCCGCTCCCCGACGCAGCCGAGTCCAAAGAAAAGCCCCGGCGTCCTGTCGGACCCGGGGCCTTCTAAGTGGTCTATTCGCCGCTTCGCTTACTGGTCGAGGAAGCTGCGCATCTTGCGGCTGCGGCTCGGATGCTTCAGCTTGCGCAGCGCCTTCGCCTCGATCTGCCGGATGCGCTCGCGGGTGACCGAGAATTGTTGGCCAACCTCTTCGAGCGTGTGATCGGTGTTCATGCCGATGCCGAAGCGCATGCGCAGCACGCGCTCCTCGCGGGGGGTGAGGCTCGCCAGAACGCGGGTCACCGTCTCCTTGAGATTCGCCTGGATCGCGGCGTCGACCGGAATGATCGCGTTCTTGTCCTCGATGAAGTCGCCGAGGTGGCTGTCTTCCTCGTCGCCGATCGGCGTTTCGAGGCTGATCGGCTCCTTGGCGATCTTCATCACCTTGCGAACCTTCTCGAGCGGCATCGAAAGCCGCTCCGCCAGTTCCTCCGGGGTCGGCTCGCGTCCGATTTCGTGAAGGATCTGACGGCTCGTGCGAACAAGCTTGTTGATCGTCTCGATCATATGGACCGGAATACGGATGGTCCGAGCCTGATCGGCGATCGAGCGCGTGATCGCCTGGCGAATCCACCAGGTCGCATAGGTCGAGAATTTGTAGCCGCGGCGATATTCGAACTTATCGACGGCCTTCATCAGGCCGATATTGCCCTCCTGGATGAGGTCCAGGAACTGCAGGCCACGGTTGGTATATTTCTTCGCGATCGAGATCACGAGGCGCAGGTTCGCTTCGACCATTTCCTTCTTGGCGATGCGCGCCTCGCGTTCACCCTTCTGCACCATGTTGACGATGCGGCGGAATTCGCTGAGCGCCATGCCGGTCGCCTGGGCGATCTCGGAGATTTCATTGCGGATACGCTCGACGGCGCCGGCTTCCTGCGCTGCGAAAGCCGCCCACTTCTTGTCGATCTTCCCCACGCGCTCGAGCCAGCCGTCCTCAAGCTCGCGGTTGATGTAGGATTCGAGGAAGTCGCGCCGCGGCACCTTGTGCCGCTCGGCCAAGCGGAGCATCTGCCCGCCCAGCGTGGTGAGGCGCCGGTTGAACGAGTAAAGCTGGTCGACCAGATATTCGATCTTCGCGCCGTGGAACTGGACGCTCTCGACCTCGGCGGTCAGCTGCTCGCGCAGCGACTGATAGCGCTCTTCCTCGGCGGCCGGGAAATCGTCGCCGACGCTCAGCGCGGCGACGCGGGCTTCCTGCACCTGCGAGAAGGTCTTGTAGAGATCGGTGATCGCGGCGAAGCGCTCAAGTGCCAACGGCTTGAGCTGCTCCTCCATCTGCGCGAGGCTGAGGGTATTGTCCTCGTCCTCTTCCTCCGCCGGGCGGGGAGTGCGACGCTCGGTCATCGACTCCTCGTCTTCGTCGCTCGCCGGCTCTTCCTCGGGCTCGTCTTCCTCCTTGAAGGTCGGTCCCGTCGTCTCGGCGGAAATCTCGCCGTCGGCTTCCTCATTCTCGACCTGCTCTGCGGTCGGGCCCTTCGACAGCATCGCGTCGAGGTCGAGGATTTCGCGCAGCTGCATCGTGCCTTCGTTCAGCGCGTTCGACCAGTCGATGATCGCGTTGAACGTGATCGGGCTTTCGCACAGCCCCAGGATCATGGTGTCGCGGCCGGCCTCGATGCGCTTCGCGATGGCGATTTCGCCCTCGCGGCTCAGCAGCTCGACGGCGCCCATCTCGCGCAGATACATGCGAACGGGATCGTCGGTGCGATCGACCGTTTCCTTCTTCGCGGTCGAGGTGAGGGCAGGGCCGGTATCGCCTTCGTCCGCCGCGGCGGCCTCGTCGATATTCTCTTCTTCCGGCTGCTCGTCCTCGCCGGCATCCTCGTTCTCGACGATGTTGACGCCCATCTCGTTGAGCGCCGACATGACGTCCTCGAGCTGGTCGGAGGTCATCTGGTCCTGCGGCAGCGCCTCGTTGAGCTGCTCATAGGTTATGTAGCCCTTGCGCTTGGCGCGTGCGATCAGCTTCTTGATCGAACCTTCGTTGAGGTCGATGAGCGGAGCGTCGCCGTCGATCCGATCGCCACCATCGCTCCCGTTCGTCTTCGCCATCTAGGACCAGCCCTCATTCGATACAGGCCGGAAATCCGGCCACAAATAGTTTAAGCGCCCTCGCCGTCCTCGCCTTGGGCGAGATCGGTTAGAGCGCGTTGGGCGTCGGCAAGCGCTTCTCGCAGCCTCTGCTGCTCCGACCACTGTGCCTCGCTCGTCTCCATGCCCAGCCTGTCGGTCGCCTCGCGCAGCGCGGCATCCAGCATCGGGATGGCCGCGAGTGCGTCGATCGTCGCCGACAGGTCATGCACGGCACGATTATACTCGGCATTGCCGCGTAAAAACGAAAAGGCAAGAGTGTTCGTAGCCTTGAGCTCCTCGATCACCGCCCCAAGACCCGCCTCACGCAATATGGTTTCGAGAGATTCCTTTTCAAGCGGTGTCCCGGAAAAGCTGGCGTCGAAGGCCGCAGCGCGCAGTTCGTCGAGCCTCGGATCGTCCAGCGGGAGCGCTGCCACAGTCTCGATCTTGTCCGCCAACACCTCAGGATAACGCAACAGCCCATCCAGCGCAGCCCTGATCACCCCGCGATTCAGGCCAGTCCGCGCGATGGCGCGGGTCGCATCCGACGGGGGAAGGACTTCGGGCTTCCAGGGCTGTCCGGGGCGCCGCTGTTGGCGAGGTTGGAACGGTCTGTCGAACTGACGCCGGGCGGGGGCGAAGCGCTCGTCGAACCGGCGACGGAACTCCGCCTGATATTGCTCCCGGACGTCGCGGTCCTGGATCGTCCCGGCCAGATCGCCGAGCCGTTTGCGAAGACCCGCTTTCGCCTCCGGCGTATCGAGCGGCTGGGCGTCGAGTTCGGAACGCCAGACGAGTTCGTCGAGGCTGATGGTCTCGCCCAGCAACTGCTCGACCGCGCGGGCGCCGCCAGCCTTCACCAGATCGTCCGGATCCTGCCCGCCGGGCAGCAGCGCGAAGCGGAGGGTTCGTCCGGGCACGACCATCGGCAGGGCCCGATGCGCGGCCCGGACAGCGGCCTTCTGTCCTGCCTTGTCGCCGTCGAAGCAGAGGATCGGGGTTTCGGCCATCCGCCACAGCCGTTCCAGCTGCATCTCGGTCAGCGCCGTGCCCAGCGGGGCCACCGCTTCGTCCAGGCCAGCCTTGGCCAGGGCGATGACGTCCATATAGCCCTCGACCGCGATCACCCGGCCGGCCTTCCGTGCGGCGGCACCCGCGCGATCGATGTTGAACAGGGTGCGGCCCTTGTCGAACAGGGGCGTGTCCGGGGAGTTCAGATATTTGGGCTCACCCTGGTCGAGGATGCGGCCGCCAAAGGCGATGACCCGCCCGCGCGCGTCGCGGATCGGGATCATCAGCCGCCCGCGAAAGCGGTCATAGGGTTCCTTGCCCTCGACCGAGATGAGCAGCCCGCATTCGATCAACTGGTCGTCGCCGAACGATTTCAGTGCCGTTCTCAGGCGCCCGCGACTGTCGGGCGCGAAGCCCATGCCAAATGCCTTGGCCAGCGCGGCGTTCAGGCCCCTCCGGTCGAGATAGGCCCGGGCGGCAGCGCCATCGATCCCGCCCAACTGCTCCTCGAACCAAGTCGCAGCGGCCTGCATGACATCGTGCAAGCCGGCTTGCCGCTCGTTGCGCTGGGCGGCGCGGGGGTCGGGGGCCGGAACCTCCATGCCCGCGCTCTGGGCAAGCTCCTTCACCGCGTCGATGAAGCTCAGGCCCTTGGCTTCGGTCAGGAAGCGTATCGCGTCGCCATGCGCGCCGCAGCCGAAGCAATGGTAGAAGCCCTTGTCGTCGTTGACGTAGAAGCTGGGGCTCTTTTCGTCGTGGAACGGGCAGCAGGCTTTGTATTCGCGACCCGCCTTGATCAGCTTCACCGAGCGGCCGATCAGCGTGGACAGCGTGACCCTGCCTCGCAGTTCGTCCAGGAATTGCGGTGAAAGCGACATGGCTTACCGCCCGGCCCGGACAGGCAGGGCAGGGCGGGAAGCGCCCTCTGCCGGAAGCGTCACCCGGCCAACCGCGCCTTCACCAGGCCGCTGGCCTTCGCCATGTCCATCTGGCCGGCGAAGCGCTCCTTGAGCGCCGCCATGACGCGGCCCATGTCCTTGACCGACGCGGCGCCGAGTTCGGTCGCCAGCGCGTCGACGGCGGCACGCGCCTCGTCATCGCTCATCTGCCGCGGCAGGAAGCGCTCGATCACGCCGACCTCCGCCGCCTCGGCGGCCGCCAGTTCCGGGCGATTGCCCTTCTCGTACATCTCGATCGATTCGCGGCGCTGCTTGATCATTTTCTGCAGCACTTCGGTCACGAGAAGATCGTCGTCGGGCTGCGTGCTCGCCGTCCGCAACTCGATGTCGCGGTTCTTGATGGCCGACTGAATCAGGCGGATCGCTGCCGTCGAGGTCGTGTCGCGCGCCTTCATCGCGACGACGAGGGCCGCCTTGATATCGTCTCGAATCATGGGGTGCACCAAAGCTGGTTCTGGAAAGGAGGTCGCCTAGCACAGAGAAAGATGTTTTAATAGAATTGACCCTGTGATGTGGGCCCCCTAGGTACGCCGCCGTTTGCCTGCCGACCCCAGCCCAAAGGAGAGCCCTCGTGGCCCAGCCCGATCACGCGCGTCCGATACCCCCCGAGGGAGCCACGGGCGTCCTAGTCCTGGGCGATGGCACCGTCATATGGGGCAGGGGCTTCGGCGCCGAAGGCGATGCCGTTGGCGAAGTGTGCTTCAACACCGCGATGACCGGCTATCAGGAAGTGATGACCGACCCCTCCTATGCGGGCCAGATCATCACCTTCACCTTCCCCCATATCGGCAATGTCGGCACCAATGCCGAAGATGTCGAGGCGACCAACCCCCATGCGCTCGGCATGATCGTCCGTGAGGACGTGACCGAGCAGGCCAATTTCCGTGCGACGCAGGATCTCGACAGCTGGCTCAAGCAAAATGGCCGCATCGGAATCTCCGGGGTCGATACGCGCGCGCTGACGCGGCTGATCCGCGTCCAGGGCGCCCCCAACGGCGTCATCGCGCATGATGCCGCCGGCCGTTTCGACATCGACGCGCTGATCGCCAAGGCGCGCGCCTGGCCGGGCCTGGAGGGGATGGATCTCGCCAAGCAGGTGGCCACCACCCAGACCTACAAGTGGAATGACGGGCTCTGGGCGATCCATGAGGGCTATGCCGTCGATGCGGCGGCAGCCGACGCGCCGCATGTGGTCGCGATCGACTATGGCCTTAAGCGCAATATCCTGCGCAATCTGGTGGCCGCTGGTGCCCGCGTGACAGTGGTGCCCGCGACCGCGAGTTTCGAAGAGGTCATGTCGCATGAGCCGGACGGGGTCTTCCTGTCGAACGGGCCGGGCGATCCGGCGGCGACGGGCGAATATGCCGTCCCCGTGATCCGCAAGCTGCTTGAAGTCGGCAAGCCGCTGTTCGGCATCTGCCTCGGTCACCAGATGCTCGGCCTCGCGGTCGGCGCGCGGACCTACAAGATGCATCAGGGGCATCGCGGTGCGAACCACCCGGTCAGGCGCAAGGACGACGGGCGGGTCGAGATCACGTCGATGAACCACGGTTTCGCGGTGGACACGGACAGCCTTCCGGGCAATGTCGAGCCGACCCACTTTTCTCTGTTCGACGGCAGCCTCGCCGGTCTTCGCCTGACCGACAAGCCCGCCTTCAGCGTCCAATATCATCCCGAAGCAAGCCCCGGCCCGCAGGACAGCCATTATCTGTTCCAGCAGTTCGTCGGTCAGTTGAAGAAGAGCGCCTAATGCCCAAGCGTACCGACATAAAATCGATCCTGATCATCGGCGCCGGCCCGATCGTCATCGGCCAGGCCTGCGAGTTCGACTATTCGGGCACCCAGGCGTGCAAGGCCCTCCGCGAGGAAGGCTATCGCATCATCCTGGTCAACTCGAACCCGGCCACGATCATGACCGATCCGGACATGGCCGACGCGACCTATGTCGAGCCGATCACCCCCGAGATCGTCGCCAAGATCATCGAGAAGGAGCGCCCCGACGCGGTCCTGCCGACGATGGGCGGCCAGACCGCGCTCAACACCGCGCTGGCGCTGTTCAACGACGGCACGCTGGAGAAATATGGCTGCCAGATGATCGGTGCGGATGCCGAGGCGATCGACAAGGCCGAGGACCGGATGAAGTTCCGCCAGGCGATGGACAAGATCGGGCTGGAAAGCCCGCGCTCCGACGTCGCGCACACGCTGGAAGAGGCGCTGCGTATCCTGGATTTCGTCGGCCTGCCCACGATCATCCGCCCGAGCTTCACCATGGGCGGCACCGGCGGCGGCATTGCCTATAACAAGGACGAGTTCGTCAAGATCGTCACGGGCGGCCTCGACGCGTCTCCGACCACCGAAGTGCTGATCGAGGAATCGGTGCTCGGCTGGAAGGAATATGAGATGGAGGTCGTGCGGGATCGCAACGACAATGCCATCATCGTCTGCTCGATCGAGAATGTCGATCCGATGGGCGTCCACACCGGGGATTCGATCACGGTCGCACCGGCGCTGACGCTGACCGACAAGGAATATCAGATCATGCGCAACGCCTCGCTGGCGGTGCTGCGTGAGATCGGCGTCGAGACGGGCGGTTCGAACGTCCAGTTCGCGGTCAACCCGGCCGATGGCCGTCTGGTCGTGATCGAGATGAACCCGCGCGTCTCGCGCTCGTCGGCGCTCGCCTCCAAGGCGACCGGCTTCCCGATCGCCAAGGTCGCGGCGAAGCTTGCCGTCGGCTACACGCTCGACGAAATCATGAACGACATCACGGGTGCTACGCCCGCCTCGTTCGAACCGACGATCGACTATGTCGTGACGAAGATCCCGCGCTTCGCCTTCGAGAAGTTCAAGGGCGCAGAGCCGCTGCTGTCGACCGCGATGAAGTCTGTCGGCGAGACGATGGCGATCGGTCGCAACATCCATGAGTCGATGCAGAAGGCTCTCCGCGGCCTCGAGACCGGCCTGGCCGGTTTCAACGTGATCGATAATCTCAAGGGCGCGCCGAAGTCGGTGATCGCCGAAGAACTCGCCCGGCCGACCCCCGACCGTCTGCTGGTCGCGGCGCAGGCGCTGCGCGAAGGCTTCACCGTCGACGAGATCCATCGGATCGCCAAGTTCGAACCCTGGTTCCTCGAGCGCCTCGCCGAGATCGTCGCCGCCGAGGAAGAGGTCTGCCGCAACGGCCTTCCGCAGGACGCTGCCGGCATGCGTCGCCTCAAGGCGATGGGCTTTTCCGACAAGCGGCTCGCCTGGCTCGCGCTGCAGTCGGCCAATCTCGCCGGCATGGCGCGCGAGCAGGCACGCGGGTCGGGGATCGTGCACGACGTCGCCAAGGCACTGACTGGCGGTATCACCGAAAAGGAGGTCCGCGCGCACCGTCACAAGCTGGGCGTGCGCCCGGTCTACAAGCGGATCGATACCTGCGCGGCCGAGTTCGAGGCAAAGACGCCCTATATGTACTCGACCTACGAAGCGCCGAGCTTCGGCGAGCCGGAGTGCGAGAGCCAGCCGAGCGACCGCGAGAAGATCGTGATCCTCGGTGGTGGGCCCAATCGGATCGGGCAGGGGATCGAGTTCGACTATTGCTGCTGCCATGCCTGCTTCGCGCTGGAAGAGGCCGGCTATGAGACGATCATGGTCAACTGCAACCCGGAGACCGTCTCGACCGACTATGACACGTCGGACCGACTCTATTTCGAGCCGCTGACCGCCGAGGATGTGCTCGAGATCCTGCACGTAGAGCAGTCGCGGGGCACGCTGAAGGGCGTGATCGTGCAGTTTGGCGGCCAGACCCCGCTCAAGCTCGCGCAGGAACTGGAGGACGCGGGCATTCCGATCCTGGGAACCAGCCCCGACGCCATCGACCTCGCCGAGGACCGCGAGCGTTTCGCGGCGCTGATCGGCGACCTCGGTCTGCGCCAGCCGCGTAACGGAATCGCGCGCAGCCGGGAGGAGGCCCTGGTCGTCGCCGAGCGGGTCGGATATCCGGTGCTCATGCGGCCGTCCTACGTGCTGGGTGGGCGGGCGATGGAGATCGTCGAGGATCCTGCGCAGCTCGAACAATATATCACGACTGCGGTGCAAGTGTCTGGCGATTCACCAGTTCTCATCGATCAGTATCTGCGCGACGCGGTGGAGGTCGATGTCGATGCGATCTGCGACGGCGACGATGTGGTCGTGGCGGGCGTGCTTCAGCATATCGAGGAGGCAGGGGTCCATTCGGGCGACAGCGCCTGCACGTTGCCGCCCTATAACCTGCCGCAGGACATCATCGAGGAAATCCGCCGCCAGACCGACTTGCTCGCGCGGGCGCTGCATGTTCGTGGGCTGATGAACGTCCAATATGCGGTCAAGGACGGCGCGGTCTATCTGATCGAGGTCAATCCCCGCGCCAGCCGTACGGTTCCTTTCGTCGCGAAAGCGATCGGGCAGCCGATCGCAAAGATCGCGGCCCGGGTGATGGCGGGCGAGAAACTCGCCGCACTGCCCGCGATCGATCTCGACGTAGGCCATATCGCGGTGAAGGAGGCTGTTTTCCCCTTTGCCCGCTTCCCCGGTGTCGACCCTGTGCTTAGCCCGGAAATGAAGTCTACCGGCGAAGTTATGGGAATCGATAGCGATTTCGGAACGGCTTTTGCCAAGGCGCAGCTGGGGGCAGGGACCAAGCTGCCGCTCGGCGGGACGGCGTTCGTCTCGGTCAAGGATAGCGACAAGAAGCATATCCTGCCCGCGGTACGAAAGCTCGTCGACATGGGCTTCACCATCCTCGCCACCGGCGGGACCGCAAAGTTCCTCGCCGATCAGGGGCTGCCGATCGAAACCGTGTTGAAGATGCGCGAGGGGCGGCCGAACATCGTCGATCGTATCGTCGACCGCGACGTCGACCTGATCTTCAACACCACCGAGGGCTGGCAATCGCTGCTGGACTCGAAGGCGATCCGGACGTCGGCGCTTTACGGGCGTGTGCCCTATTTCACGACGGCAGCGGCAAGCGTCGCTGCAGCAGAGGCAATCGGCGCATTGCGGGAGCGCAAGCTTGAAGTGCGATCACTTCAATCCTATTATTCCGCTTCGCGCGCCTGATCCCTGCATCGGTGGAGTTCAGTGCGGGCGGCCCGGCCGGGGTCGTCCGGCCGCGGTATTTTTGCGAAGGATTTGAAGCACGATGGCGGGCGTTGATAAGTTGCCGATGCTGGCGGAAGGGCAGAAGATGCTCGAGGAAGAGCTCACTCGCCTGAAAGCCGAGCGGCCACTCATCATCGATGCGATCGAAGAGGCGCGCGCCCATGGCGACCTCTCCGAAAATGCGGAATATCATGCCGCCAAGGAACGCCAGGGCCAGATCGAGGCGTCCATCGCCGACATCGAGGACCGGTTGAGCCGTGCCCAGGTCATCGACCCGACCCAGCTTTCGGGAGACAAGATCGTTTTCGGCGCGACGGTGACGTTGCTCGACGACGACGAGAAGCCGGTCCGCTATCAGATCGTCGGCCAGACCGAGGCCGATGCCAAGACCGGCAAGATCTCCTATAATTCGCCGCTCGGCCGGGCTCTCATCGGCAAGCGCGTCGATGACGAGGTCGAGGTGACAGTGCCTTCGGGCGATCGCTTCTACCTCGTCTCGAAGATCGAGTTCATCTGATCGCGCGCTCGCTGTGACGGTGCCGTCCGCGCGGGCCACCAACGGTATCGCGCTTCTGACCGTTGCGGCCTTCCTCGTGACCTCGTTACTGGGCAACGGCGTCGCGGTGGATCTGGTCGGCGGCTTCGTCCCGGCCCGCTTCTCCGGCGCCGAGTTGCCCGGAGCCCTGCCGGCATGGGTCACCCCGCTGACGGCTACGCTTCTTCATGGCGGGCTGCTGCATCTGGGCTTCAACATGCTGATGCTGCTGTTCTGCGGACGCATGGTCGAAGCGGTGGTCGGGCCTGTGGGCCTCGTTCTGCTCTATATCCTCGGCGCCTATGCAGCAGCGCTGGGGCAATATCTCCTTGATCCGGGCAGCACGGGTCCGATGATCGGTGCGAGCGGCGCCATCTCAGCACTGTTCGGGGCTTATGCGCTGCTGTTCGGTCGTCCGAAGATATTGCTGGCGCATCCGCGTATCGCTGCGCTGGTCAATACGCTGTGGCTCGCCGCTGCCTGGGTCGGAGTCCAGTTCCTGATGGGGTTCGCCTTCATCGATATGGGCATGGCCATCGCGGTGGGCGCCCATGTTGGCGGGTTCCTCGCCGGTCTCGCCGTGGTCGGGCTTATGACCAAGCATCGCCCATCCGCGACCTGAACAAAAAAAGGCGGGCTCTCGCGAGCCCGCCCTTGTTCATCCCATGGTGGCGTGTCCGTCACTCGAGGCCGGGTTCGAGCAGCTTGTGGAGGTGGACCACCACATATTTCATCTCGGCATCGTCGACCGTCCGCTGTGCGGCGCCGCGCCAGGCCTTTTCGGCGGACTTATAGTCCTCGAAGAAACCCACCACGTCGATCTTGCCGAGATCCTCGAACTCGAGCGTCTGGGGGTCTTTGACCCGCCCGCCGAAAACCAGATGGATCTTGCTCATCGAATATCTCCGTTGATCGTCAAACAGACGAAGCCTGGCTCCTGCTCCTGTCGAAGAACGGCGATGTTTTGAAGCATGATCCTCGCGCGTTGCATTTTTCTTAGCTTCGGGACTTCATCATCGCAATCAGCCCGTCGATTCCCTTGCGCTGGATGATGGCGTCGAAATCCTGTCCCTGCGTCACGGCGAGATTGATGTTCGCCACCGTCAGGTTGGTAACCTTGAAGGCCGGACCGACCTTCGCCACAGACCAGACTGCGCTGATCGGCGCCGCGCCGGGCTTCTGGACCTGCGTCACGACGTTGAAACCACTACCCGCGGGCGCGGTGCGAATCACCTTCATCGACGCATTGGCATAGTCGTACAGATTGTCCGAATAGGTCCCGATGATGAAGGTCGGGATTGCGGCCTTGTAGGCAGCCTTCTGCTCGGGCGTGATCTGGTTGTTCCAGCGTCGGATAAGCCGCTCGCCGATCGCATCGATGGCGAAGTGCTGGGACAGAAGTTCGCGGAACTTGGTCCGGACAACCGCCTTGTTGCCGGTCTTCAGCACGGCAAAGGCCTCGGTGCCAAGAGACGAGATGAACGTCCCGGCGTCCTGATTGGCCACGACGGCGGCCTGTGCAGGCATGATGGGCGCTGCGACGGCAATCGCACCAAGGAGGGTTGCTGCCAGCGGCAGCGCGAACGTCTTCATATCAATCATCTCCATAGGCGTCTTCGCCAGTGACACGCGGTGTAGCGGACCGGCGATGAACGCGGTTTGAACCGTTACGGTGGCGCAGGCATCGGCCTGGGCCGCCTGAGGGTAAGAGGCGTTATTTGCGAACCGCGTCGACGGCGGCCGAGCCGGCGGTCTCGGCCACTTCGGCGATCGATCCGATCAATCGCCCGACCTGCTTGCCCGCGGCATCGGAGCTGATACCCAGCTCGCTCAGTTTTTCCTGACCTGCGTCGCGGGCGGCGGCGACCGCCTCCCGGGCGCGGTCGGCGATCGTCTCGCCGATCGTCCCCAGCAACTGCTCTTCCTGACGCGTGCGCGGCAGCATGGCGCCAAGGACGGCACCGACGGCCAGACCGCCCACCAGCGCAGCGACGGGAAAGGCGTCGACCTGATCGGCGGCGCGGTGGCCGGCCTGGCGCGCGACTTCGCTCGTCCGGCGCAGCTGATCCTCGGCAAAGGCGCGGGCCTCGGCGGCGCGCCCGCGAAGCTTCGACCCGGCTTCGCCCGATGTCTTCTCGTTCGTCATGGCTTGGTCTCCTCTGTCCGGCCGGTGCCGGACGCTTTCCTGCTCGATGTCTTGAAACTCCCCGCGCCCGCACGAGTTGCGCCGGACAACCGGACATAGGCCCGATAGAGCGACGGTCCCGCCAGCATCAGCACCAGCCCGACCAATGCGGCGCCCGAACGGACGGGCCGGCGGCGCACGGCATCCATCGCAGCGTTGCTGGCGCGCTGTGCCTGATCGACCACGATGTCGGCCAGGTCAGCGATCAGCATCTGAGGGTGCAGCCGCGCCTGGGCTTCGCCGACCGTCGCTACCAGCTGGTTCCTCGCCGCATGCGCCTTTTGCCGAACCTTCTCGAACAGCTCGTCGATCGGACTGGCCTTGGTCGTTGCCTCGACCAGTTCGTCATCGTCGGGGTCTTCGACGACCAGCATCAGCTTGCGGACGCCTGCCCGGATAGCGAGCAGCGCGATGCCGATCCCCAGCGCTACAGATATCGCTGCTCCTCCCAGTCGGCCGACCCAGGGGGTCAGAACGAAGGACAGGGTGACGAGCGCGGTGACCGCAGCCGCTTGGCCCATGATCGCGCCGACCAGCAGCAGAGCAGCACCTGTGCGGGCTCTCCCTAGGCGACGATAGAAATCGGTGCGCGCCAGGGCGAGCTCCGCCTTGACCATGGCGCGCCCGTCCTCGACGACGCGCGCAAGCACCGCGCCGACCGGCTCCCTCTCTTGTCCCTGCCCCTGCGTCAACGGATCAGACTGCTGGCGGCGTATCGTCGTCGGTCGCCGTCGTAGGCGTCACGGGCTCGACTGCCGTGGTGGCCGCAGCAGTCTCCGTCTCGGACGTCGGCTTCTTGGCAGCCGCGCGACGCGGCGTTGCGGTCTTGGCTGCGCCCGTTGCGGTTGCAGACTTGGTCGCGCTCGATTTGCGCACCGGCTTGGCCGCTTCGGTCGGCGCCGTCGACGGCTCCGTGCCGGTCGCGTCGTTCTGGGCGCGGGGCGTCAGGCCCGACTTGACCACACGGGCCAGAACGAAGCCGACGGCGGCCGCTGCGGCGATCGCGATGGCCGGCGACGACCGCACGATGTTACGCGCATCGTCGATCAGCTCATCCGCATCCTTGTCGCGCAGGTTGGACGCCAGTCCCTCGACCGCGTCCGCAGCCTGGCGGATATAGCCGCCATATTGTTCGCCCAGGCGTTCGCTGACCTGTTCGGCGGCATCGCCGACCAGACTTGCGACATTGTCGAGCGCCTCGACCGCGCGATCCTTGCCCTGCAGCGTATAATCCTTGACCTTCGAGCCCGCCTGTTCGGAGAAGCTCGCGGCGGTGTCCGCAAACGCCTTGCGGGCGCTTTCGAACGCAGTGCCGTTTCCGGTTTCGTCGGTCGCCATGTCGATCGTCTCCATCAAAACATATGGCCTAAGAACCAGATGGGACGGATTGCGTTCCTTTACCAGTCCCGAAACGACTTCATATTTGCCTAACGGGGGCGGCGCGGATAGAGCGCGCGCATCATAACGTCCATCAACAGAGGTACGCGCCAGCATGACCGCCATCGTCGACGTCCACGCCCGCCAGATCATCGACAGCCGGGGCAATCCCACGGTCGAGGTCGACGTCACCCTCGAGGATGGCAGCTTCGGCCGCGCAGCGGTTCCCTCGGGCGCTTCGACGGGTGCCTATGAGGCTGTCGAGAAGCGCGATGGCGACAAGTCGCGCTGGCTGGGCAAGGGCGTCGAGACTGCAGTCGAAGCGGTCAACGGCGAGATCGCGGACGCCATTCTCGGCATGGAAGCCGAGGATCAGGGCGAAGTCGACGCACGGATGATCGAGCTGGACGGCACCGCGAACAAGGGGCGCCTGGGGGCCAACGCCATCCTGGGCGCGAGCCTGGCGGTCGCCCGGGCCGCAGCCGATGCGCGCTCGCTGCCGCTCTATCGCTATGTCGGCGGCGTTTCGGCACAGGTGCTGCCGGTGCCGATGATGAACATCATCAATGGCGGCGCCCATGCCGACAATCCCATCGACTTCCAGGAATTCATGATCATGCCGGTCGGCGCGGACAGCCTGATCGAGGCGGTGCGCTGCGGCTCGGAGATCTTCCACACGCTGAAAAAGGCGCTGCACGACAAGGGCCTCGCGACTGCGGTCGGCGACGAGGGCGGTTTTGCGCCGAACCTTGCCTCGGCGCCCGACGCACTCGACTTCATCATGCAGTCGATCGAGAAGGCCGGCTACAAGCCCGGCGAGGATGTCGTGCTCGCGCTCGACTGCGCCGCGACCGAGTTTTTCAAGAACGGCGTTTACGACTTCCATGGCGAGGGCGTGAAGCGGTCGCCCGAGGAGATGGCCGACTATCTCGCCGATCTCGTCGCCCGCTATCCGATCGTCTCGATCGAGGACGGCATGGGCGAGGATGACTTCGCGGGATGGAAGATCCTGACCGACAAGATCGGCAATCGCTGCCAGCTGGTCGGCGACGATCTGTTCGTGACCAACCCGAAGCGCCTGGCGCAGGGCATCAAGGATGGCCTCGCCAATTCGCTGCTGGTCAAGGTCAACCAGATCGGCACCCTGTCCGAAACGCTCGAGGCGGTCAGCCTCGCCCAGCGCGCCGGCTATACCGCCGTGATGTCGCACCGGTCGGGTGAGACCGAGGATTCGACGATCGCCGACTTGGCGGTTGCCACCAATTGCGGACAGATCAAGACCGGCAGCCTCGCGCGCTCGGACCGGTTGGCGAAGTACAACCAGCTGATCCGGATCGAGGAAGAGCTGGGCCCGGTGGCGGTCTATGCGGGCCGTTCGGCGATCAAGTCGCTCGGCTGAACGAACGCCGGCCACTACGGGCCATCACGTAGTTGTTGAGACGCCTTTCGGCTATAGCCTCGCCCGACCATTCCAAGAGAATGAATGGGCGAGGCTGGGCTAGATGGACATCGGACGCTTTCGCGGTCTGATAGCGATACAGGAGGCGATCGCACGCGAGGGCGGAAGTCTGTCTGCTGTTCTCGATGCGATCGTCTGCGAACTGTCGGTGATGCCGGTGGCAAACGGGGCGGTGATCGAACTGCTTGATGGCGACCAGCTCGTCTATGCGGCGGCAAGCGGGGCATCGGCCCATCTGGTCGGAATGCGGCTCTCGCTCAATTCGAGCCTTTCCGGCCTCAGCGTGCTGACAGGACAGCCGCAGCGCTGCGACGATTCCGAGACCGACCCGCGGGTGAACCGCCAAGCCTGTCGAAAAGTAGGTTTGCGGTCGATGATCGTCGTACCCATTCCCCATCGCGGAAGCATGGCCGGTACGCTGAAATATCATGCGCCGACGGTGGCGGCCTTCACCGAGGAAGACATGCTCGTCGCGCATCTTCTGGTCGGGCCGATCGCCGTCGGATTCAGCCGGATTGCGGAAGAAGACGCCAATCGTGCCCGCAAGGAGCTCCAGGACATCGTCAGTCTCAAGCAGCAGTTCGTTTCGACGGTCAGCCATGAACTGCGCACGCCGCTCACCTCGATCTCCGGAGCACTGGGCCTGCTCGCCAATGGGACGGCGGGGGAATTGCCCGACACGGCGTCGTCGCTGGTCGACGTCGCCGCGCGGAACGCGGGACGGCTGAAGCGTCTGGTCGACGATCTGCTCGATCTCGATCGCATGGATTCGGGCCAGCTCGAATATTGTTATGCGGATGCGGATGTCGGACTTCTGCTCCGTGACGTGGTGGCGCAGAACCTGCCTTATGCCTCTCAGGCGGAGGTGAAGCTGGGTCTGGATCTGCCGGCGGCGCCGGTCATGACCCGGACCGACCCGGACAGGCTGTTCCAGGCGGTCACCAACCTGGTCTCGAACGCCGCGAAATTCTCGCCCTCGGGGGAGGTCGTACGTGTGTCGCTGCGTGCGACCGATCGATCGGTCCTGATCCGGGTCAGCGACAACGGGCCCGGTATTCCCGAAGATTTCCGCGCGCGCCTTTTCGACCGGTTCGCCCAGTCTCCCCACACGCGCGGCCTGACGCGGCAGCCGGGGACAGGCCTGGGGCTTTCCATCGCCAAGGCGATCGTGACCCAGCTGGGCGGATCATTGCGGCTCGATGAGAGCCAGACCAGAGGGGCCGCTTTCGAGATCGAACTCCCCCTCGTTCCGTGCGCTGTCGGGGGCAGGGAGACGGTCTGAGCGCGGCCGGGGTGGCAATTGTCCGAGCGATCGCTTAACGGGGCCGCGATTCCCGATCACCGCAGCAGGACAGACCTCTCATGAAGACTCCCACGACGCCGGCCCCGGACCAGGTGAAGATCAGCCGCGCGCTGCTTTCGGTGTCCGACAAGAGCGGTCTGGTCGAACTCGGCCAGGCGCTGGCGGCATGGGGCGTGGAGCTCGTCTCGACCGGCGGCACCGCCAAGGCGCTGCGCGACGCGGGCCTCGAGGTCAAGGACGTGTCGGACATCACCGGCTTTCCGGAGATGATGGACGGCCGCGTCAAGACCCTGCACCCGATGGTCCATGGCGGGCTGCTGAGCGTTCGCGACGATCCAGAGCATGCCCGCGCCATGAGCGATCACGGCATCGGCGGCATCGATCTCGTCGTCGTCAATCTCTATCCTTTCGCCCAGACTGTCGCCAAGGGCGCCGGGCGCGACGAGATCATCGAGAATATCGACATCGGCGGTCCGTCGATGGTCCGCTCGGCTGCCAAGAACCATGCCTATGTCACGATCGCCACCGATCCGGCCGACTATGCCGAGATAATCGCGACCGGCGGTGTCACCAGCTTCGCGATGCGCAAGCGCTTCGCCGCCAAGGCGTTCGCGGCGACGGCGGCCTATGACGGAATGATCTCTTCCTGGTTCGCGGAAGTCGATCAGGGCGAGACGCTGCCCGCGACGATGTCCATCCCCGTTCGCCTGGCGGAGACGCTGCGCTATGGCGAGAACCCGCATCAGCAGGCGGCGCTCTATCTGCCCTTCGGCGGCGGCGCGCGCGGGATCGCGCAGGCGACCCAGATCCAGGGCAAGGAACTCAGCTACAACAATTACAACGATGCCGATGCGGCGCTGGAGCTGGTCAGCGAGTTCCGCGACGGCCCGCCGACCGTGGTGATCGTGAAGCATGCCAACCCCTGCGGCGTTGCCAGCGCCGATACGCTGATCGAGGCCTATGAAGCCGCGCTCGCCTGCGACAGCGTGTCGGCATTCGGCGGGATCATCGCGGTCAACCGTCCGCTCGACGGCAAGACCGCCGAGGCGATCAGCGGCATCTTCACGGAGGTCGTCGCGGCGCCCGATGCCGATGACGACGCCAAGGCGGTCTTCGCAAAGAAGAAGAACCTGCGTCTGCTGCTGACCGGCGAACTGCCCGATCCCGCGCGCGCCGGTTTGACCGTCAAGAGCATCGCCGGTGGCATGCTGGTCCAGTCGCGCGACAACGGTCGGATCACGCGCGATCAGCTGAAGGTCGTCACCAAGCGAGCTCCGACCGAGCAAGAGCTTACGGACTGCCTGTTCGCGTGGACCGTCGCGAAGCATGTGAAGTCGAACGCGATCGTCTATGCCAAGGGCGGCTCGACCGCTGGTGTCGGTGCCGGCCAGATGAACCGACTCGAATCCGCGCGGATCGCGGCGTGGAAGGCCAAGGATGCGGCCGAGAAGGCTGGTTGGTCGGCACCCCGTACCATCGGGTCGGCGGTCGCATCGGATGCGTTCTTCCCCTTCGCTGACGGATTGCTCGCCGCAGTTGAAGCCGGTGCTACGGCGGTCATCCAGCCGGGCGGCTCGATCCGCGACGCGGAGGTGATCGCGGCCGCCGACGAGGCGGGGCTCGCCATGGTCTTCACCGGGATGCGCCATTTCCGCCACTGACGCTTTGCCGATGGCATCGGTGATCGCGCCCTAAGCGGTTGACCCCTTGCGGTTCCCTGCCTTTAAGGGGGACGGGACAAGGGGAGGACGGACAGGATGGCGGATGCGGCAACGCGGCAAGGCGGGACGTTCGCACCGCTGCGTCATGTCCTGTTTCGCCGCGTCTGGACGTCCAGCGTCCTGTCCAACTTCGGTCAGCTCATTCAGAATGTCGGCGCGGCCTGGGCGATGACCAGACTGACCGGGCGGGCCGACATGGTTGCCCTGGTGCAGACGGCGACGTTCGCGCCGATCGTTCTGCTGTCTCTTCCGGCCGGAGCGATCGCCGACAGCTATGACCGGCGCAAGGTCGCGCTGGCAGCGCTGGGCATCATGCTGGGCGGCGCTGCGGGGCTGACGCTGGTTACCCTGTTCGACATGCTGACGCCCGCCCTGCTGCTGCTGTTCTGCACCATGGTGGGAACGGGCATGGCCCTGTTCACCCCCGCCTGGCAGGCGTCGGTCGGCGAACAGGTTCCGAAGGAAATCCTGCCCCAGGCGATCGCGCTCAATTCGATCAGCTACAACGTCGCGCGCAGCTTCGGTCCCGCCGTGGGCGGGCTGCTGGTGGCGGTTGCGGGGGTCGTGTCGGCCTTCCTGCTCAACGCGATCGCCTATCTGCCGATGCTCGCGACGATGTATTTCTGGCGCCGCAAGCCGGAAAAGCACCGGCTCCCGCCCGAGGCTCTCGGGCGTGCGATCATCTCGGGCATAAGATTCATCATGCATTCCCCGCCGATCCGGACGATCTGGCTGCGTATCCTGATCGCCGGCATGGTCGGGTCC